>SKKV01000282.1 GCA_007123575.1 Wenzhouxiangella sp.
CCAGCCAGCCTACGAGACTGCTGACGACAAGGCCGAGCAATACCAGGTCCAGGCGCATCAGTGGCTCCTGAGCAAGGGGGCGGGGTCGCGTCGCAGAATGCTCCAGGCCGGGTACAGCCCGGCCAGGGCACCGGTGAGCACGGCCAGCGGCAGCATCGCCAGCCAGGGCATCAGCGGCAGGCTCAGAGACAAGGTCCAGCCGAAGGCGCGTGGTTGCACCAGCAGCGACAGCCCGGCGTGAATGCCCAGGCTGATCGGGATGGCCAGCACTGCCGCCGCCGCGGCCAGGGCCGTGGTCTGGGTCACAACCCAGGCCAGCAGGCCGCGCCTGGTCAGGCCCAGCGCGCGCAGGGTGGCATAGTCGCGCCCACGTTCCAGGCCAAGGGCCAGCAGCGCGCTGACCAGGGCTACCAGCGCAATCAGCCCGACCAGCACGGCCAGCGCCCAGGAAATGCGGAAGGTGCGGTCGAAAATTGCCATGGTCTGGGTGCGGATCTGCTCGCGGGTGGTCAGGTTGGCGTCCACGGGCAAGGACGCCAGCCGCTGCTCGATCGACGCAATCGGATCATCCAGGTACAGCCCCAGGCTGTCACGACGCTGATCGTCGAACCACTGCCGATAGTGACTGCCATCCATTGCGATCACGCCGCGATCGCTGCCGTAGTCGCGGTAGACGGCAAGTACGGGCAGGCGCTGCTCGCCGGCCGGCGTCATCAAGTTGATTGGATCGCCGATCTCGATTTGGCGATGGCGGGCCAGGGGTTCGGTAATCAGCAGGCCGCGGCCGGTCTGGAAGGCCTCGCGGGCCTGCTCCGAATTGCCGGCCAGCCAGTCAAATCCATCCCAGGCCGGTGCCGGCAGATCGAAGGCTACCAGCCGGGTGCCGTCCGGCAGCTCACGCTGGCGCGCGCTGGATAGGTGAATCACCTCCGGCCAGTCCTTGATCAGGCCAACCAGGCTGTCGTCGATCTGGCCGCCGCTGACGGTCAGGTAGACATCGGCCCGCAGCAGCCTTTCGACCCAGTCATCCACGGCCGTTCTGAAGCCCAGCACCATCATGGCCATGCCGGCGCTCAAGCCCAAGGCCAGGCTGAGTGCCGCCAGTGCCGGGGATAGCCGGGCGCGGGCCTGGGAGAGCATGCCAACGGCCCGGCCTGACAGGCCCTTGCGACGCAGCTGCTGCCAGCCGGCCAGCAGGGCCATGCCGGCGGCCGGGGCCAACAGCGCGGCCGCGCACAGCCAGAGAAACAAGCCGATCAGTGCCGCGGTCAGCCCCGGGTCGACAACGAAGCTCGCGGTGCCCGCAACCGCCAGCAGACCGGCCAGCAGGGCCGCGTGGCGGTCAGTCAGGGTGCTGTGCTGTGCGCTATCGCGGCTCAGTTCACCGGGGGCGATGCGCATGGCCGCGCGCAGCACGCCGCTGACGCTGGCCAGGCCGAGGACTACGGCCATCAGCCAGACCAGGCCATAGAGACTGGCCGATGGCTGCGCCTGGAGTACTGTGATCAACCCATAGACTTCCGCGACCGGGCTTCGAACCAGGTCAAGCAGGGCATTGGCAAGCACCGTGCCCAGGGCCAGCCCCAGCAGGGCGCCAACACCGGTGATCACCAGCGCCTCCCCGGCCAGTACTGCCCGCAGCTGGGCAGGCGTGACGCCAACCGCGCGCAGCATGCCGATCTGGCGCCGGCGCTGCACCAGCAGAAAAGCGAGCACGGCATGGACCACGAACAGGCCAACGGCAAAGGCCAGCAGGCTCATCGCGGTGAGATTGGAACGCATGCCCGCAGTCAGTTGGGTGGCGCTGGCGCGGCGCTCATCGGCTCGCACCAGCTGCAAATCGGCCGGCAGGTGCTGGTTCAACCAGGCTTCTGCTGTTCCCGGTGCGTCAATCCACGAAAGCTCACCACGGCGATCCAGCAGGGCCTGGGCATTGGCAATGTCCATGATCAGGCGCTGGTCCAGCCCCGGTCGATCGGGCAGGACGGCAACGATCTCCAGCCCCAGCGTTCGCCCGGCCACGCGCACCGACAGCGGCTGGTCCGGGTTTGCGTTCAGTTGTTCCAGGGTGGCCTGGCTGAGCAGAACGCCGCTGTCAATGCCCATCAGCGGCGCCGTCGCCGCTCCGCTCAAGCCCATCGGGCCGGCCCCCGGCGTCAGCGGATCCAGGGCCAGTATCTCCAGATTGTGTTCGCCGTGCCTGGCCCGGGCGCGCAGCACCGGCACCAGCTCCGGCGAGCCTGGTCGCAGGCTCAAGTCAATGAAGGCAGATTCAGGCACTACCCCCGAGGGATGCTCGATGCGAATGCTGTCCCTGCCGGCGATGGCATCGGCAGCCAGATCCAGCGACTCGACCAGCACGTCGCGCAGCAAGGCTACGCCGGTGACTACCGCCACGCCGGCGGCGATGCCGATCAAGGCCAGCATCAGCTGGCCGGGGTGGCGGTAGAGAAAGCGCCGGGAAAACTGCAGCAGCGGGTTCATGCGGCCGGCTGCAGGGCACCGTTGCGCAGGATCAGCTGCCGCTCGCACAAACGGGCTGCCTCGCGATTGTGGGTCACCATCAGCAGGGCCGACTGGCTGCTGCCGATGACCTGGTCGAATAAGGCCAGCACCCGATCAGCCGTCGTTTCGTCGAGACTGCCGGTGGGCTCGTCGGCCAGGATCAGGTCGGGCTGATGAATGAGCGCGCGGGCAATGGCAACCCGTTGCTTTTCACCGCCTGACAGCGCGGCAGGCATGCGGTCCAGCAGCGCTGAGATGCCCAGTGTCTCGACCAGGGCAGACAAACGATCTGGCGCCTCCGGCTGGCGGTTCAGCCACAGGGGTAGCCGGATGTTCTCCAGGGCAGTCAGGCTGTCGATCAGGTTGAAGTCCTGGAAAATCAGGCCGATGCGGCGCGCACGCAATCGCGTCAGCGCCGGCTCGGCCAGTTGAGCCAAGTCAGTGCCGAGCAGACTAACCGATCCATTGCTGGGCGTATCCATGCCGGCGGCAAGGTGGAGCAGGGTGGTCTTGCCGCAGCCGCTGGCGCCCATGATCGCCACGCGCTCACAGCGCGCCACCGACAGCTCCAGTCCGGCCAGAACGTCGATGGTTTCCTGGCCGACGCGAAACCGCCGGCCCAGATTGGTGGCCTGCAGAATGGTTTCAGAAGACACGTCCGGCCCCGATCAGACCGGTCAGCACCAGCAGGCCGATCACCGATCCGCTCAAATACAGCCTCAGGCGCCGATACCAGCCGGGCAAATCGTGCGAGCGCCAGGGTTCGTCAAGCGCCAGGTGGGCGCCGAACACGACCGCCAGCCAGAAAGCGGCCCAGTGCAGGTCCAGCAAAACGGCTGGCCAGGCGGCCAGCGCAAGCAGGTTGCTGGCAATCAGGCGGAAGCGACCGGGGTCGGCGGTCAGCAGGAAGCGTGCCCAGAGCGTGCCGGCCATGAAAGCCAGGATGATGACTGCGTAGGTCAGCAACAACCGCTGCAGCCACTCAGGGAAGTCTACGGCTGCTGCCAGGGGCATGAAGGCAAAGGGCAGCAGGCCCGACCAGCCCAGAACGCGAACAGTGTCTTTATCGTTGGGGTTCATCGCGTGCTTGTCACGAGTCATGTCGTCGGATCTCGGTATCGATTCACGCAGGATTGTACCCGCCCATCAAAAAAGCCCCTGACCGGGAGCCGTGGTCAGGGGCTTCACTACGTATTCGGAACGGGGGAGGGAGTCAGGGCCTTGGAGGGTCCGCTCCGAACACGGGCCAGATGTTGCCGCGCCCCTGGTGAATCGTCTGTGAATATCGTTACGGCCGGCGCACGGTCCACTGCGGTACGGATATTCCGGGCTGGCCGGGGAACTTGACCGGTCGCCGAGACTCTGAACCAGCGTCCCTTGCAGATGCACTTTTTGCAAAGTGAGCTTGGCAAATGAGGTCGGGCTGTGGTAGACTTACCACCAACCTTGGCAAAACCGCAACGTTTAGGCAAGGTCGCAGGGCGCGAAGCGAGGTACATCACTCCGACAAATTGCCCCTCCCCGACAGGGGAGGGGTTTTTTTATTGGGCGAAATCGCTCAGTGCAATCGAAGGAAAGCTCGAGGTATCAGAAACATGCAAGTCAACATGCTCAAGGCCAAGATTCACCGGGCCACGGTCACCCGCGTAGAACTGGATTACGAGGGTTCCTGCGCCATCGATGAAGCGCTCCTCGAGGCTGCCGGCATTCTCGAGTATGAACAAATACATATCTACAACATCAACAATGGTGAGCGCTTCGTTACCTACGCAATCCGCGCCGAACGCGATAGCGGCGTAATCAGCGTCAACGGTGCCGCGGCCCACAAGGCCTCGCCGGGAGACCTGGTCATCATTGCCGCTTACGGTGCGCTGGATGAGGCCGAGCTGGCCGACTACCACCCAAGCCTGGTCTACCCGGACGGTGACAACCGCATCGTTCGCACCGCAGGCCACATCCCCGCCCAGGCCGCTTGAAAAGCCTGACTCGAGATGTTGGGAAAAAACAACATCCCGGACGTGGTTTCCCTGTTCGACAGCGATGCCGAGCGCAGCCGGCGCTTGTCACTGATCGAGCACGGCTGGCTGCTGGACTTCTCGCGGTTGCCGCTGACCAAGGAGCGTGCTCAAGCGCTTGAGCGTTCCTTGTGCGATTCCGGCATTGATGCCGCGGTGCAGCGCTTGTTTGCCGGCGAGATCGTCAACCCTTCCGAGTGCCGACCGGCGCTGCACATGGCACTGCGCGCTGCCGATCCTCGCCGTTATCCCGGTGCCGATCCGAACGGTGAGCTGGCCGGTCATCGGGAGCGATTCCTGGCGCTGGCGCAATCGCTGTTCAGCGGCGCGTCGGGCCTGACCGACCTGGTCCACGTTGGAATTGGCGGTTCGGACCTGGGGCCGCGCCTGGTCGCCGATGCGCTGGATCAGCGCGACAGCGCGGTTCGCGTGCACTGGCTGTCCACGGTCGATGCGCGCCGAGTTGGCGATCTGCTCGAATCCCTGGACCCCGCCACCACCGGCGTGGTCATTGCATCAAAATCCTTTTCTACCGAAGAAACCTTGCTGCATGCTGCCCGTCTCAAGGAATGGCTGGGCGATCGTTTCCCAACCCAGGCCTGGGCAGCAACGGCTCGACCGGACAGCGCGCTGGCGTTCGGCTTCAAGCACGACCACGTGCTGATCTTTCCGGAGTGGACCGGCGGACGTTTCTCGCTGTGGTCTTCGGTCGGCGTGAGCGCGGCCGCGCGCCTGGGCCGGACTCGTTTCGAAGCCTTGCTGAACGGTGCGGAACTCGCCGATGCCAGATTTGCCAACTCCGACCTGCCGCTATCGCTGGCCAGGCAGGTGGCGGTGCTGATGCACTTCCTTCGTCGCGACCTGGATTGCCCGAGCCTGGGGGTGGTCGCCTATGACCCGCGCCTGGCGCTGCTGGGGGAGTTCTTGCAGCAATTGGTCATGGAGAGCCTGGGCAAGGGCGTGGACCTTGGCGATGGCACGCTGGATCGTCCGACCTCGCCGCTGATTTTTGCCGGTCGCGGCACCGATTTACAGCATTCCATCTTTCAGGCGCTGCACCAGGCACCGGATTCTCACCCGCTGATGCTGGTGGCTGCATTGGAGCCGGGCCATGACCGCCAGCAGTGGCACCGGGTTCAGTTGGCCCATTTATTGGCCCAGGCCACTGCGATGGCGCGCGGACGGGACGATGAAAAGCCCTATCGACGCTTGCCAGGCAATCGGCCCGTTATGGTCCTGCTTGCCCAACGGCTTGATCCACAGGCCCTGGGGTTTTTGCTCGCAAGCTTCGAACACGCGGTCTTTGCCCTGTCGGTGCTCTGGAACATCAACCCGTTTGACCAGTGGGGCGTGGAAGAGGGCAAGCGGCTGGCGGCGAACTACAAAACCGCCTTGGCCGAGCACGACGTGCTCGATTTCGATGCCTGGCTGGCACTGTCCGATCGCGGCATGCGCGACTGATCTGACCCGAGGCCCAACTCAGCCCGGTCAGTCGAGGCTGGAAATCGGAATGGTGATGATGGGCAGACCCAGCGCGTCTGTTCGCGTCCGGCCGAGCAGGCGCGGGCCCCTGCTGGTTTGGCCCTCGCTTTCAATGTAGTAGTACATCTCGGCCACGCCGTGGAACTGCTCCAGCGTGATCAGGTTGATGCGGGTTGATTCTTCGACGCCCGGCACGACGCCCAGCGGCAGGTAGAAGCCCAGCAGACCCTGGTCCGTGCCCAAGGCCGTGTAGAAAACGCTGAGCCGGTGCGGGGCCATGAGCTGCGGCCCGAGAATGATCTGGATTCCAAATCGCTGATTCAGTTCCCGCGCCAGGCGCTGGTCGGCATAGCTGCGGATATCGTCGCCGGTAATGAAGTGACTTTCCAGCACCAGGGTCTTGCCGCGAAATACAGCGAAATCCTGCTCGGGGATCTGGCTGACAAGATCGTCGATGGCGTAGGTCACCAGCCGCTGGGCGGTGGCACCGGCCAGGTTATCCTGGACCTGTCGGGCCGAACAGCCCGCCAGCAGGCAGCAAAGTGCAATCAGGCCCAGCAATCTCAGCGTCCATGGGGCATGGTCTAGTGCCACGGCTTCAGTCCTCTGGCTCATCGGCCTTTTCCTCTACGATTTCCAGGTCGCGCAGCGAAACCGTGCCGCCGTCCAGGGCATTGAAAATTCGGGTTTCCATGTCGATGATCTGGCGGAAGTCCCAGGCATCGGCACGGTAAAACTCTTGTCCGGTGCGGCTTTGCCCGGAACGGTCGATCACGACCAGGCTGCCGATGGCGCCGGTTCGCGAACCGGTTGCGCGCCGACGTTCACGTTCCATGCGGCGAGCGGTTCTCTCAACCGCCACGTTATCGCCAAACTGGGGTTGCAGCTCGTCTTCAAGTATTCGTTGGCCGCGTGCCTTTTTCTCATCATTCAGCTCACGGTAAATCTGGTCAGCCATTTCCACCATTCTTGGGTAGCCGCGTTCTGCCGACAAGGCAAACCAGGCCCAAGCTCGGGCTTTGTCCTGAGGTACGCCCTGGCCGTGATAATTCATCACGCCAAGATTGAATTGTGCGAGCTTGTCAGCCCAGCGCGCACCGGCAAGAAATCGGACCTTGGCGCGCGTGTATTGCCCGTTGCGGTACGCGCGGTCGCCGTCCACTAGGTGGCGGTTGCCTGGCGTGTGTTCGGCAAAGCCGGAAGCCGCAGCCGTGCTGGCTGCGCCCATCACCAGACCAACTGCCACAAACAAGTTGACCAAGCTTGCAAAAAAAACGTGTTCTGGTTTCATCGTTCTGATGCCGTCCTGTTGCCACCCACCCAAAGTATAACAACCGTGATGTCATTATCCTGATCCCCGAAACGCGCCAGCTCCTGCTTTAGTGCCATGTTCTGTCGGCTTTTGGGCATAATGGCGAGCTACATCTTTCTTGCTGGAATTTTTCCTGGAGACGATATGCGCTACTTGCTATTTTTGATGATGTTTTCCGCACTGGTCCTGGCCGGATGCCAGCGTGATGACGAGCCGGCTGATGCCGAGCAGGAAGTCAGGGACATGGCCTCGGCGGTCGAAGAGGAAATGTCGGAAGTCATCGATGATGCTGCCGAACAGGCCCAAGCCGCTGAAGCTGATCTGGCCGACTTGCTGGAAGATGCCGAAGCGCAGGCCGAGACCGGTGCCGAGCAGCTCTGGGAGCGGGCCGAAAACCTGGCCAGGGAAGCGCGCCAGCTGGCCGAAGAGGCTGCCGAGGCGGCCGAAAGCGGCAGCCGGGAAGCCTGGGAGCGTTCCCGCCAGGCGGCCGAACGTGCCCGCCAGCGCTCGACCCAGGCCTGGGAAGAAGTCAGTGCGCTGACCGAAGATGCCTGGGACGATGCGCGCGAGGCCACCCAATCACTGCGCGAGCAGGCCGAAGCGGCCTGGCGCGAGCTCGACGAGGTCGAGTTTGAAGCCGATGATGATGAAGAAGAACAAGACAGCTAAGTATTCAAAGCAATGACAGCGACCACGACCGAAGCCGCGACCGACAGCTACCATCCGGCGCGCATCGAGCCGGAAATCCAGCGCCGCTGGGAACAACAGGGCGCCCATCGTGCCGAGCTGGGCGACGGTGACAAGTTCTACTGCCTGAGCATGTTCCCGTACCCATCCGGCAAGCTGCATATGGGGCATATGCGCAATTACACCATTGGTGATGTGATTTCGCGCTACTTGGGCATGCGCGGCCGGCATGTGCTGCAGCCCATGGGCTGGGATGCGTTTGGCCTGCCGGCGGAAAATGCGGCCATGGCCAACGGCGTGCCGCCGGCGAAGTGGACCCGCGACAACATCGCCCACATGCGCAGCCAGCTCAAGTCGCTGGGTTTTGCGCTGGACTGGGAGCGCGAGCTGGCCACCTGCGATCCGGACTACTACCGCTGGAACCAATGGTTTTTCCTGCGCCTGCTCAAGCGCGGCATTGCCTACAAGAAAACCGGCGTGGTCAACTGGGACCCGGTCGACCAGTCCGTGCTGGCCAACGAGCAGGTGGTTGACGGGCGCGGCTGGCGCTCCGGTGCGCTGGTCGAAAAGCGTGAGATTCCGATGTACTACCTGCGCATCACCGACTACGCGCAGGAGCTGCTGGATAGCATCGATCAGCTCGACGGCTGGCCGGATAACGTCAAGACCCAGCAGGCCAACTGGATCGGCCGCAGCGAGGGCGCAGAAATCAGCTTTGCCTGCGGCGACGAGACGATCAAGGTCTTCACCACCCGGCCGGACACGCTGATGGGGGCGACCTATATGGCGGTTGCCGCCGAGCATCCGCTCGCTCGGGAAGCCGCTCGCGCCAATCCGGCGCTGGCTGCATTTATCGAGCAGTGCCAGAAGGGTGGGGTGTCCGAGGCTGAGCTGGCCACCCAGGAAAAGCTGGGCATGGACACCGGTCTCAAGGCCATTCATCCGCTGACCGGTGCCGAACTGCCGGTCTGGGTCGCCAACTACGTGCTGATGGGTTACGGCGAGGGCGCCATTATGGCCGTGCCGGGCCACGACGAGCGCGATTTCGAGTTTGCCCTGAAGTACGAGCTGCCCATCGTCCAGGTCATCACCCGCCCGGACGGTGCCGCTTACGATGCCCAGGTTTGGCACTATGACTACGCGACCAAGACCGGTCAGCTGCTGAACTCGGGCCCTTACGATGGCTTGAGCTGCGAGGCCGGCTTCCAGGCCATCGTCAATGACCTGGAAAAGCGCGAGGCGGGTCGCGCCCGGATCCAGTTCCGCCTGCGCGACTGGGGGATCTCGCGCCAGCGCTACTGGGGTTGCCCCATCCCGATCATTCACTGTGACGACTGCGGCGATGTGCCGGTGCCGGATGAAGACCTGCCGGTGCGCCTGCCGGAAGACCTGGTCCCGGACGGTGCCGGCAACCCGCTGGCGCGCTGCGAGGCCTTCGTCAACGCCACCTGCCCGAACTGCGGCAAGCCGGCCCGGCGCGAGACCGACACCATGGATACCTTCGTCGACTCGTCCTGGTATTTCCTGCGCTACACCTGCAGCAACAACGACCAGGCCATGGTCGATGAACACACCCGGGCCTGGATGCCGGTGGATCAATACATCGGCGGCATTGAGCACGCCATTCTGCACCTGCTCTATGCCCGCTTCTGGACCAAGCTGATGCGCGACGAGGGCCTGGTTGATGTCGACGAGCCTTTCAGCCGTCTGCTGACCCAGGGCATGGTGCTGGCCGAAACCTACTACCGCGAGGACGAGTCCGGCCGCAAGCAGTGGTTCAACCCGGCCGATGTCGATATCGAGCGCGATGACAAGGGCCGTTTTCTGCGCGCCGTGCTGCGCGATGATGGCCAGCCCGTCGAGGCCGGCGGTGTTGAGAAAATGGCCAAGTCGAAGAACAACGGCGTTGATCCCCAGGCCCTGGTCGAGCAATACGGCGCCGATACGGTGCGCCTGTTTTCCATGTTCGCCTCGCCGCCCGAGCAGTCGCTGGAATGGTCGGACGCGGGTGTCGAAGGTGCCTGGCGTTTTCTGAAGCGGCTCTGGGCCGGCGTCCATGTGCACTTGGAGGCAGGCGGCACTGACCGTGCGCTGGATACTGCCGCGCTTGACGATGCCGGCCGCGAACTGCGCCGCCTGCTGCACGAAGCCATTGCCAAGGTTGGCGACGACTACGGCCGACGCTATACCTTCAACACGGCCATCGCCGCGATCATGGAGTTCAGCAATCACCTGAACCGCTACCAGCAAGCAGCGACCGCCGACCGCGCCCTGTGCCAGGAAGCCTGGAGCAGCATCGTGCGCCTGATTGCGCCGGTCACCCCGCATATAGCCGAAGCCCTGTGGCAGGCGCTGGGCCATGCCGGATCGGTGTTCAAGGCCGGCTGGCCCGAGGTGGACGAATCGGCCCTGGTCCGCCAGACCGTGACCCTGGTGGTTCAGGTCAACGGCAAGGTTCGCGGCCGCCTGGCGCTGGCCCCGGACAGCCCGCGCGAGGAGATCGAGCGCCAGGCCCTGGCCGAGGAAAACGTTCGCCGCTTTACCGAAGGCCAGACCGTGCGACGCGTCATCGTGGTGCCGAACAAGCTGGTCAATATCGTCGTCGGATGATGCGCACCCTGCTGCTGCTCACCCTCGTGATCGGTCTGGCCGCCTGCGGTTTTCAGCTCCGCGGCGACGCCCGCCTGCCGGCGGTGATGGAGCAGACCTGGCTGGTCAGCCCGGATGACAGCAGCGCTTTCGTGCGCGAGCTGAGCCTGGTGCTGCGGGCCAACGGCGTCGACCTTCGAAGCACACCCGCCGACGGCGCGGCCGAGCTGCGCATCCATGCCGAGCGTCTGCGCAGCGAGGCACTGACCATTGCCGCCGGCGCGCGCGTACGCGAGTTCATTCTGATTTTCGATGTCGAGTTCGAGCTGCTCGATGGCGACGGCGAGGTGCTGATTCCGCGCGAAACGCTACGTCTGACCCGCGACTACAGCTTCGACGAGCAGGAAATCCTGGCTGCCACCCGCGAAGAAGAATTCCTGCGCAATGATCTGCGCCAATCCATGGCTGCGCGCATGCTCAGGCGGTTGGAGTCGATTTGAAGCTGTTTCCGGAAAAACTGCCCGGCCAGCTCGCCAGGGGCCTGGATTCGATCTACCTGATTGCCGGCCCGGAGCTGCTGCTGGTCGAGGAAGCCTGCGATGCGATTCGCAAGGCCGCGCGCCAGGCCCAGGTTGCCGAGCGCGTGGTCATCGATGCCGACGGCCGCTACGACTGGAGCCAGTTAGGCTCGGCCAGCGAGAATTTGTCGCTATTTGCCAGCCAGCGCCTGATCGAGCTGCGCCTGCCCACCGGCAAACCGGGCCGCGAGGGTGGCGCGGCCCTGCGCGAGTGGGCCTCCGGCCAGCACGACGATATCCTGCTGATCAAATGCCAGGCCTGGGAAATGGCCAGCGAGAAAACCGCCTGGTTTCGCGATGTTGAAAAGGCCGGCGTGTTCGTGCCTTGCTGGAGCGTCAAGCCGCACCGTCTGCCGGGCTGGATCCAGGCCCGCTTGAGAGCCCGCGGCATCCGTGCGGATGATTCCGCCACTGCCTTTCTGGCCGATCGCCTGGAAGGCAATCTGCTTGCCGCCGCGCAAGAGGTCGAGCGCCTGGCCCTGCTGTACGGCGACGGCAGCCAGCTCAACCTCGCTCAGCTCAAGGAAGCCGTGGCCGACAGCGCGCGTTTCGACGCCTTCCGGCTGGTCGAGCTGGTCATGACCGGCCAGGCCGGGGCCAGCGTGCGCTGCATTCGCGGCCTGGATGATGGCGCTACGCCGATGCCGCTGATCGTCGGCGCGCTGGCCCGCGAGCTGATGCAGGTCGAAGCGTTCCAGACCTTGAGCCGGCAGATGCCGGCCGGACGCGCGCTGGATTCGCTCAAGGTCTGGCCCAGTCGTCGCCAGGGCCTGGAGGCGTCTGCCCGGCGTCTGGGAGCTCAAAGGGTTCGCAATGCCCTGGCCCGTCTTTCGGACCTGGATAGGATGTCCAAGTCCAACGATCGCGCTGAGTTCTGGCTCAACCTGGAACGCCTGTGCGTGGATCTGGCTGCGCGCCCGGGCCGGGCGGCGGCATGAAGAACAGGGCCGTTGCCGTATTCGGTGGCACCTTCGATCCGGTGCACTACGGCCATCTGCGCGCCGCCGCCGAGGTCGCCGAGCGCCTCAAGGTCAGTGATTTCCGCCTGCTGCCGGCCGGCCAGCCGCCGCATCGTGAAGGCACCTGGGCCGATGCCTACCATCGCCTGGCCATGCTGGAACTGGCGCTGGCACCTTACCCGGACCTGACCGTGGACGAGCGTGAGGTGCGCCGGGACGGCCCCTCATTCATGGTCGACACCTTGACCAGCATCCGCTCGGAGGTGGGTGATGCGCCCATCCTGCTGTGTCTGGGCCAGGATGCTGCCAACGGTCTGAATCGCTGGCACCGCTGGCGCGAGTTGTTCGACCTGGCCCACCTGGTGGTCATGACCCGGCCGCGCAGCCGGCCGCGCTACCCGCAGGATTCGGCCGAGATGTTTCGCGAGCGTCGAGTTCAACGCACCCGCGACCTGATGGGCCAGCCCGCTGGCCGGGTACGGCATGTTGAAGTGACGCAGTTGGCGATTTCTTCGACCGATATTCGGCGCCAGCTGGCGGGCGGTCGCGATCCGCGCTTTCTGCTGCCGGTCACGGTGCTGGCCTACATTCGCAAGCACGGCTTGTATGGTTGCAATGAAAGCGTCGGCAAAAAGGGTTAGACTAGCTTCCAGGTCACCAACAGAATGGATACTTGAACGACGCCACCATTGTTGAACCCGAAGCCATTCGGGATCTCGCCCACGCCGTCCTCGAAGATGCAAAGGCCGAGGACATCCAGACCATCGATCTGCGTGATCGATCCAGCTTCGCCGATTTCATGCTTATTGCCAGCGGCAACTCCACCCGCCAGGTCAAGGCCATGGCCGACCGTGTGGTCGAGCGGGCCAAGGCGGCCGGGGTCAAGCCCCTGGGTGTTGAAGGAGATCGCGAAGCGGAGTGGATCCTGGTCGACCTGGCCGACGTGGTTATCCACCTGATGCTGCCGCAAACCCGGGCCTTCTACAACCTGGAAAAACTCTGGAGCACGCCGCCGGCCACGCGCTCGGCTCAAGCCTGAGGTTTTTGAAGGGCCAGTAGATGGATCTGGTGATCGCCGGCGTTGGCACGCGCATGCCCGACTGGGTGAGCGCCGGCTGGAACGAATATGCCCGGCGCATGCCGCCGCACTTGCCGCTGAAACTCATTGAAGTACCCGTGGCCGGGCGCGCCCATCCGGGCCAGGAATCGAAAGTCGAAGCCGAACGCCTGCTTGCCAGGCTGCCGGAGCGCGCCCGGCTGATCGCCCTGCACGGCGGCGGCAAACCCTGGTCTACCGAACAACTGGCCAAGCACCTGGCCGACTGGCAGCATGACGGAGACCCGGTCTGCTTTATCATCGGCGGTGCCAACGGCCTGGACCCCGATATATTGAAGCGCAGCCGCCAGCGCTGGTCATTCGGTCCGGCCGTGTTCCCCCACATGCTGATCCGAATCATGGTCGCCGAACAGCTCTACCGCGCCACCACCATCCTGTCCGGCCACCCCTACCACCGGGCGTGAGTTTTTCTCGCAAAGCCGCAAAGCCGCCAA
>SKKV01000073.1 GCA_007123575.1 Wenzhouxiangella sp.
ATCACCCGGCGTGTGCGAGCAGCCGCCATCGGCGACGCACGAGTCCCATTGCTCAAACGTCACTTCGGTCTGGCCCAGGGCAAAGGCCGGGACGTTGACTTCGCGCTGCGGGCGTTCCCTGTTCAGACTCTGCGGCTCGCTTGCCGGGCTGCCCTGGGTAAAGGTTCCGGCCGGGATTATCACCATAGTCGGGCAGTCGCTGCAGTCGGTGAAGGTGTCGCCCGCTTCCAGCTGGAAGCGCGAGGAGAAGATGCTGTCGCTCAGTTCGTCCCAGTCGGTCTCGTAGGCGCCGATGTCGTAATCGCCATGACTGGGACCAGGCAACGTTGGTGAGCCTTGATGAGGCGTGCCCCGACTAGACCCAGCCAGGTCTGGCCTGCCAAAGTAAAAGTTGTCATGACAAAAGTCGATCGCCGGCGAGACTGGCCCCGGAAAGTACGGTCGGGTTGCATCCTTTTCGATCAACCGCGGATTGTTGGTGCTGTAGATCTGGAAATTGGCGTCAATCTGGCCCAAGCCTTGATGACCAATAATGCACTCGCCGAATGCCGTCAGATCACCGACGCCGCCGGTCGTCAGCACATTGCCATCGTCTTCCCAGATAATGCTTCCGGCAATTCGGATCCGAGCTGCCCCGGTGTTGGTAAATGCGCGGAATATGCTCTGGGGGCTGTTGTTGTCGGTAATGGTCGACCAGCGCACCAGAATATCGGAATGGGTCGTAGCATAGAACAAGCGATTGCCTTCGTTGCCGTGGACCAGGCTGTCATCAAAGATGGCGTTGCCGGTTCTTTCGCTGTCGCCCCGGACATACACGACGCTGATCAGCGACGTGTCCTCAAAGGCCTTTGCTTTGCGTAACTATGAGTATGGCCAGCTACTAATCACAAGGAGAGGTATATGAGCATTGGAAACCCCGCAACCGTTTGCCGATTGATCCCGTTGAGTCTTGCTCTGGGGCTGCTATGTGCTTGCGGCAATGAACAGGAACCGCAGGCTGCTAGCGCGCAAGCAGGAGATTCCGGCTCCAGCGTCACGCTGTACAGCGGCACGCCGGATTCCGAAGAGCCGACTATCCGGGTCCTTGAAATCGACTCGATCGTCTGTGACACAGAGCGTGAAAGGCGGCGCACGCGCGTCGACTTCAGCGAGGGTGGGCGGTTCACGGTTGAGGCAGGCCGAATGGGTGATCACGAAGCCTGGCTTCTTCAGGTTTCGCTGCCAGAGCTTGAGTTCCCGCGACGAGACTCCATCCTGGTGGAGCAGGCAGACGAGCGATTTCTGTTTGATGACAATGGCAGCGTTCAGGGCATTTATCCGTTCGGAGTTTTTGGCGAAAACCCCATGAGGTATGCCCTCGAGCTGGATATTCGGTGTTAAAGGCTCCTTGATGACTCGACCCGCCTGCTGTAATGCTGACTTTGACCATGACCCCCTGTTATTCGTCAAGCTGAGCGAGAAATAGAAATGGCGTGTCCGTTTTTATCGTAGAATCAGGGTGTTGAAGCACTAAACCCACGACAAGAAGCGAGCACGCCATGGGTGAAACACTACCGCTTTTCAAAACATCTTTCAACTGCGCCGTTGAAGTTGAGTCGCGCCCGGAACATTTGACCGGTGAAGCCGGTGCCCTGATCCAGCGCGAGGTCATGGACCGGCTTGGCATGATGGACTGGTTGGCTGAGCGGCTGACCGATTCGCGCGATCTGCTGGACGCGGTCCTGCGGCCGGGCCAGGTAGGCACGGCCGAGGGGGGACTGGACTTCATCCTGACCCAGGTCGGTGGCCTGGAGCGTCGCTCACGATTGGCAGCACTGGTGGCGCCAACTACAGCGCTGTCGGTGGGTTCCCGGCTAGTCGGCCATTGCGTCAAAAACTCGCTGTTGATGCACCCGCATCATGGGCCATTGCGACCGAAGAAAAGCAACTGATTCCCATTCGCTCAAAATCGCATGCAGGCAGTCCCGAAACGGCATTGATCAAGGATGCGATCAGCCGACTCAGCCTAGTTGATCACCAAAATCGGTCAGAAACCCGTCAATCTGAGCTTAGAAGGGTCGTTTGATGAATAAGCGGGGTTGAAGCGGGCGGTAATGAATCGCACCGAATCGCGTCCCGACTGGATCAGTCCGTTGCCCATCACCATGCCCGGTAGCATGCCCATGGTGCCCAACTTCCAGGCCTGGTAGATCGCCTCGCTCAGCGCCTTCTGAGCCCAGGTGCGGGAATCGTTGCGCTTGGGCAAACGATCAAGAATTCGCATGACTGTCCACCAGCCATCTATCCAGGAAAAAATCCAGATCGGCCAGGCATTGGGGAGCGCCAGCTGCAGGCACCGGGCAATGGAGGAGCGCTCGCCCTGACGGTGAAGAAAGTGAACCGCACCCATGCAGCCCGACAAAATCCCCAGTGGAAGAGACTGTGCTGGAAGTTCCCAAACCCAGTCTCCGACCTCAGTGATTCGACGCTAGCGAAGAACTCGGCCCGCAAGCGGCAGGAGGTTCTCACTATTAATACGAGCTTGGATAGAAAGTGAAGACACTCTGGTGTCTTCGAATTGTTGAATTCAGCGTATTGCTCAGTAAGGCCCGGAAAAATGAAATTGAGTTCATGCGCATATCTCACCTACTGCTGCTCGCCACGCTGCTGCTGGCAACCTCGAACGTTAATGCCAGCTATCCGCGGACCTTGTTTGAGCGCGAACCCAATGACAGCCCGGAACAGGCTCAGCCCTTTCGGGGCCAGGCGCAACTGGTTGGCGAGGTTTCAGAGGGTGATCCGGCCTACTTCTTGTGGACGCTGGATGATCCCGAGACCGAGCGGGACTGGACGCTCGCCCTGGAAAGCGAGGGCGAGGTCCGGCTGGCACTGAGGCGACCGGGAGACACCCAGGCCGGGTCAGTGACGACGTTTGGTGCCCCTTCCGAGCCGAGCCCCGAAAGCAAACACTTGCTGGACATGGTGATCGGGGCCGATCAGCCCGTCGCGGAATTGGAGGGACTGATCATTCCGGACGGACAGTACTTGCTGAAGCTGGAGTCCGATGGTCCACCGGTCAGCTACCAGTTGACCCTGAGCTTGGGTAATTCATTGCCCGTGCGTCGGGGGCAGATCGGTGAGATAGGGGGCTCCGAACTGGTCGCCGTTACTCCTCGCCATCGTCGAACTTATCAACTCGACGGGCCGCGCCACGAGATTCCGCTGGCGCCAGACACGGATGCACCAGAAGACCGAGTCTGGCGCGTGCAGATGGACCATGAATTAGGGACCGCAGTCGAGGCCTGGGTAGAAAATGTGGCAGGCGAGATCATTGGCGAGCGGCAACGGTTGTTGCTGCCGAGTCAGCGTTGGTCCGGCCTCGACCTGGAGCCCGGCAGTCGACTGCTTGTGGCTGCGGTTGAAGAGCAGGCCGTGGGTCGGGTTCGCGTAGCCCTTGTGGCTGATGGGCGCAAGGCCAGGCAACCCGATCAAAGCCCTGGATCCCGCCTGGAGGACGCCCTCTGGGTTGACCTTGGTGATGGGGTCAGTGGCCAGGTTGCTGGCCGCCAGCGAAACTTCTTCGCATTTGACGTGAGTCCGGCGCAGGCCACAGGGCCACTCGACATCACCGTGGCGATCGACGGCGATCCCGTGAGTGCATGTCTTGGTGAAGTCGACGGTCGCGGCGAGTTTTGCCGCAGTGGTGATGATGCAGTTCGGTTTCACGGTATCTGGCTCGATGCCGGCCAGTACTTTCTCAAGATCCAGGCTGCAAACCCTCGCTTCGAGGCTGCTTACTCGATTCAGATGACACCCGGAGAAGACGCCCGCGAGGGGTATGCCCGGCAGCCATTCCAGGGGCGCGATTGGGCTTTGCCCTTGAAGCCGAACGAGGCAATAGTTGGCCATATCGAGGGAGACTCGGCAGCCTGGTTCGAGCTGCTGATTCCGACGCGCCGACAACAGTTGTCCCTTGCAGCCCGGGGCGACGCCCTGGGAGGTTTGCGGATCGAACGCCACGGTGAGCGCGGCCATGTCGCCCAGGCCCGCGCCAGGCGGCCACAGACTGACTGGAAGATCGACAATCTCGTGTTGGATCCGGGCCGGTACTGGATCAGGCTCGAGGGAGAGAATTCTGATTTTCGCCTGCTGGCTGAGCAAAAGGGAGAGCCGACGGGCAGCGTTGCTACCGAGCCCAACAACACTCGACATCTGGCCAACAGTCTGCGGCCCGGCGAGCCCTTGCAAGGGCGGCTGCATGACCGCAGCGACCGTGACTATCTGCACTTCCATCTACCGGGATGGAACCACGTACTGCTCGATATCGCGCCACAGCATGGTGGCCGCCTCGCTGCGGGATTGAGGTGGGAAGGTGTATCGCTGATTTGGGGACGCAACCTGTCGAACCAGCAGCGGCTCAGCCAGTTTCTGCCGCCCGGTGACTATTATCTGCGCCTCGACGCTGCCCAGGGTGATGCGGTTGAGTATGCTGTCGAGTTGAGCCTGGTCGATCCCTGGACCTGGTATCCCGGTGTCCGCTTCTCCAATCTGCCGATTCTGGCCACCTTGATTCCACCCGGTGGGGAGGTCGCCAACGATCATTCTGATTTCAATGTCCGAGAAACGTTGCTGCGATTCCCGCTGCACCGGTCAAGCCGCAAAGTCCAACTGGCGGTGGAGGGCAGCTACCAGCGCATCGAGATCCGCGGTGAGGATGGCAAGAGGCTGGAGGTGCTGGAAAAGGATTCGGAGGGTTTCTACAACACCACGCTACCCGGTGGCGAGCAACGGTACCTGGCCGTGCTGTCCAGGCGCGCCTGGAGTATGCAGGTGGATGATCCGGCGCTGCCGGCGTTGCCGGAAGAGCCAGTTGAAATGGCTTTCAAGCTCGATTCGAAGCAGGCTGCTGCCTGGTATCCCCACGTTCAGCGCCTGGCGGCGCGGGTTGAACTGGTCAACCCCGGTGAGATCGAGCTTGAGCTTCCGCTGCAGGCCCATGCCAGCCATGAGGGCTGGGAACTGGACGGGCTGCCCGAGCGGGTGCATTTGGCGCCTGGTGACAGCGAAGTGATTGACATCGAATGGCGTTTGCCGGCCGAATTGAGTGATGACCTGCCCTTGAGGTTCTACATCGCAGCCGGAAGCGAGGTCGCCGAAGCCCTGCTTGCCATCGACCCGGAGGCCGCGCCGCTGGCACCGCTGGTCGAGCCCGATTTTCCTGAGGCGCTTGCCGGGTTGATCAACCTGGCCTGGCACGGCCTCGGCGCCCGGTTCGTCGATCCGGACACGGGTGAGGAGGTCGTTGATCGTTATCGGGGCAGCAACCTTTTTCCACACTTTCTGATTGATGGTCTGTCCATCGATGGTATTTCAATCCAGGGCGGCGAACTCGGCGATGCATTGCCGCCCCTGCGCCTGGCTGGCAACGGTGGCGAGGTTCATGCCCTGACGTTCAATCAGCGCTCCAGCTATGGTCCGCTGGATCGCTGGCACCGGGTGGAGGTTCGCTACAGTGAGAACGGTGAGCATTACGCGCCGCTGAAGACCGTGGAGCTTGCCGCGGCCACCGGGCAGCAATACTTCATCCTCGATGAGCCGGTTCGGGCCCGCTACCTGAAGATCCGCCCCCTGGACACATTCGGCAACCGAGACCGCAGGCACGGAACCGGCTTGCTCAAGGCCCTTGGCACTCCCACGGCCGGAGAAGATGCAATGACCCGGACCAATCTGCTCGATCCTGATCTGGGAGGGCACTGGGTCTATTCGCGCCCGGACGACGATCGACTCTACGATTTCCCCAATCAGCGCAATGAAGGCCGACCTGTCTCGATCACCGAACGCGGCGTTGAGGTGGTGTTCGCAATGCATCAGCACCGCGCCGCACGCATCGAAGAGATCACCTGGCGCGATAATCTGGACTGGGACGGACTGCTGATTGAATCGGTGCGCATCGACACTGCCACCCAATCACCGGTCGGACCTTGGGCCGAGCAGGCGACCTGGGCACTGGATCGGGATGATGATGGCCTGGCGCGGTTGCGTTTCGCCGAGCCGGTCTGGGCGCGCTATGTGCGGCTGGTAATCGAACTGCCCGAACCAGGACCTGATAGTGAAGATAGTGACTGGCGGCTGCCGCTGGCGATCGAGGCCTTCGAGGCCGACAGCCTGTCGAGCCGATCTTCGATTCTTGGCTACTGGGGCCACTATCGGGATTCCGGCCCGTTCGAGCGTCAGTCTGAAAAGCCCGTGCCGGTTGCGTCCATTGATGATTCGAGCTCAAGCCCCGAAAATCCGCGCCCCCTGGACGGAACCATTCGGGCACAGATGGCCCAGCCCGGAGATGTGCGCAGCTTTGCGCTGACGCTCGATTCTCCCGATAACACCCTGGAGTTCGTTTTGGAGGAATCGATGTCCGAGCGCCTTCTGCTGACGTTGTATGACGGCGACGGAAGCGAGGTTCCGGTCAGTTGGCGCAGTGATGAGGCTGGGCGTCGAGTGGGTGAATCCACCGACCGAGCGTCGGGCAATTACCGCCTCGACGTGGAAGAGCCGCCGCGTTCGATCATGTACATGTGGGACGAGAGTACCAGCGTCGAGCTTGCACAGCCGGCCATTCATCGCGCGTTGAAAGCGGCCGGCGAAGGGTTGATTCCAGGGGAGGAGGTGGGCAACTACCTTTCTCTGGGCGGGCCACCGCTGATTCAGGGTTGGGCCGAAACCCCGCAGGAAATGATGCTGGGCATGGCACGCTACGACCATCGCTACACCAGTTCGGCCGCGCACAAAGCGCTAGGGCAGGTCAGCCGACTGATGGCCGATCGCAAGGGCGAGAAAATCATTTTTCTGGTGACCGATGCTGAGTTCTTTGGCATGGATACGAGCTACTGGGGCGAGCTGGAGAGAGTCCGTCCGCGGATCTTCACCATCGAGGTCTCCAACGGCGGGCGGAACGATATTGCCGAGCACCGGGGTTATCAGCAGATCATGCGTGGATGGGCCAGGGTTGGTGGTGGCCGGTACGCTTACACACGCACCGAAGAGGATATGCACCGGGCCATACAGCGGGCGATGCGCCTGATTCGACGACCCAGTTCCTTCACGATCACCGGCCAAACCCGTTTCCAGGAGCCGCTCGAAGACGCTCAATTGACGGTTGTCAGCGGTGATGTGCCGGTGGTGGGCGCAACTGCGATTCATCTGATTTTCGACGCTTCCGGATCCATCCCCGGCAGCAGGGAAGGGGGGGATCGGATCGACCAGGCCAGGCGTATCGTTGGACAGATTCTTGACCAACGCCTTCCCGACCATGTGCCGGTTGGCTTGCGCGCTCACGGCCACAGCGAATCCAGTAGCTGCGAGACTGAACTGTTGGTTGCGCCCGCTGCCGGCAATCATGACTTGGTGCACCGGGCTGTTGCCGATATCCAGGCGACCAGCCTGGCGCGCACGCCGCTGGCTGCCTCGTTGCAAGCCGTGCGCGGCGATCTGTCCGACTTTTCTGAGCAGGAGCGCCTCGTAATCCTGCTGATCGCGGGCGAGGAAACCTGCGATGGCGACGTCGAGCAGGCCGTTACCGATCTGATCGATGCGACTAGCAACCTTCGGCTCAATATCATCGGTTTTCAACTCGACGAGCTCGACTTGCAGGCTGATTTGGAGCGCTTTGCCGCTGCCGGAGGCGGTAAGTATTTCGATAGCCAGGATGGTGACGAGTTGAATGACGGCCTGGCCAGCACACTGGCGGCCAGGTTTCGCTTGGTGGATGCCACCGGCCGGGAAGTGGCGCGCAGTGAGGTTGATGCCAAGCCATTGATCGTGCCGCCGGGGAGCTACGAAATCATCGTCGACACCAGCGATGGCGAGCGTCGCGAGATGGTCCACATAGAACCGGGGCAGGCGGTTGAAATTCGTCTTTCCGACGGATAGAGACAACGGAGGCAATCGCATGAATATCTCAGCACCAACCCGCCGCTGTCGCGACGGTCTACTCGTGGCCATCCTGGTCTTGTGCGGCCTCGGTGGCCCCAATGCGCTGGCTTCGGCGGGCTGTTCGACCGAGCCGGCCGATCGCTTTCAGGCATTGGAACAGGAGCTGAATGAATTCTACCTGGCGGTTGATGTTGCGCTCGACCTGGCGCCGACCGAGTCGTTCAGCCTGACAGCCAGGCAGAAGGCTATCGGCGAGGAACCGGAGGCACTGTTCGCCTGGGTTCGCGATCACACCCGGCTGCTGCCTTACCAGGGCGCGCTGCGCGGGCCAGCGGGGGTGATGCAGGATCGCTCCGGCAGTCATCTGGATCGGGCCCTGCTGCTGGCCGCCATGCTTGAGAGCGCCGACTACGAGGTGCGCCTGGCCCGGGCCAGTCTGGACAAGGAGTCCGTCGCAAGGCTGCCTGACCCGGCTGTTGCCTTGCCGGCTCGTTCGGCCAGAGATGCGCCTGCGGCTGAGACGCTGGGGGACCTGGCCCGGCAACTGGGCACTGATGCGAGTGCCATGGCGTCTCAGGTGCGGGCCCTGGAAGCACAGGCTGAAAGTTTTAAACGGCAGATAGCCGGCACGGTCGCCACCCAGAGCGAGGCGCTTGCAAGCCATCTCGAAGCACTCGGGGCCGCCTCGGACGATGCAGATGCCCGCGGTGCGGCGCTGGCTGATCACTGGTGGGTCCAGGTGCGTCGCACCAGCGGCTGGCAGGATCTCGATCCGTCGCTGAGAGAACACGAGGTCGGCGACCGGCTGCATGCCGGCGCCTTTGAAAACGCCTGGCCCGATGAGCTGCCGGCCGAAGTCCAGCATCGGCTGACCATCGAGGTGGTCGCGGAACGTCTCGACAATCGCCTCGACAATCGTCGACTGCGGGAAGACATCGCGCTCAGTCATGAAATGGCAGCCATGGATCTGTCCGCCAAGGCATTCGCTCTGGAACTGCACCCCCTGGGCATGCCGGATGCCGCACGGGTGTCGACCAGCGCCAGCCAGGCCGCGCTCTGGCGCCGGCTTGTCAACCAGAACGAATGGATTCCCTTTCTCGTGGCTGATGGCGAGCCGATCAGCGACAAGATCATTCGCGCCGATGGCCGCGTGATCGATCACGGCGTCCGCTCGGCTCAGGCCGAGGTTATGGAAGAAGCGTCGGGGTTGCTCGGTCGGATCGGTCGCGGCGCCCAGCGCGAACGGGCAGGAACGGAGCTGACCGCGGTGTTTCTGCGCCTGACCGTCGCTACACCCGGGCGAGAGACCGAAACTTTCGAGCGCTCGCTGATGGACATGCTCGGCCCTTACAGGCGCGCCGGCCGCGGCGCGCGCAGTTTCGAGTTCACGGACTCGCTTCGGGAGGCACGAGCGCTGGGCATGTTTTCGTCTACTGAAATATTGGTTCAGCGCAACTGGTGGCAGGCTGAGTATGCGGTGGGTCATCTGCTCCATGATGCGCGTCTGAATCGCCATGCCGTGCTTGGCGCCGTACATGCGGCCCGGCGTGACGACCCGGCGCTGATCGGCAAGGCGGTCGAGCGCATGGCCATGGCCCCGTCCGATCTGGTGATGCTGGCATTCGCCCGCCGGGCCTTGAGCCCGCATCCCGAGGCCGTCGCCCTGACTCGCATGAACCTGCTCACCACCTTTGAAAACATCACGGCATCGGATGACGGTCCGATCCTGACCCGCGGTTTCGACATCATCGACAATCGGATCAATGTGATTGGCGTAAACGGTTCAGAGAAGCGCCGGATTCGGCTGGATCAAGGGGTGGCCGACACCGTACTTGAAGCCGAGCTGCTGCAAGCCGAGGGAGCGGTGATGAATACCAGCCTGGATTACGGTCAGGCGCTGGCTGCCGGCATCGAATGGCAGATGATTGACCGACTTGATGCGAACAACCGTCTTGCGCCGGATACGGCGGTGCACGTTGGCAGCGCGCTGGCCGCAGGGCATCGCGCTATTCTGCCGGCTGACTCTGAAGCCGATGTCCCGCTCACATGGTGGCGCCTGGATCCGGCAACTGGCACCACGCTGGGGCTCGGGCCCGACGGCCGTGGTCAGATGACCGAGGCGATCATTACCCAGTGGAAGGCGATTAACTCGGCTTCTTCGGCGGTGTCTTTTACGCTGTCGGTCTGGGAGTGCCTGGTCCCGGGACATGCTCCGGAAAAGATGCAGTGCTGTATCAAGCAGGCCGGGGCCAAGGTGCTTATCAACAAGGGCCTGGGCAAGCTGTATTCGACTCGCCTGGAAATCATCGGCCTGATGCCGGAGTCTCCCGTCTACCAACTGGCCGTAGGCCAGGTTACTGGCAAGTTACATAGCGCGGCCGTCAACGAACTGATGCCAGGCTGCTGAGGAAACATCATGCGTCCAAGAAACAAGCTGAAGCCAGCCCTCCTGTTCGCGCTGATCCTCGGCGGCATCGCAATGGGCGCGGAACCGCAATGGTTGAGCCCCGCCGATCTGTCAGCCGAGGGCAAGTCTGTCAGCCTGGCCGCTGAAGGCTGCAATCGGGCTTTCCATTTCTCGATCAATCGCGCAGAACTGCGCGCTGAGTATGCAGGCCATGGCGCACCACCCGGCCAGCGCTGGCTGGTGCTGGATCTGGCCGTGGAGAGTCGTATGCCGGTGGACCTGCTCTACGATCTTGATTACCCCGAGGACTTGCTGGTGGCGTCACTAAGCCGTCAGTTCTACCTGCTGGTCAACCGACGGCAGGTAGCGCGGCGCGTTCTGTTCGACGACGATGCGTCCGCCATACCCAACAACTTCGTGCTTGCCCAATGGGGGCAGCGGGTCGCGGGGCGAGTAGTCTACCCGGTGCCCGAAGCCGGGCTCGAAACGCTTTCGCTGCACTACTATCACGATCAGTACGCGCCGGTAGCCATTACGTTGCTTGGCCCAGGTGAAGTCGAGCCGGTGCCGGCACCGGCGCAGCCGGTCCAGGCCAACGATCTGATGGAAATTGGCATGTTCGGCACCGAGTTTGCGAGCGATTGGAACGGGCAGGAGGCGGATGAAGGGATGATCTGGCTGGCCGTGGACTTGCGCGGCCGCGGGCACTGGTCGATTGGTGCTGACGCCCTGGCGCTGGATCGGAATGCCAGCCCCGATGAGCGCGTGCGAATGGCCAAGGTCATGGAATACGTCGAGGCCGCCGGGTTGCTTCAGGTGGTGGCCGACGGCGAGCACGCCTACGTGCGCTCCCAAGCCCACTCCACGTTGCCGGAAAATCCGCCCTTTCTACCCGATGCCATGGCCGGTGGCCAGGCCCTGTTCCAGGTCCCTGAAGATGCCGCCTCGCTGGTGTTGGAGGTCCATTTCCCCGAGTTTCGCGGCCCGGAAATCGACGAGCCGATTCCCGACTCGATGAGGTTCGCCCTGCGCGGTTCCACGGCAAAAACAGCGACGGAATCGGTGCTGGCACAGATTGATGATGAACCCACGCCCTTGACCTTCCACCAGGCGCTACAGGTGGAACGCTTTGGACCACATCGTGCCAGCACTGGGGAAACCCTGCTGGTGCTGGACGCCTCGATGCGCAACACCAGCCCGGTGGGAGGCATGATGAGTATTTCCGGACGGCTGGATCTGACCACCGCGGATGGGGAAAGGATCGAATGGGTTGGTATCTACAACCGTGGTCGGATCAAGCTTGCTGAGCCGTTCTGGCTCCCCGTCGGCGGCGCTCCGCGGCGGTTCAAGCTGATTTATCGCCTGCCCGACAACGCATTGCCGATTGAGTTGGCTTACCGAGGGGTGTCCGTCAACACCACCATGGAGTTGCCGAGCCCGCAGACCATGAACCACTAACCTGCTTGCAGGGGCGTTGCATTGCGGGCACTCTTGTAGGTATGGATGCTGATCGGTTTCGTGAGCTTGAAGCGCTTTTTGAACAGGCGGTTGGCCTGGACTGTACCCGGCGAGAGGCGTTTCTGGACGATTTGAAGGCGCGTGATCGCGAGCTGGCTGAGCGCTTGTCGGCCATGCTGGCGGCCGATGGAGCAGGGGCGGATATGCTGGCTGGTCTGGTGGGGCAGCCCGATACGGACGCCAGCCGACCGCTACCTGAGCGGATTGGTCCGTTTCGGATTCACAAGAAGCTGGGTGAGGGCGGCATGGGGGTGGTCTACCTGGGCCTGCGCAAGACCGCCGATTTCGAGCAGTGGCTGGCGATCAAACGGCTGAACGCCGCCGTTGATTCCGACCTGGCGCGGCAGCGACTCCTGATCGAGCAGCGCGTGCTGGCCACCCTGCGGCACCCGAATATCGCCCAGTTTGTTGACGGCGGAGAGGATGCAGACGGTACGCCGTATGTGGCCATGGAGTTTGTCGATGGTGTACCCCTGCTCGAACATGCCGAAGAAAATCAGTTGTCGCGCCGGCAGCGCGTCAGGCTTTTTCTCGACCTTTGCCAGGCGGTGCATTTCGCCCACCAGCATCTGATTGTTCATCGCGACATCAAGGCGGACAATGTACTGATTGACCAGCACGGTGTGCTCAAGCTGCTAGATTTCGGCATTGCCAAGCTGCTTGGCCAGGAGCGTGGGGGACAGGATAAAACGGTGCTGACCGTGGCCGGGGCGATGACACCACACTACGCCAGCCCGGAGCAGATTCGTGGCGAGACAGTGACGCCGTTGACCGACGTCTACTCGTTGGGCGTGGTCTTGTATGAACTGCTGGCCGGTCGCAAACCGTATGACATCCAGACCCGGCGCCCGACCGAGATCGAGAAGATCATCTGCCTGACTGATCCCGGCCCGCCGCTACCCACGCGACGTGGACGCGATGGCGATCTCAACAGCATTGTGCTCAAGGCGATGCACAAGGAAGCGGGTCGGCGCTACCAATCGGCCGCTCAGCTGGGCGAAGATCTGCAGCGCTGGCTGGACGGACGCCCGGTGCTGGCCCGACCGGATTCAGCCGGCTATCGACTGCGCAGCTTTTTGCGCCGTCACCCATTTGGTGCAGCGGCCTCGACCAGCATTGTGCTGCTGCTGGTCGCCTTCAGCGTCGGCATGGGCTGGCAGGCCAACCGACTGGCGCTGGAGCGCGACCGCGCCGAGCGCGAAGCTCGCGTGGCCACCGAAACCTCCGATTTCCTGATCGAGCTGTTCCAGGCTTCTGATACCCGTGAAACCAATCCCGAGGATCTGCGCGCTCGCGACCTGCTGGATCGCGCCGCCGAGCGCATACAGACCGAGCTTTACAGTGACCCGCTGACCCGCGCTCAACTGATGCAGGTGATTGGGTTGGCCTATTCGCATCAAGGCATGGAAGCAGAAGCTATCTCGCTATTGACTGAAGCACTGCAAATCCGCGAGCAGCACCTGAGGCCGGACCACGCCTTGGTGGCTTATTCGAGCAACCGACTGGGCAACGCATTGCGCAGTTTTGGGCGCATGAGAGAAGCCGAGCCGATGCTGATGCGCGCATTGGAGTGGCGCCAGGCCAGTGGTGAAATCAATCATGATCTGGCCGATTCTTACAACAATGTTGGCTTGCTGCAGAACGAGCTTGGTTGGTACGAGGCCGCCGAGACTTCTCTGCGCCAATCCATTGACTTGCACCGGCAAGCCGGCGGCATGGAAACAACGCAGGCGGCGGCACCGCTGCATAACCTGGCCATTTCTCTTCGTTCCCAGCAGCGCTTTGATGACGCTCGCCAAGCTGCTTTGGATTCGCTGGCGATCAAACGCGCTAACGACTGGTCGC
>SKKV01000198.1 GCA_007123575.1 Wenzhouxiangella sp.
AGCCCGCCTCGCGCGGGTTTTTTGCGTATCTGGCTGGGGGAGAGGATTGATTCGAACTCCTGTTCGACCCGAGCGAAGCGAGGACGATGCGGCGCAGCCGCACCCGCAGGGCAAGCGCCAAAGGCGCGCAGTCAATCCCTCTGGAATCCTTACTTCTCGCACCCTATCGGAGCCACCGGCCCGCCTCGCGCGGGCTTTTGTGCATCTGGCTGGGGGAGAGGGATTCGACCGTAAACCGCACCCCGTAAACCCTAAACCAAAAATTTATGTCCCAGTCCTCCCCCCAAATGCGTATATAAAAAGTGACAACGCCAGTGCGCGCTGGAATCACCTGAGTTTTCAGGGGATTTCGGTCGTCTTTCGAATGATTATGCGGTTGCAGGCATTGCCTGGGTCCGCTACACTTCGTAAGCGATTCGGGCCGGCGGCTGCCCGCAGGTCGTGCCTGAACGTGGGGCACTTGGGCAGCTGATCGAACTGACGCGTGTCGGCGATTGACTTACCGTGTCTTCGCTGAGACTCAATATAAATAAAGAGGTGTTACGAATGAAGTACGCACAACACACCGGGTCGAGCCGCCCTGCTCCTGCCCTGAAGTCCTTGCTGTCTGGTCTGGCTGTCGCAGCCTGTCTCGGCTTCGCTATTAATGCCCATGCCCAGTCGTGCACGATTTCCAATTGGGATGCGGCTGCAAATCTGACAGATGCCAACACCGGAACCCAGGGCAGCGACAACAAGCGCTATGGTGGTCCCTGCGGGTTGCGAGTTCCCCTGAACGGAACGCCGGCATTTCTTACAGACGACAGTCCAACTGCGAGTGGCGAGGTTTCCTACATTGCTCGCTTCTATGCGTTTTTAGATAGCGCCGGTACCGATCCGGTGATCCTCTTCGCGGCTGATGACGGGGCGGAAGACCAAATCCAGATTTGGTACAACTTCCCGGACGTTGGAGACCTCAATTTGCGGGTTTTTGACAGCGGCGGCACGGAGTCAGATCTCCCCGTTACTGCTGCTAATGTTGGCTCTGGCTGGAAGGCGATAGAATTTGTTTGGCAGGCATCCAACGCCGCAGATAACGTGACATTTTCGGTATCTGACAGATTCGGGAATGCGGAGGGGTCAGCCTCAGTCGACACTACCGGTGTGGTTGTGTCGCGAGCTCATCTCGGCAACTTGAACGGTGCCTCGGGCGGCCAGATCGATTTCGATGATTTCGACTCTCGCCGGCAGACTCGTCCGGGACGGTTAATGCGCGCCGACGCCAACGATGATGGGCAAATCAATGCACTGGATTTTATTGCGGTCATCAATGAGATCGGTGGCACAGTGGCTGCTGGCCAGCCTGACTGCAACGAAGACGGCGTGATCAATGCGCTTGATTTTATTTGCGTTATCAATGTTATCGGCGGAAACTGATAGCCAAGGCTCTCAAGATTACAACTAAACTGGAGTTAATGTGATGTATTCCAAAATTTTTAACCTGGGTGTTAAAACTGCAGGTGTCTTGGCCTTAAGTGGAATGGCCATATCGGCAATGGCTCAACCGAATATAACGGTCGGTGATGCCACTATCGCAGCTGGTGGAACGGCCGAGATAGTCGTTAGTTTCGAGAATAACGGCGACGTCGTCGGGAAAAACTTCGACATTTTGTACGACGAGGTTGCGTTCCCAGATGTTGACATCTCTAATTGCGACGGAAACGATATGGGTCCAGGCGGGGTTAGCTGTTTTAACAACGTCCCTGGTACAGTTACAATTGTGGTTGCAACCTTCCCGCTGAACCCCATTGCGTCTACGGATATCGGAACTATTTCCTTTACTTCTGCCCCGGGCGCAGCAGAGCAGGATTACGCATTGACGATTGATAACGTCACTATGGGTGACTCTGGCGGCTCCGCAGTCGCCCCTGACGAACTGAACAACGGAACAATCACGATCGCTCCTGTGACTGCGGTACTAAATGTCGCACCACCGGCGTTAATGTTTGGGAATCAGCAGACTGGAACGACATCAGCGCCACAACCCATTACGATCTCGAATACAGGATCAGACGGCATTGATTTAACGGTTTCGGGTTTTGATATTGATGCACCGTTCGCCCTTGAAGGCGGCGGGACTTGTGACGAACCCCCGTTCGATTTGGCCGATGGCGAAAGCTGTACGCAGCACGTGGAATTTTCTCCAACTGCTGACGGCGAGGTCACTGGCTCCATCACAGTCAACAGCGACGCCGGTGTTGTAACTAACGATACGGTCGCCTTGTCTGGTGAGGGCGTTCCCAGCGATGCGAACTTGGTCATTGCCCCGGAGGATTGGGTAGTCAGTCGTGATATTGATGATGGCGAAATTTGCTTGGATTTCACGCTTAGCAACAGTGGTTCAACAAACTCACTGGATATATCCTCCGTATCTTTGACGGGCGGTGTCGGCGTATCTGGTGCCAGCCCCGGCGACAGCGCGTTTAGTCTTGGCGATGACACTTGCTCTGGTGAGACGCTTCAAGGCGGCGACACTTGCGAAGTTGAAGTTTGCTTCAACCCGACCGAAGAGGGTGTGAGCAATGATTCGTTGGTCGTGACCAGCGATGCCAACGACGTTTCGGCACCGCTGACCGGTGAGGGTACCGCAGAAGCTGAGATCTCAGTCAACCCGCCGTTTGGCGCGGTGAATCTGGGTGAAAGCCAGGCCGGTGAAACCATCACTGTCAGCACCTTCCAGGGTAGCCCGGTCGCAGTGACTAACTCTGGCTCAGCCGACGCTGAACTGTCTTGCTCGCTGACCCCGGGCACCGACAGCGCTGGCGTGTTCTCGACCAGCCCCGCGCTGGGTAGCGTCAACGTTGGCGCCGGTGAGACCGTGCCGTTCTCGATCTCGTGCGCGCTGCCGGCTGATGCCGATGACGGCGACCAGTTCTCAGCCACGCTGAGCTGTGATGTCGATGGCGAGTTTGCCGGTGACCATGAGCTGTCATGCGCTGTGCAGGCGTTCCAGCCGATTCCGATCAACACGCTGCAGCCGCTGGGCCTGGCCCTGTTCGCGCTGCTGATGCTGTTGATGGGTGGAATCAGCATCCGTCTGTTCCGCGCCAGCTAAGAAAGAATCCGGGCCGGTCTTCCGGTTCGGAATGAAATAAAAAAACCGCCGGTCTTTGGCCCGGCGGTTTTTTTATTACGGGGTACGGTTTACGCTTTACGGTTTAAGGAAAACCTGCTCCTTGCGTAAACCGTAAAGCGTAACGCGTAAACCTTTTAAACCTCCTCTTCCCCAATAATGCCGCTGTCAATTAACCAAGCCCTTGCGTCTTCCGCATCTTGTTCGAACCAATCGCGGGCTGAGCCCAGGCGGAAGGTGTAGCCCCAGCGGTCCATGTCGGCCATGGCGCGGTCTCGGCCAAAGCCGCCGATTCGATCAGCCAGCAGTATTTGCAGATAGCAGACTGCGTTTTCTTCGTCGTAGTCGCCGCCGGCATCGGTATCCAATGCTTCGCGACGCTGCTGGTCCATGCAGATAAAATGAGAAGCTTCGTGCAGCACAGAGTGCAAAGGCGTGTCGCGGCGGGCATACAGGCGCGTAGCGATCAAGCCGGCTTCGGAGTCGCCCCAGTAGCTGCCTGGTATCTTTCCGTTGCCTGGGATAAGGACCAGCTCCAGTCCGTATTCCAGCAGCAATTGGCGCACAGGTGCCAGAAAGCGTGACTCCATCCGCAACACGTCCGTTTCTGAATTCATGACTAATCACCCATGTCTCTTGCCGTGGTCTGACGTTTAGAATAGCGTGATGGCTCATCCAGTTGAAAAGTCGAGTTCGAAGATTCTGGAGTTCCAGCCCTTGGACTGGCTTCGTTACCTGGGTTTGGCAACCTGGTGCCTGGTGGCATTCGTGTTGCTGTTGTTGCCCTGGTTGATGAGCGAGCCGCCGTCTCGTCAGGTGATGGTGGGCTGGTGGTCGTCGGCGCTGCTGTTTTTGCTGGCTTATCTGCATCCAGCGATGCGAAACAGGCGTAGCGTGGTTTTGTGGCAGCGCATATTGCTGCTGGCTGTACTGTCGGTTGCTGCATTTGCGGTCAGCTATTTCACCCGATCCGGCATTGGCAGCCTTTTGGCGATGGTGGTCGCCGCCCATTTGCCCTGGGTATTGCCCGCCTTCATGGGTGTCGGGCTAGTGGTTTTCCTGGCCATGGCTTTCGGTGCCTGGATTATCTTTACGCCCGACGGAAGCTGGATTCTGGCCCTGGTGTTCTTCCTGACCAACCTGGGGTTGACACTGTTTCCCTTCATTGCCTCGCTATTGGCGATGAAACAGGTTCAGGCCCGGTCCGAACTGCGCAGGCTCAATTCCGAACTTCTGGCTACCCAGTCGCTGCTTGCAGAGAACACTCGCGTGGCGGAGCGCGTCCGGATTTCCCGCGAACTGCATGACCTGGTCGGCCACCATCTGACCGCACTGACCCTTAATCTGGAAGTGGCCAGTCACCTGACCGAGGGCAAGAGCAAGCGGCACGTCGATCAGGCCGCGTCGATATCCCGGCTGCTGTTGTCTGATGTTCGGGAGGTGGTCAGTGATATGCGCCGTGACGGCCAGGTTGACCTTCGAGAGGCATTGGAGATGCTCGCCGGCGGCGTTCCCGAGCTGAAGGTACACTTGGAGATTCCCGAGCCACTGTCACTGACCGATCCGCGTCGGGCGCAGATTGTGCTGCGCTGTGCCCAGGAGCTGATCACGAACACCGTTCGTCATGCCTCCGCGTCCAATTTGTGGATTTCGCTTGAATCGGGCAGTGACGGTTTGAGTTTGCGGGCCCGCGACGATGGCCGCGGCACTCAGCAGCTGATGCCCGGCAACGGGTTGAACGGTATGCGCGAAAGGCTCAAGGAACTCGGCGGCCGATTGGATATTTCCACGGCGCCGGGTGCCGGTTTCCAGGTCAGGGCATGGATGCCAGGCGAGGGGACGGCATGATCCGGGTCATGCTGGTGGATGACCAGACGCTGGTCAGGCAAGGCATCCGCTCACTGCTGGAGTTTGCGGACGATATTGAAGTGGTTGGCGAAGCGAGCGACGGGCAGACTGCCATTGGCCGAATCCCCGACATTGCCCCGGACGTGTTGTTGCTGGACATGAGAATGCCGAACGGTACCGGCCTGGATGTTTTGACCTCGCTGGGAGAAAGCAACCGCTTGCCACCCACCATCATCCTGACGACGTTCGATGATGATGAGCTGGTACTCAACGGCATCCGGGCCGGCGCTAGGGGATACCTGCTTAAGGATGTGGCTCTGGAAGATCTGCTCTCGGCTGTGCGCGCGGTGGCCGCCGGCAAGACCATCGTCAAGCCGGCCGTGACCGAGCGGCTGCTGAAGGGCCTGAAAGATGTTCGAACCGAGTTTTCCAGCCTGGAACAGCCTGACCCCCTGACCGAGCGTGAAACCGAGATTCTGCGGCTGATGGCGGGAGGCTACTCGAACAAGGAAATTGCCAACGCCCTCAGCGTGGCCGAGGGAACGGTAAAGAATCATGTTTCCAACGTGTTGTCAAAGATGGGCGTGCGGGACCGCACCCGCGCAGTGCTGAAGGCTTTGGAGGCCGGGATCCTGTAATTGCAGTTTCATCTCCGCGTTACAATGGAAGCCTTCTTACGCGCACAAGTCGACCATGCCTGTTCAACGTACTCTCGTTTTATTGCTGCTTGGATTGGCCCTCGTGGCCTGCCAGGCTCCCGACCCCCCTGAACCGCCGGAAACCGAAACAACCGCCGGGCAGAACCCGGAATCTGCGGCCCAGCTCGATCACCCGTTGCCGCAGGCGCCCGTGCAGGGCATCGATATTGAAACATATGCGGCTCACGTGGCGATGCTGGCCTCTGATGAGTTTGAGGGCCGGGCACCGGGTACCCGCGGCGAGCGCCTGACGCTGAATTACCTGGTTGGCGAGTTTGCTGCCCTGGGGCTGGCGCCGGGCTACGGCGACAGTTACCTTCAACCCGTGCCGATGGTCGAGCAGTTCGCCGAACAGCGCTCCAGCATGCGAATGAGCCAAGGCGACGAATCCTTCGAGTTGACCTACCCGGAGCAGATGATCATCGGAACCAGGCGTCCTGGAACCGAGTTGCACGGCGTGGAAGACGCCGAGCTGGTATTTGTCGGCTATGGCATCGTGGCGCCTGAGTATGATTGGGACGACTACGCCGGTCTGGATGTAGAAGGCAAGACGGTCGTCATGCTGGTCAATGACCCTGGCTTTGCCACCGGCGATCCGGATCTGTTCAACGGCCGTGCAATGACCTATTACGGCCGCTGGACCTACAAGTACGAGGAGGCTGCCCGGCAAGGCGCTGCCGCTGCTTTGATTGTTCATGACACCGAACCGGCCTCATACGGCTGGGATGTGGTAATTAACTCCTGGTCTGGTGCGCAGTTCGAATTGGGCGGTGACAGTCCAGACCGACTGCTGGCGCTGGAGGGTTGGATCACCCTGGATGCTGCCAAGGGCTTGTTCGAGCGCGCCGATCTTGACTTTGCGGCCGAGCAGGCGCGGGCCGCCCAGCCTGGTTTCAGCTATGTCAGCCTGGATACAAAGCTGTCCGCCGAAGTCAGAAATCGCGTTCGTGAAGGTATTTCCTACAACGTGCTGGCCATAATTCCGGGCAGCGAACGGCGGGATGAGGTCGTTGTCTACATGGGGCATTGGGACCACCTGGGGCGTAATATGGCCATTCCAGGCTCGGCCGGTATCTACAACGGGGCCATCGATAATGCCTCGGGCACTGCGGCTCTGCTCGAAATTGCCAGGCTTCACCAGGAAGCAGGGCAGCCCGAGCGCAGCGTGCTGTTCCTGGCCGTGACCCTGGAAGAATATGGGCTGCTGGGCTCTCGCTACTACGTCAACAACCCGGTGTTCCCAGCCGCGCAGACCGTGGCGGCCATCAATATGGACGCGATGACGCTGATCGGCCCGACCGACGATGTCGTGGTCGTGGGATACGGCTCATCCGAGCTGGAACACATCCTGGCCAGGGCGGTTGAGCAGCAGGGCCGGCAAATGGTGCCGGAACCGACGCCGGAAGCCGGCTACTACTACCGCTCCGATCACTTCAATTTCGCCCGCGCCGGCATTCCGGCGCTGTACGCCAAGGGCGGCGTCGAGCACCGAGAGCACGGTCGGGCGTACGGCATGGAGCGGGCCCGTGAATATCGCGAAGTCCAGTACCACCAGCCCGCCGACGTTTTCAATCCGGAATGGGATTATCGTGGGGTGGCTGAAGATCTGGAGCTCCTCTACATTGTCGGACGCAAGCTGGCTGACGGTGATGCCTGGCCGAACTGGTTCCCCGGCAATGAGTTTCGTTCAGCACGAGACATGCAGCGGCCCTGACCTGTTATTTTTCTGTCATGACTGACTGGCAAACGGGGGATGAAGGGTGGATTTTTCGTGATTCACTTCCCTTTAATCACCTTGATACTTTTGATATCGGTGACTTTTTGATTCATGGTATGAAAATTGCTTATTTTCAGTCATGAACAGTTTAGCCAGAAATCTGCCTCCCAACGACGCTGAGTCGCCCTGCAGCCTGAAAGAATTTCAGGGCAATCGAGTTGCGCTTCAGGCGCTGGCCTTTCAGCAGTGCGCGATTGGCATGGCACTGATGGACCAGAATGGCCGCTGGCTGGACGTCAATGATGAGTTTTGCCAGATGGTGGGCATGGCAAGGGCTGAGCTGCTCAACCGCAGCTACGATGAGCTGACCGTTCCCGAAGACATTCCAGCCAGCCACACGGAACAGCAGCGCCTGCTTTCCGGCGAGACCGATTCCGTTGACCTCGAAAAGCGCTACCGTCGCTCCGATGGCTCGATTATCTGGGTTCGAATTAGAGCGTCTATTGTTCGCAACCACGCGCATTTGGGCACGGTTCTGATCACCCAGGCGCGTGATGTGACCGAGGAGCGCGCAATCCGGCTTGCCCTGGAGCAGCATCAGTCCAGCCTAGAACTCGCCCTTGCCGGCGCCGACCTGGGCCTTTGGCACTGGCTGGTCAAATCTCGAGAAGTTCGATTCGACAACCGGGCGAGCGCTATCCTGGGATATGCGAAAGACGAGGTCGAAAGCCGCGATCAAAGCGTACTTGAATTGTTTCATCCGGATGACCGGTCGCGCATCGCGTCGCATTTTGAGGGTCAACTAGGCGGCGCCCGTCAAGCCCTGGATCTGGTCGTTCGTCTCCGCCACCGCTCCGGGTACTACTTGTGGCTGTTGTTGCGCGGCCGGGTTACCGAGCGCAATTCTAAGGGCTTTGCCTTGAAAATCAGCGGTACGCTGATGGACGTGACGAAGTGGAAGGAGCTTGAGTCGCGGCTTACCCGTCTTGCCAGCACCGATGAGTTGACCGGACTTCTGAATCGCCGCGCCGGCGTACAGGCGCTGGATCAGGCTATTGACACAAGCCACCGGCAGGGGCGACCGCTGAGCATGCTGTTGTTGGATGTTGACAGATTCAAATCGATCAATGATGGCCTTGGTCACGACGTTGGCGACCAGGTGCTGGCTGTTATGGGTGCGTACCTGCGCGAAAACAAGCGAGCCAGGGACCAGGCGATTCGTTGGGGCGGCGAAGAGTTTGCCGTAATTCTTGGCGAGACCGACGCCGAAGGCGCCTATACGCAGGCCGAGCGCCTGTTTGACGGCATTGCCAAACTAGCCGATAAAGTTGACAGGCTAAACGAGTTGACCGCCAGTTTCGGCGTGGTCAGCCTGCGCGCCGGTGAGAGCTCGCGCGAGTTGATGAAGCGTGCCGACAGCTTGATGTACCGCGCCAAAGCGGCTGGCAGGGCCCGAATCGAGGCTGGTTGAGATCAGGCCCGTCCCACATCCGTATCCAGCGGGGAGTGCAGGTATTCGCTTTCTTCGGCCGATTGCATAACCAGCTGGACCAGTTCCTCCAGGCGTTCCCTGGCCGTCATCAAGTCATCGGGGTTGGGCTCGTCCTGGGGCTGGTGCGCGTAGAGCCAGAACTGCACGGCACCGGCGATCAGGCCGTCGGACAGTGCCCATGGGTCAGATTCCGGATGTTTTTCGGCCAGGCGATTGCCAAGGTCAACCACGGCGTCGGCAGCGTGGTCGAATAGCGCTTCATTGTCGTCGTTCATTGGGCTACTCCATGCGCCGCTCTATTGCGGCTGATATTGGTTGATGGCGCGACGCGTGATTTCGGCCCCAAGGTCGATTACCTCGCGTGCACGGTGAAATTCATGCACCATGCAGGCGTTCTTGGGGACTCGGATCACCAGATCTGGTTGAAATGTGGCCAATTGTTGCCGTGTGATTGCTGTCTCCATGACATCCAGCGATCGCATCATCACCGCCAGCAGCCCGGGTTGACTCTCGGTCGGCTTGCGGTCCTTGGAGAAGCTGTCCATGAAGTCGCGCAATTTGTCTACCAGGGAGGTCGCGGGTGCTTGATCAGATTCGGCGGAGGTGGGTTCATGCTGATTATCGGATGTCTGCTCGTCATCACGGCGATCTTCCAGTTTGATGTCTTCCTTTGCGTTGACATCAACGACGACGGTCAGGTCGGTCATGCAGCGCAGTGTCGGGGCCACCGGGATAGGGTTAAGCAGGCCACCGTCTACCAGGGTGCGGTTTCTGTAGCGATGAGGCGTGAATACGCCAGGAATGGCAATGGAGGCTCGGATTGCATCGAACAGCGGGCCCTTGTCCAGCCAGACCTCTCGGCCCTGGTCAATGTCGACCGCCACTGCGGTGTAGTCAATCGGCAAATCCTCGATATCGAGTTCGCCGACCAGTTCTTCGAGCTTGGCGATGATTTTGCGTCCCTTGAAGAAGCCGCCGCCGGAAAAATTCCAGTCCAGCAACGACAGCACGTCGGACTGGCCAAGCTGACAGACCCACTCTTCGTAAGCATCAAGCTTGTTGGCGGCGTAGATGCCGCCCACCAGTGCCCCCATGGAGCTTCCCGACAACGCCTCGATTTGGACGCCGGCTTTCCTGAGCTCTGCGATGGCGCCAATATGGGCCAGCCCGCGAGCCCCGCCGGAACCCAGCACAAGCGAAACCGTCTTGTCTTTCAGTGAGGCTTGAGTGTCTGTCATGAGCAAAATTCTACTGCCAAAGAAAGGCTGGCAGGAATACAGTGTACTGTCTCTCATCGATAGGTGATATCGGCGTGCCATCCGGCGGCCTTGTCGATAGGGCCGGTTGCTGGCAAGCTATGCAAGCATGACTGAAAATGCCCTCTATCGACACCAGTATCACGAGGAGTTCATTGGCCGATACTATCTGGGCCAGGCTCATCTGGCTTTCGCCATTGCTTTCAGCCTGGGTGGAATCGCTTTCTGCATCAGCCGGCTGGATTCGGTACAGCCGCTGGAGTGGCTGACCCTCCCGCTTGCTTTTCTTTATGCCAACCTGGTGGAATACGCAGGCCATCGCTGGGTCATGCACAGAAAAGTGCCAGGGCTGGGGCTGATCTATCGCCGCCATGCAGGTCAGCACCATCGCTTCTTCACCGACCAGCACATGGCCCTGGAGGGGTGGCGCGACTGCAAGGTGGTGCTGTTTCCAGCCATTCTGATGATCTTTTTCTTCGGTGCCTTCGCCGCACCGCTGGGCCTGCTGCTGGCCTGGCTCGCCAGTGCCAACGTGGCCTGGCTGTTCGTGATCGTTGCCCTTGGCTACTACCTGAACTACGAGCTCTTGCACCTGGCCTACCATCTGCCGGACGACTCGCCCTTCTTGAAGCTGCCCTTTCTCAAGCGCCTGCGTCGCCTGCATCACACCCACCACCGCACCGACCTGATGGCCCACGCCAACTTCAACATCACCTACCCTATCGGCGATTGGTTGTTCAAGACGAAAAGATAGGGTTCAGGTTTCAGGGTTCAGGTTTCAGGGGAGGCTTCGATCCCGGTTTTCCTGAACCCTGAACCCTGAACCCTGAACCCTTTTTCTCTATTGAACCGCCACCATGCCGCTGCCTTCATGGCCTCGAATGCGCTGGACGAAGCGCACAAAATCATCCCCGATCAAGTAAAGAATCGGGATCAGGCCGAGGGTGATGACCGTGGCGAACACGATCCCGAAAGCCAGCGATGCGGCCATGGGAATGACCAGCTGGGCCTGCAGGCTGGTTTCAAAGAAGACGATGGGGGCCAGGCCGAAGAAAGTGGTCAGCGAGGTCAGCACGATGGCGCGGAAGCGGGCCCGGGTTGCCTTGATTGCCGCCTCGATGCGGCTTTGGCCTTCGCGGCGGTGGCGATTGACGAAGTCGACCAGGATCAGGCTGTCGTTGACCACGACCCCGGCCAGGGCAATGATGCCGAACATGCTCAGCAGGCTGATCGGAATGCCGAGGATCCAGTGCCCGACCACAGCACCGATCATGCCGAATGGAATGACCGACATGATCAGCAGCGGCTGCAGGTAGGAGCGCAGCGGTATGGCAATCAGGGCGTAAATCAGGAACAGGGCGAAGGCCGTACCCCACAACAGCTCGCGCTGCATCTCCTGCTGGCTCCGGGTGGCACCGGCCAGGCGATAGCTGACATTGGGATAGTTGGCGAGGATGTTGGGCAGATGGGTATCACGCAGCTCCGCGGCAATGCGCCCCGGTTCCACAAGATCCTTGTCGACGCGCCCGGTGACGCTGATGGAACGCTCCCGGTCGAAACGTCGAATGATCGACGGGCTGGAACCGACTTCTACATCGGCAACCGACGAGAACGGCACGGCGCCGCCGTTGGGGGCGCGAATCCGCATGCTTTCCAGGTAGCCTTCCGACCGACGTTGCTCGGTCGGGTAGCGCACCATGACACGCACTTCATCCTGGCCGCGTTGAATACGCTGCACCTCTTCGCCAAAGAATGCCTGCCGTACCTGGCGAGCCAGATCCTGCTGGCTCAGGCCCAGCACCTCGGCTTCCGGGCGAATGCTCAGCTGTAGCTCGCGCAGACCGCCCTCGTAGGAATTGCGCACATCGAAGGTGCCGTTGTAGGCGCGTATGCGCTCTTCCAGGGCTGCTGCCGCACCCTGGAGTTGAACCAGGTCGCGCCCGACCAGCTGGAAGCTAAGGTCAGGCCCATCGCCGCCCGGGCCGCCGCCCCCGCCAATTCGCAAGCCGCGAACGCCGGGCATTTCACCCACCTCCTCGCGCCATAGCCGCTCGAGATCCGGGATCGGTACCTGGTTGTCTTCGTCACGGTTGAGTTCAACCATGATCGTGCCGCTGGTATCCGAGCCTGCCCAGGCGAAAATTGTTCTGACGACAGGGTCGGCGAAGCCTTGCTCCTGTTGAACTCTCGTATCGACAGACTGGAGGGCCTCGATCAGACGATCGAGGTTGGCATGGGTGGTGCTGGCCGGCGTGCCCTCGTTCATCTCGAGATTGACGCGCATGAAATCCCCGGCCAGGTCCGGGAAGGGCACGTAGCGCACTACGCCACCGGCAATCAGGCCCACGGAGAGAATCAGAATCGAGATGGCGCCGGCCAGCGACAGATAGCGCTTGCGCAGCATGACTCGAAGACTGGGCAGGTAGATGTTGTCGACAAAGCGGTACAGGTTGTCGGAAAATCCGCGCTGGAAGCGGACCAGGCGATTCGGGGTGTCGGTTTCATATTTCTTGACCCGCATATGGGCCAGGTGAGCCGGCAGGATCAGCTTGGACTCGACCAGTGACATGATCAGACACAGCACCACCACCCAGCCAATGGCGGCGAAAAACTGGCCCTGAACACCCGAGACCAGCAAGATCGGCAGGAAGGCGGCGATGGTGGTCAGCACCCCGAACGTCGCTGGAACCGCAACCTTGTTGACGCCGTTGACCACGTTTTCCACCGAATGACCTTTTTCCCGGATTTCGGTGTAGGCCGACTCGCCCATAATGATGGCGTCGTCGACAACGATCCCCAACACGACCAGAAAGCCGAACAAGCTGATCAGGTTGATCGTCACGCCCACCGTCGGCAACAGCCAGACCGCGCCCATGAACGCGATCAGCAGGCCAACCATTACCCAGAAGGCCAGCTTCAGGCGCAGAAACAGGGTCAGCATCAGAAACACCAGCAGCGCCCCGGCCAGCAGGTTCTTGCCCATCATCTCCAGACGGCCTTGCAGATAAAAAGAGCGGTCCGCCCACCACTCCACCTGAATGCCGGCAGGCAGATTCTGCTGCATCTGATCAACATAGGCCCGAACCTCGCGCGCGATGGCCAGCGCGTTCTGCTCGCCAACGCTCATAACGCGCACGGCAACGGCTGGTTGACCGTTGTGGTTCACATACCAGTCGCGGTCGATGAAGCCGTCATTGATCGTGGCCACGTCGCGCACCCGCACCCGGCTGCCGTCCGGGTTGGTGCGAATCACAATTTCTTCAAAATCGCTGCCAACATAGGCCTGGCCCACGGTTCGCACCAGGATGTCGCCGCCGGCCGTCTGGATGCGCCCGCCGGGCAGGTCCAGCGAGGAGCGTCGGATCGCCTGGGCTACTTCGTTCAGGGTCATATCGAAGGCCTGCAGCGTCTCCTCGCGCACCTCGATGGCAATCTCATAGGGCCGGGCCCCGGTCATTTCCGCCCGGGTCACGGAGGGCAGGGCGATGATGTCATCCCGGACCTGCCGGGCTTTTTCCTTCAGCGTGCGTTCCGACACATCGCCGAGGAT
>SKKV01000284.1 GCA_007123575.1 Wenzhouxiangella sp.
CGGTGAGATTGCCTGCCGCATCATTGCCACTTGCCGGCGTCTGGGGATTGCCACGGTGGCGGTGTATTCGGATGCCGATGCCCGGGCCCGGCACGTGCGCCTGGCCGACCGTGCAGTCAGGATCGGGCCGGCGGCAGCGCGCGAGTCCTATCTGGCCATTGACAAGGTCATTGCCGCCGCCCGGGACCAGGGCGCCGAGGCCATCCACCCCGGCTACGGCTTTCTGGCCGAAAACCCCGAATTTGCCAGGGCGGTCGACCAGGCCGGCCTGACCCTGATCGGGCCGAGCGCCGAGACCATGGACCTGATGGGCTCGAAAGCCGCTGCCAAGGCAAAGATGGAACCGGCCGGCGTGCCGCTGATTCCCGGCTATCACGGCCAGGAGCAGGACGCTGACACCTTGCTGGCCCGGGCCCGCGAGGTGGGTTTTCCGCTGATGCTCAAGGCCGCCGCTGGCGGCGGCGGCAAGGGCATGCGCGTGGTCCGCGAGGAAGCGGCCTTTGTCGAAGCCCTGCATGCCGCCCGGCGCGAGGCCGCTGGCGCCTTCAACGACGAGCGCATGATCCTGGAACGCTACCTGGAGCGTCCGCGCCATATCGAGGCCCAGGTGTTTGCCGACAGCCACGGCAACACCGTCCACCTGTTCGAACGCGACTGCTCCAGCCAGCGTCGCCATCAGAAAATCATTGAAGAAGCACCGGCGGCCGACCTGGATGAAGGCGTACGCAGAAATCTGCTGGCCGCGGCCGTGCGCGCCGCCGAGGCGGTGAACTATCGCGGCGCCGGCACCGTGGAATTCCTGGTCGACTGCCAGGAGTTTTTCTTTCTGGAAATGAACACCCGGCTCCAGGTCGAACACCCGGTCACGGAAATGATCACCGGGCTGGACCTGGTCGAGTGGCAGCTGCGCGTTGCCGCCGGCCAGCCTCTGCCCCTGGCCCAGGACCAGATCAAGGCTAGTGGGCATGCCATGGAAGCACGCCTGTATGCCGAAGACCCGGAACGCGGCTTCGTGCCTTCCTCCGGCCCCATTCACGGGCTGATTTTTCCGTCCGACGCCGAGGTGCGGGTGGATACCGGGGTCGAGGCCGGCGACGAGGTCAGCATGCATTACGATCCGATGATCGCCAAGCTGATCGTCCACGACAGCGATCGCGATCGCTGCAGGGCCCGCTTAAGCCGCGCCCTGTCGGCCTGCTACGTCGACGGCCCGACTACCAACCTGGGCTTTCTGCAGCGCCTGGCCGACGCCGAGGTGTTTGCCGAAGCCCTGCTTGATACCGGCATGCTGGACCGCGATCTCGACGGCGTGATCGGCGACAGCACCGACCTTCCCGATACCGTACTGGCCGCCGCAGCCTGCCACTGGCTGGATACCGCGGAAGCGCACCCCGACAAGTCCGGCAACCCCTGGGCGCTGGCCGATGGCTGGCGCATCGGCGGGGAGGAAGCGCGCTCACTGGATCTTGAATGCCAGGGCGAGCGCCTTAGCGTTCAGGCCAGGGGCAATAGTCAGCGCGGCTACCAGCTTCAGATCAACGACAAGACCATCAACGCACGCCTGACCGCCCTGGCCGACCATCATTTCAGCCTGGCCCTGGACGGCCTACACCGCCACCTGTTTATGTTTATCAGCAGCGACGGGCTGGAGCTGGATGTCTGCCTGCCAGGCCGGCGCTGGCGTGTGCTGCGCCACACTCGCTTCGAAGCGCTGACCGCCGGTGGCGCAGGCGACGGCCGGATCATTGCCCCGATGCCGGGCAAGGTGCTGGAAATCCGCGTGGCCGAGGGCGATACCGTGTCTGAAGGCCAAACCGTGGCCGTGATGGAGGCAATGAAAATGGAGCTGGCGATCAAGGCGCCGCTGGACGGCCAGGTCGAGGCCGTCAGCGCCGCACCGGGTGACACCCTGGAGGCTGACGCGCCGCTGCTGCAAATCGTCCCCTCGGATTAACGAGAATCCATCGCCGCAGTGAGCCACTCGTCAGCGCGTGCGAAGGTGGGAGAAAAGACACGCCCTGCCGCCACCCCTGGAGCCCGTGGAATGGCAAATAGCCTGTAGCCCGGTCCAGCACGGGTTGGAGAGATGATGCGGCTTGCCGGAGGAAAGAAGCGTCATTTCGGAAACTGGCCGTGCGTGTGGCCGGGGTCCATGTGTGATGAACCACCACCGCAAAAAGCATGGCAGAGGAGATGCTCCTATCACCGAGTTCCCGTAGCCCGGTCCAACGTGGCCGGGGGCCATGTGTGGTGAACCACCATCGCAAAAAGCGTGGCAGAGGAGATGCTCCTATCGACGAGTTCCCGTAGCCCGGTCCAACGTGGCCGGGGGCCATGTGTTGTGAACCACCAGCACAAAAAGCATGGCAGAGGAGATGCTCCTATCGACGAGCCAAAATCAGGGAAATGGCGAAAGCTTCAACATGGTCCCCGGCCACACGCGCTTAACGGTTTCCGGGCAGGCGCTTCTTGCCTATGGCAAACCGCACCTACCCTCCAACCTGCGCTGGGCCGGGCTACAAGCTTCGCTGCAACCGGTCAAATGCTTGAAGGGCTCATGGCCCCATCCACATGCACGGATGATTGGAGAACGAGCCCTTGTTTCCGGACCGTTACGGTTCGTCTGTCCGCTGGACTGACTCGATGTGGACCATGATGCGGCCGACCAGTTCGTCGAGGCCGCGCCGGGCGACGGCGGAGATGGCAAACCAGGGGCCCTGCCATTCCAGGCGTTCAATGATGTCGGCGACCCGCTGATCGAGCTCGTCCGGGTCGACCTGGTCGGTTTTGGTCAGCAGCAGCCAGCGTTCGCGCTCGGCCAGGCCGGCATCAAACTGGGCCAGTTCCTGCTCAAGGGCGCGCACCTGGGCAACCGGATCGGCGCCGTCCAGCGGCGCGATATCAACCAAGTGCAATAGCAGGCGGGTGCGCTGCAGGTGCTTCAGGAACTGAATCCCCAGGCCGGCACCCTCGGCCGCGCCTTCGATCACACCGGGAATATCGGCAATGACAAAGCTGCGCCCTGGCTCCAGGCTGACCACGCCCAGGTTCGGGTACAAGGTGGTGAACGGGTAGTCGGCCACCTTGGGACGGGCGGCGGAAACCGCGCTGATGAGGGTCGACTTGCCGGCGTTGGGAAAGCCCAGCAGGCCAACGTCGGCCAGCACCTTCAGCTCCAGGTGCAGCCTGCGTTCCTCGCCCGGCGTGCCCGGGGTGAACTGGCGCGGGGTGCGGTTGACCGAGGATTTGAAATTGACGTTGCCGCGCCCACCCTTGCCGCCTCTAGCCACCAGCAAGCGCTGGCCGTGCTCGGTCACCTCACCGATGCGTTCACCGGTTTCCAGGGCAGCAACGATGGTGCCCAAGGGCACGCGAATGGTAACGTCTTCGGCCGATTTGCCGGTACGTTCACGGCCAGCGCCGGGATCGCCGTTGCGGGCCTTGAAATGGCGGGCATGGCGAAAGTCGGCCAGCGTGTTGAGGCCGGAATCACCTTCCAGCCAGACGCTGCCGCCGTCGCCGCCGTCGCCACCGTCCGGGCCACCCTTGGGGATGAATTTTTCACGGCGAAAACTGACCGCGCCCGGGCCACCCTTGCCGGCGTTGACGGTGATGCTTGCTTCATCGACGAATTTCATGCTGTTTTCTTGTCCCTTAATGCAAAAAGCCCCGCAAACGCGGGGCCTTGCAAAAACCGAACGCGCCGTAAGAAATTACTCGGCCGGCTGTACCGATACGAACTTGCGCAGCGGCTTGCCGCGTTGTTCGAACACAACCTTGCCGTCGGTCAGCGCATACAAGGTGTGGTCACGACCCACCTTGACGTTGTGCCC
>SKKV01000210.1 GCA_007123575.1 Wenzhouxiangella sp.
TGAACGTGTTGCTGTGGATTACCGCGACCATCGTCATCCCGATTTTCTGGCCGCTGGTGCCAGCTTGAGGAGCGGGTCAAATCTGATAGGAATAGCTCAGGGTTGCGGTCAGTACCAGCCACAGCAGAATCATCAGAGGCAGGCCGACGCGGACGAAGTCATTGAACTTGTAACCGCCGGCATTCATCACCAGCAGGTTGGTCTGGTAGGCCATTGGGGTGGCGAAGCTCAGGTTGGCGCCGAACAGGACGGCCAGCACGAAGGGTTCGGCCGGCAGCATGAGCTGCTGGGCCAGACTGATGGCAATGGGCGTGCCGATCACGGCCGCGGCATTGTTCGAGACCACGTTGGTCAACAAGGCCATGGCCAGCATCAGGGTGCCGAGAATCACGAAGGAAGGAACACCGAAACTCAAGGCCAGGAAGACCTGGGCAATCCAGTCGGCGCCGCCGGTGCGCATCAGTGCCATGCCCAAGGCCAGGCTGGCGACAATGATCATGACAACCTGGATAGACAAGGCGCCCATCGCCTCGCGCCATGTCAGGCAGCGGGTCAGGATCAGGGCCAAAACGCCGAAGACCGCACTGATGGCAATGGGCAAAATACCCGCAGCGGCGATAACGATCACCGTGGCCATGATCCCCAAGGCCAGCGGTGCTTTGGAAGTTTTCGGCAGATTGACGCTGCCGTCCAGAACCAGGAAGTCGCCGCCATCCTTGAGCTGGTCGAACTGACGCGGTGTTGATTGCACCAGCAGTACGTCGCCTGAGCGCAGAACGGTGTTGTCCAGGCCAGTAGCGCGGGTCTGGTCTTCCTTGTTGAATCGATGCAGCGCCAGCAGTCGCAGACCGTATCGCGACAGCAGACGTGACTCGCCTATGCGAACGCCCAGTAGTTTCGATGTTGGCGTGATGGCCACCTCGGCGATGCGTTGGTTATCCGGTTCGAACGGGTGGGCCTCATCGACCTCAACATCACCCGAGTACAGCTTGCCGCCGAGTAGATGGGCGAATTCGCGCAGGTTTTCCTGGGTGTTGGTGGTGGTAATCCGGTCGCCTGACTTGAGCACGACATCGGGTAGCGGGGTGACGAAAACGCCGGCACCGCGCTGGATCTTCTCGACCTTCAGATCGCCGTTGCAACGCTCAATCGCATCGGCCAGCTTCATGCCGGTGGCTTCACTGCTCTTGCCTAGCCGTATCTGGGCCGTGTAGAGGCGCTTGGCCGTGGACTGCATGGGTACCTGACGCTCAGGCAGCAGGCGTGGGGCAAGCAGCCACAGATACAGGACTGCAACCGTGCCTGCAATGGCGGCGGGCACGATGAAGTCGAACATCTGGAAGCTGGCCACACCCATGTCGGCGGCGACGCTGACGACCAACAAGTTGGTCGAGGTGCCGATCGTGGTCGACATGCCGCCGACGATGCTGATCAGCCCAACCGGCAAGAGAATGCCGGACGGCGATTGTCCAGTTCGGATGGCCACACCGATCAGGATGGGTAGCAGCATGACGACAATCGGCGTGTTGTTGATGAACGCGCTCAAGACAGCGCAGACCAGCAGCGTTGCCAACATGGAAAGCGCAGGAGATTTTTTCCAGGCGATGGCCAGCATGCGGCCAATCGGTTCCAGCGCGCCGGAGCGAATCAGGCCCTGGCCCAGGATCATCAGCGCACAGACGGCAATCAGCGCCTGGTGACCAAAACCGAGGTAGAAGTCGGTCGGGCTTAAGGTGCGGCCGTCAGGACCGGTGTAGGGAAATAGTTGAAACCCTACTGCCAGCATGGCCAGGACCACCAGCGAGCTGGTTTCCAACGGGATACGGTCGCGCGAAAACAAAAACAGCGCGAACACCACCAGCAGCAGCACCGACAGTGCATGGTAATTGGGCAGCATCAAGCTCATAGAGTCGGAATTCTACGTGCAATCGCTTCACGATGTCCGCTTACACCACCCGCCGTCACTACTAAACCACTTACGGGGCACGCTTGTAGCCCGGCCCAGCACAGGCTGTAGCTGTGGTGCGGTTTGCCGCAGGCAAGGAGCGCGACTGCGAAGGCCGCCCGTGCGTGTGGCCGGGGTCCTTGCTCCAATCAATCCGCCCTACCCATCAAGCGCCTCCGTCAAAGCCTCCAGGCTCCCCACCGGCGCCCAGCAAGCCAACCCATCACAAATCACCGCCCGATTCTCACCGCCCTCAAGCAAGGCAGCCAACAACTCCGGCGGCTCTTCCAGCTCCAAATCGTTCGGCAGATGAAAAACCGTTACCTCGCGACCAAAAAACAGCGCCTGATGCCACGGCCCGGTGTCCTTGGCATTGCCGGTGATTAACACCTGGCTGCCGCCACCCTGCATCGCAAGACCCGCCCGGATCAGGCTGGCATGACCCATCGGCGAGGCGGCGATGTCGCCCAGGGCAGCCTCCAGAATCAGCTCGCACTGTCGGTGCAAGCGACTGTCGCCGCACAGATGGGCCAGTCGATAAAGCCCCTGCAGGGCCAGGCCCGCGCCGGACGGGGTGGCATCGTCGGCCAGGCCCAGCGGGCGGGTCAGCAGCGGTTCGTGATCAACCGGGGTCAGATACATCGCGCTGGTCTGATCATCGACATGCTGGGCGATGATGCGCCGGGCAATGCGCCGGGCCAGGTTGAACCAGCGCGGTTCAAAGCGCCATTGCAGCAGGTTCAAACAGGCATTGAGCACGGCAGCCAGGTCATCCAGGGTGGCGGTCTGGGCGCTCTTGCCATCGCGCCAGACCGAGCGCGGTGGTTCCTGACCGAACAGGCGTGGGGCCAGGCCATTCAGTGCCTGGGCTGCCGTATCCAGCCAGTCGCTGCGTTCCAGCAGGCGTCCGGCCTGGCTCAGCGCCGCAATGGTCAAGCCGTTCCAGGCTCCGATCAGCTTGTCGTCGCGGCCTGGCTGCGGTCGCTTCCGGCGCGCCTTCAGCAATACCTGACGGGCCTGATTCAGCGCGGTTTCTGCCTTTTTCCGGTCCTGGGCTGCGGTGGTCAATTCATCCACATCGCGCGCGGTGACCAGGTGCCAGGCCTTGTCTTCGAAGTTGGGCGGGCCGTCCAGGCCATAGCGGGCCATCAGCAGCTCGGCCTTCGTCGATGGCAGCAAGTCCCTGACCTGGTCCGGTGTCCACACGTAAAAAGCGCCCTCGCCGTCGCTGCTGTCGGCATCCTGGCTGGCGGCAAAGCCGCCGCCTTCCAGCGCCATCTCGTCGATCAGCCAGGTCACGGTCTGTTCGCAGGCTGCCTGAAAATCCGCTCGTTGCCAGCGTCGGGCGGCGCGCGCGTACAGTTCGAGCAACAGGGCGTTGTCCGACAGCATCTTCTCGAAGTGCGGAATTTCCCAGGCCGCATCCACGCAGTAGCGAAAGAAGCCGCCGCCCAAATGATCGAACAGGCCGTGGCGGGCCATGGCGGTGAGGGTGTCGGCCAGCATCTGCGCAGCCTGTTCGTCGTCGGCCAGGTCGGCCAGCAGGGCCAGCAGCGGTGCTTGCGGAAACTTGGGCGCATCGCCGAATCCGCCGTGGCGGCTGTCGAAGCGGGTGGCGAGCTGCCCGACCAGGCTTTCGGCGATGTCGCCCAAGTCGGTGCCGGCCTCGGCTGGGCGCGGCTGGGCGATGGCTTTCAGCGCCTGCTGTACCTGCAGGTTCTGCGCGCGCAGTTCGTCCTGGCGAGTCGACCAGACCTCGTTGATGCGCCCCAACAGGCTGGGAAAGTCGAGCAGGCCAGGGCGCGGTTCCAGCGGAAAATAGGTGCCGGCAAAAAACGGCGCCTGGCTGTCGGGGTCAAGAAACACGGTCAGCGGCCAGCCGCCGCCGCGCCCGGTCAGCAGCTGATGAGCCAGCTGGTAGATCCGATCCAGGTCGGGGCGCTCTTCACGGTCGACCTTGATGTTGACCAAATACCGGTTCATCAACTCGGCCACGCGCTCGTTTTCAAAGCTCTCGTGGGCCATGACATGGCACCAGTGACAGGCGCTGTAGCCGATTGACAGAAGAATCGGGCGATTCAGCCGCCTGGCCAATGCAAGCGACTTGGCATTCCATTCCAGCCAGTGCACCGGGTTGTCGGCATGCTGCAACAGATAGGGGCTGAGCGCCTGGTCGAGTTCGTTTCGCTGGGTCATGGAATTTCGGCTTGTGGTTCGGGTCTGGTCACGCGGTCACAGCTTACAGGGAGAGAGGGTCTTTCGTCTCCCCCATCCATTACACTATGACGCTGACTCATCCGCCCCGCCCCAGCCATGTCCACCCATCCCCTGCTTCAGCTGAAGAAAAACGAAGCCAGGCGCCTGCGGGCCGGGCACTTGTGGGTGTTCAGCAACGAGGTGGATACCGCGCGCACGCCGCTGAAGGCGATGTCGCCGGGGGACCTGGTCGATGTGGTGGATGAAACCGGCAAGCCGGTCGGTACCGCACTGATCAACCCGCACTCGCTGATATGCGCCCGCCTGATCAGCCGTCGCCCCGGCATCAATCCAACCCGCGGCTGGCTGGCTGATCGTTTGCGCCAGGCACTGAGCCTGCGCGAGCGCTTTTACGAGCGGCCATACTATCGGCTGGTGTTCGGCGAGGCCGATGGTTTGCCCGGGGTGGTCCTGGATCGCTTCGGCGACGTGGTGGTCGGCCAGCTCAATACGGCCGGCATGGATGCCTTGCGCCCCCGTCTGGAAGCCGCCCTGTCCGAGGTGGTGCGGCCCAAAGCCATCCTGTGGCGCAATGATTCGCCGGTGCGGGAGTTGGAGGGTCTGAAGCGGGAGATCGTGCCCGGTCCGGGCCAGCTGCCGGAGGCGGGTGAGGTGGTCGAAGGTTCGCTGCGCTTCAAGCTGGATTTGATGAGCGCCCAGAAGACCGGCTGGTATTTCGACCAGCAAGCCAATCGCGCCCGGGTCTGGCCGCTACTGGCCGAGTGTGGTCGGGTGCTGGATTTATATGCTTACCACGGTGCCTGGGGCATCGGCGCGGCGGCACAAGGCGCGGCTGAAGTGCACTGCGTGGACTCATCGGCCCCGGCCGTGGCCGCGATTCGGGCGAACGCGGATGGCAACGGTGTGGATCGTATTGTCCGACCGGTGCATGCCGATGCCGAGAAACACATGGACCAGTGTCTGGCTGACGGCGAGCGCTTTGATGCCGTGATTGTTGATCCGCCGGCGTTTGCGCCGCGCTCGCGCGATGTCAAGCCGGCGCTGAAAGCGTATCGCCGGGTCAACGAAAAGGCCATCCGGCTGGTGCGACCCGGCGGCTTGCTGGTAACCTGCTCATGCTCGGCCCACGTCCACGAAGACCGTTTCGCCGACATCCAGCGCCAGGCTGCCCGCCACGTTGATCGCGATCTGCAGGTGCTGATGCGCCTGGAGCAGGGGCCGGACCATCCGGTTCATCCGGCCATTGCAGAGAGTCGCTACCTGAAAGGGCTGGTCGTGCGCGTTCTACCCAGTTTCTGATGGTCTGACACTAGATTTTATGGAGTCCAGCTTTTACTTCCACGCCGTTGATCCGGTAGCCTTCAGGGTCGGCGGTTTCGGCATTTACTGGTACAGCCTGATGTACCTGGTGGCCTTTGGTCAGTTCTGGCTGCTGGGCAGGCTGCGCGCGGCCCGTTCCGACGCCCCCCTGGCGCCGCAGCAGGTGGCCGACCTGCTGTTCTGGGGAGTGATCGGCGTGGTGGTTGGCGGCCGCCTGGGTTACGTGCTGTTTTATGCCTTCAGCGATCTGCTGGCCGACCCGCTGTTGTTGTTCAGGATTCGCGATGGCGGCATGAGTTTTCACGGCGGCCTGGTCGGCGTGATCGTGGTGATCTGGGCCAGCGGTCGCCACTACGGCTGCGGACTGCTGCGCATGGCCGATTTCGTCGTGCCGCTGATTCCTCTGGGGCTGGCTGTCGGTCGCCTGGGCAATTTTATTGGCGGTGAGCTGTGGGGGCGCAAGACCGACGTGCCCTGGGCAGTGATTTTCCCCGAGTCCATCGAGCATGGCGGACGGGTCTCGCAGGCGCTGTACCGGCAGTACGAAGCCGGTCTGCTTGACGAGTTTGCCCGGCATCCCTCGCAGCTTTACCAGGCCGCGCTGGAAGGCTTGGCCTTGTTCGCCATTCTGTGGTGGTTCTCGTCCCGGCCGCGCCCGGCCGGCGCGATCAGCGGCTTGTTCCTGGCCGGATACGGCGTCTTCCGCTTTATCGCCGAGTTCTTCCGCGAGCCCGATGCCCATCTGGGCTTCGTGGCCCTGGACTGGGTGACCATGGGGCAGGTTCTGTCAATACCGATGATCGTGGCTGGCGCTGGCCTGATGGTCTGGAGCTACAAGAAGGCTGGAGCGAAGTCATGAGGAACTATCTCGACCTGCTGCGCCTGGTGCGCGAAACGGGTGTGCAAAAGATGGATCGCACCGGCACGGGAACGCTCAGTATCTTCGGCCATCAGCTGCGCTTCGACCTGGCTGACAGCTTTCCCATGGTCACGACCAAGAAGCTGCACCTGAAGTCCATCATTCACGAACTACTGTGGTTTATCCGCGGTGAAACCAGCATTGCCTACCTGAAGGAAAATGGCGTCAGAATTTGGGACGAGTGGGCTGACGAAGACGGTGATCTGGGTCCGATCTACGGGGTTCAGTGGCGATCGTGGCCAACCCCGTCCGGTGCCCATGTCGATCAACTGGCCCAGGTCATCGAGCAAATCCGGGCGCGACCGAATTCGCGTCGGCACATTGTTACGGCCTGGAATCCGGCCGACCTGCCGGATGAGTCCATTCCGCCGCAGGCCAACGTTGCCGAAGGTCGCATGGCCCTGGCCCCCTGCCACTGCCTGTTCCAGTTCTTTGTTGGCGATGGACGCTTGAGCTGCCAGCTCTACCAGCGCTCGGCCGACTGCTTTCTGGGGGTGCCATTCAATATCGCCAGCTACTCCCTCTTGACCCTGATGATTGCCCAGGTCACCGGGCTCAAGCCCGGCGAGTTCATTCACAGCTTTGGTGATGCTCATATCTACCTGAATCATCTCGACCAGGTCGACGAGCAGCTCCAGCGTCAGCCGCTGCCGCCGCCCACCATGCGTCTGAATCCGGCCCGCCAGCGCTTGGAGGACTTCGTGTTTGAAGACTTTGAGCTGGTTAACTACCAGTGTCATCCCGCCATCCGGGCGCCGATTGCCGTTTGATAGTCGCATGACAAACTGGTCCGACCAGCCACTGCCGCCGCCGACCCTGGGTCCGCCATGAGCTATCGAGGTCGTGTCAGCCTGATAGGGGGTGCGACGTTGATGGTTGTCGTGCTGGTTCTGTTTGCGCGCGGTTCGCCCCCCGCCGTCGAACCCGGGCTGACCGTCGCCGCTTTCGATATCGGGTCTGGCTCGACCCGCCTGCTCGTGGCTGAGCTCGATGCTTGTGGTGGGACCATGCTCAATGTGCTTGACCGAAAGAGCGTCCCGGTGCCCTATGCGGCGGACTTGCTCGAGTCGAAAAATGGCGAGTTTTCCGGCGCCATCCGTGCCACGGCTGACCAGCAGATGGCAAAGTTGACCAGCCGCGCGAGCGAGCATGGGGCTGAGGTGTTTGTCGGTGTCGCCACCCAGGCTTTTCGAAGCGCGGGCAATAGCGCGTCTTTGCTGGACGGATGGCGTCGCCAGTTAGGATTGGATGTGAGGGTCTTGAGCCAGGACGAGGAAGCGCGCCTGGGCTACCTGCTGGTAGCCGCAAAGAGCGAAGCTGAGGCCGAGCCATTGTTGGTCTGGGACATCGGCGCTGGCAGCCAGCAGTTGGTCTGGCAGGAGCCGTCAACCGGTCGTTGGGCTCATGTCAATTCCGACTTGGCGTCGGTGACTTTTCGCAATCGTGCGCTGGCCGTGCTCCACCGGCCGGCCGAACAGTCAAGTCCCAATCCGATTGTCGAGGAAGAAGTGGCGCGCCTGCAGAGGGAAGTGTTGGAGTGGCTGGGGTCGGCCGCGGTCGATCGCGTCGCGGCAGTGGTTGGGGCGGGATACCAGGTGGTGGGCATTGGCGGAGTGCACGGTGCCAGCCTGGTCAATCAGCTGGGCCTGGCCGACGGTGAACCGATCACGCGTTCGGCTCTGGCCCAGGCCCTGGCCGCGCAGCTCGGTCGTACGGACGAAGAGATTGGTGGCGCCTATGCCGATACTGAAGTCGTCAATCTGATTCTGGTCAGCGCGCTGATGGACCTGTTTGGTATTGAGCAGTACAGCGTGATGGGTCTGGACCTCACGGAGGCCTTGCTGCTGTCGCTGGATGAAAGTTGCCAACCCGATGCCTGAACTGACCCTGATTGCGGCCATGGCCAAAAATCGGATTATTGGCGCTGTAGGCGGCATGCCGTGGCATTTGCCGGCTGATCTGGCTCACTTCAAACGGGTCACCATGGGCCATCCCGTGCTGATGGGGCGCAAGACCTTCGAGTCCATTGGCCGGCCCCTGCCCGGGCGGCGCAATATCGTCTTGAGCCGCTCGGCAACCGGTCTGCCAGACGGGGTCGAGCAGTTTTCCAGCCTGGACCAGGCCTTGGCCGCGCTGACTGATAGCGTCAGCGTCATGGTGATCGGCGGCGGCGAAATCTATCGCCTGACCCTGGCGCAGGCCAACCGGCTGGTGCTGACGTTTATCGATGCCGACATTGACGGCGACACCCGCTTTCCCGAGTTTGCGTCAAGCGATTGGCGCTTGAGCCAGATGCAGGCCCGTCCGGCTGACGAGCGCAACGCTCATCCCCTGGTATTCGCCGAGTTTGAGCGGCGCTGATGGCTAGCGATTCGGCAGCCAGCGCCTGGCCGCTCAAGCGTCGGGTGACGCTGATCGGCGCGTTGCTCAACTTGGTGCTGGCGGTGAGCAAGGTGATCGGTGGCGCCTTGGCCCAGTCGCAGGCGCTGATCGTTGATGGCGTGCACTCTCTGTCCGATCTGGCCAGCGATGTAATGGTTCTGTTTGCGGCCCGTTACGGGTCGCTGGACGCCGATCACAATCATCCCTACGGCCACGCCCGCATTGAAACCCTGGCCACCCTGGCCGTTGGCCTGGTGCTGCTGGCCGTGGCAGCGGGCTTCCTGCTCGATGCCTTCTCCCGCTTGTTTTTGGGCGATGAGTTGGTCGTTCCGGGGCAGCTTGCGCTGTGGGTCGCGATGGGTTCGGTCGTGGCCAAGGAAGTCATGTTTCGCGCGACCCGCCGGGTCGCCGGCCGCACCGGGTCCAGTCTGATATTGGCCAACGCCTGGCACCATCGCAGCGATGCCCTGTCGTCGCTGGTGGTGATCGTTGGTGTTGGTGGGGCCATGCTGGGCATGGTCTGGTTCGATGCCCTGGCCGCGGCAATCGTGGCCTTGATGCTGGCCTGGGTGGCCTGGAAGCTGCTGGCCGGGGCCAGCCTGGAGCTGGTCGACACCGGTTTGTCGCGCAAGGAGTTGTCGGTGCTGGCCGCGACCATTGAAGGCGTGGAGGGCGTTCGGGGTTTTCAGCGGCTGCGCACCCGTCGCATGGGCGGCCAGGTGCTGGTCGATGTCCAGATTCTGGTGGACGCTCAAATCAGCGTGGCCGAGGCTGACCTGTTGACCGGACGGGTCAGGAAAGCGCTGATTGATCAGCTGCCCGGACGAGCCGATATCACTATCGTCATTCGCCCTGACGGTTACAATCGCCGTCCATGAGCAGGGAGCTGAAACGGCAGATTTTCATCGGCGATGTGCAGGGCTGCGCCGGCCCGCTGAAGCGCTTGCTGGAGGGGCTGAATTTCGACCCGACGGCAGACAGCGTGCGCTTTGCCGGCGACCTGGTCAATCGCGGTGGCAAATCATTGAAGACCCTGCGTTTTGTCCGCGAGCTGGGCGATTCGGCCATGACCGTGCTCGGCAACCACGACCTGCACCTGTTGGCCTACGCGCATCGGGTCCGGCGCGCCGGTCGTCGCAATCGTGAGTTCGACGAGATCATCAATGCGCCCGACGGCGCTGAATTGCTGGATTGGCTGATTGGCCAGCCGCTGATGTGGAAGAGTTCGTCGCGCCAGCTGGCCATGGTCCATGCCGGTGTCGATCCGCGCTGGGGGCCGAAGCGGGCGCGCAAGCGCGCCGCCGAGGTGGAGCATGCCCTGGCTAACGACCCGGAAACCTTTTTCAACCACATGTACGGTGACCGTCCCCGACGCTGGCGCCCGCGTCAGCCGCACCACAGCCGCATGCGCACGATTACCAATGTCTTTACCCGGATGCGGTTCTGCGACGCTGAGGGCAGGCTTGAACTGCTGGCCAAGGGCGTTCCGGGCAAACCACCCAAGGGTTTCCGGCCCTGGTTCGAGCACCTGCATCCGGACTGGAAAGGCTGGACCCTGGTGTTCGGTCACTGGTCCATGCTTGGCCTGCATCGATCGGGCGGAGTGCTTTGCCTGGATTCCGGCTGTGTCTGGGGAAATGACCTGAGCGCGCTGGTGATCGAGCCCGACGGCCACCAGCGCCTGGCCGCGCTGGGCTGCAGTAACAAGCGTTTCCGCTGGGTTGAGCCTTGAGCTTTGTGGCAGACTAAAAGTCTGACAAAACCCTAGGATTTTTGCCAATGCACGCGTTCCGCAAGGTAGTGGTGGCAGTAGATGGTTCGGACAACTCGCTGCGGGCCGCCCGTGTGGCCGCTCGCCTGGCCGACTCCATGGACTTGCCGCTGGTGATGCTGCACGTATTCCCACTGATGAGCAGCGACCTGCCGGGCGCGCTGGGCATGAGCAAGGAAGATCTGGAAGAGATCCGCGACCGCTCGGCCCGCCAGACCTTTGATGCCGTGCGCTCGGAGCTCAGCGAGCGGGCCGGCCCGATCGAGGAGGTGGCAAAAATTGGTGATGTGGCCAGTGAAGTGGTCGATTTCCTGGGTGACGCCAAGGATCTGCTGCTGGTCATGGGCAGGCGCGGTCAGACCCAGTTGGGTGCTTTGCTGCTCGGCAGCGTATCGGAAAAGGTCATGCGGCATACCAGGACGCCGGTAACCCTGGTCAGCTGAGCTCGGAGCGCAAACGATCCAGGGTGGCGCTGATCGGCGGGCGCTGTCCGGTCCAGATCTCGAAGGCCAGCGCAGCCTGACCGACCAGCATCCCCATTCCGCCGTCAGCCCTCCATCCGTTTTTTTGGGCCCAGCGGGCAACGGGCTCGTGGGCTTGGCCGTAGTTCAGGTCGTAAACCCTGGCATCGGGCTTGAGCCAGTCAGCGGCCAGTTCCGGCATGGCCCCGCTATGGCCCAGGCTGGAGGCTTGCAGGAGCAGATCATGGGCCTGTGCCTGGGCATCCAGGCCATGGCCGGAGATGTTGCCAAGGTGGGCAAATCGCTCGGCCAGGCGCGCGGCGCGCTCGGCGGTGCGATTCAAAATGGTGATGCAGGCGGGTTTTTTTGCCAGCAGGGGCCCCAGAATGCCAGCCGTTGCGCCGCCGGCGCCCAGAATCAGAATGCGGGCATCGGTCAGCGTCATCGCCAGTCGCTCCAGGTCCAGCACCAGGCCGAGTCCATCGGTATTGAAGCCCAGCCAGCCCTGCTCATCCAGCTTCAGCGTGTTGACGGCCCGGGCCAGCCGGGCCGCCCGGTCCAGCTGACGGCATTGGCGCAAGCCCGCCTGTTTCAGCGGCAGGGTGAGGTTGGCACCAATACCGCCGCCGGCGGCCAGCTCGGCGAGTTTGGCCGGCAGATCGTTGACCTCGCAGCGAATCGCCTGGTAGTCCACGTCGATGTCAAGCTGGCGGCCAAACAGGCCGTGAATGCGCGGCGACAGGCTATGGCTGATCGGGTCGCCAAATACGGCCAGGCGCAGGTTATGGGTCATGTCCGACTCTCGTTGCAATCATTCATGAGTGCTGGAACTGCATGGCTTGTGACAAGAAAAACCTGGGAACCACCGAAGGCACTTAAAAACACCGAATCAGTGATTTGATTTCAGGTGTCGGGCGATGTCGGGGGCGGCGTAGGTCAGGATGGCGTCGGCGCCGGCGCGGCGGATGGACAGCAGCGATTCCAGCATGACCTTGTCGCCGTCCAACCAGCCGTTCGCTGCTGCTGCCTTGAGCATGGCGTACTCGCCGGAGACGTGATAGGCCAGGGTTGGCACGCCAAACTGGTCCTTGACCCGGCGAATGATGTCCAGGTAGGGCAGGGCCGGCTTCACCATGATCATGTCGGCCCCTTCTTCCAGGTCCAGCGCGACCTCGTGCAGGGCTTCATCGCTGTTGGCCGGGTCCATCTGGAAGGTTTCCTTGCCGCTTTTGCCCAGGTTGGCCGCCGAGCCTACTGCGTCGCGGAATGGACCGTAAAAGGCCGAAGCATACTTGGCCGCGTAGCTCAGAATCAGGGTGTTGGCGAAGCCTTCGTCTTCCAGGGCCTGGCGGATGGCCCCGATTCGACCGTCCATCATGTCCGAGGGGGCGACCACGTCGGCGCCGGCATGGGCGTGGCTCAGGGCCTGGCGTACCAGCGCTGCGACCGTTTCATCGTTGACCACGTAGCCCTGGTCATTGATCAATCCGTCAAGACCGTGGCTGGTGTAGGGGTCCAGGGCGATATCGGTGATCACGCCCAGCTCCGGAAAGCGCGATTTCAGCGCGCGCACGGTTGCCTGAACCAGCCCGTCCTCGCGCCAGGCCTCCTCGGCTGAATCGCACTTGCGTTCGGCCGGCACTACCGGGAACAGGGCCAGGGCCGGGATGCCCAGCGCCAGGCACTCTTCGGCCTTTGCGAGCAGGGCATCCCGGCCGAGCCGCTCGATACCGGGCATGGAGGCAATCGGCTCACGTCCGCTCGCCTTTTCCAGCACGAACACCGGGAAAATCAGATTGTCCGCGCTCAGGCGATTTTCGCGTACCAGGCGGCGGGAGAAGTCGTGGGCGCGCAGGCGTCTTGGGCGCTGGGTAGGAAAAGCCATGGCTTTACTTGAAGTGTGATTTGAAATAATTGAAGGAATTCTGGAACGCTTTCCAGGCATGCTCGGCTTCGAGCTTGATCCGGGCAAATTCGGCCTCGCCGGCCGCCCGCAGCTCGGTCAACTTGTTTTTCAGCTCACCGCGCTTTTGGCGGATATCGGCAAGCTGTTCTTCGTATTTCTTTTCAGCCTTGCCACTGGCATCCTTCGCCTTGGCCTCCAGCCGGTCAATCTCTTCGTTGAGCTGGTCAAGCTTTTCTTTCAGCGATTCAATAAAAGCCTTGCGACTACTCTGCTCACTCATGTTCTGTCTCCTCGTCAGTTGACCAATTCCCCCATCCCCTCATATTAGCCCCTTTCCCCGCCAAGGCACGTGCATCATTGACCAACCGATCCCGTAGCCCGGCCCAACGCGGCCGGGGCCGACCATGAATCCTTCGGCCAAGTTCGTCATGACGTGTCAGGGCTGGGTAAGGAGATGCATCGGGGGTACCCACCAGCGCATGGCCTGACCGGGTGAGCGGCCTGGCCGATCGTTCGTATTCGGTGGCCTTGGGACCGGCAAGGTCGACTCGGCGTTACCCGAATGGACTCGGGCTTCGATCA
>SKKV01000275.1 GCA_007123575.1 Wenzhouxiangella sp.
CAGCAAGGTGGCCGATAGTCCAATCAGCACGCCGCCGCTCAAGGCCAGCCACGGCGTGAACGATGCCCAATCGATGGTCATGACGAGCTCCTTGCCAGTCTTTCAGGATCGCCGCGGAAGACATTCAGCGGCACCTTGATATAAGCCGTGCCGTTGTCTTCTGCCGGCATCGGCTTGCCGGTGTTTATGTTGACCTGGACCGAGGGGATGATCAGGTCCGGCATGGGCAGGGATTCATCGCGTTCGTTGCGCATGGCGACGAAGTCTTCGCGCCGGGTGTCGGCCCGGACATGAATGTTGTCGCGCTTTTCCTCGCCAATGCTGGTTTCGGCAATCGGCTCCTTGTCCTCGGGCGGGTAGTCGTGACACAGGAAGACACGCGTTTCATCGGGCAGCTGGTAGAGATTCTGAATGGAGTCGAACAGCACTCCGGCGTCGCCCCCCGGAAAGTCGCAGCGAGCCGTGCCGAAGCGCGGTGCAAACAGTGAATCGCCGACAAACACGGCATCGCCGATCAGGAAGCTGTTGGAGTCGGAGGTATGGCCCGGGGTGGAGATTACCCGGCCGGTGAGACCGCCGATGGTAAAGCTGTCGCCGTCATCGAACAGGTGGTCGAACTGGCTGCCGTCGGTCTTGAAGGCATCCGGCAGATTGAACAGTTCCTTGAAGCGTTCCTGTACGGCAGTGATGCCGCGCCCGATCCCGACCGGGGCGTCGAGATGCTCCTGCAGATAAGGGGCCGCCGACAGATGGTCGGCATGGGCGTGGGTCTCGAGGATCCACTTCACCTCAAGCTGTTCGCGCCGAACGAAATCAAGGATCTCGTCAGCATAATCAGTGTAGGTCCGTCCGGCCCGAAATTCGAAATCCATCACCGGATCGATGATCGCAGCAGCCTTGCTGTTTGGGTCCTGGACAACATACGACCAGGTGCCTGTGGCCGGGTGATGAAATGGCGTGACCAAGGCTTGTGCCTGATTGGTGCTTTGGTTTGCAGTTGGCATGGCAGTAACTCCAGAAATTTCATTTGCAAATTAGTTTAGCATATTCTAATATACTGTCAATACCTGATCGCGGTTGCCGGACAAAGCCAGTGCCGGAACCGCTCAAATGGAGTTTTGCAACATGGCATGGATTGGCGCTGTATTGATTGGAATTGCCTTGGGCCTGTTTGGCTCCGGTGGTTCGATTGTTACCGTTCCGGTGCTGGTCTACCTGGTCGGCCAGCCGGAGAAGGTGGCGATTGCCGGCTCGCTGGCCATTGTTGGCGCGGTGGCCGGGCTGGGCGCCTTGTCTTACTTGCGTCGCGGCATGATTGACTGGCGTTCGGTGCTGTGGTTTGGGGTGCCTGGCATTCTGGGTACGGTGGGCGGCGCCTGGCTGGCTGAATTTGTCAGCGGTCGTTTTCAGCTGGCCGTCTTTGCCCTGGTCATGCTGGTTGCCGCCTGGGGCATGCTGCGCAAACGCGCAACGACAGCAGTCGCCAAGGTGAGAGCACGCTGGAAAATCATTGTCGACGGCATCGCCGTGGGCGCACTGACCGGCTTCGTCGGTGTCGGCGGCGGCTTTCTGATCATTCCGGCGCTGATTCTGCTGGGTGGCTTGAACCCGGTGATCGCGGTGGGCACCAGCCTGGTCATTATCGCGCTGAAGTCTCTGGCCGGTTTCGCCAAGTACCTGTCCGTGCTTGATCGATTGGACATGAGTGTCGACTGGACTATCATCGGCATCTTCATCGTCCTTGGCGGTCTGGGCAGCGTGTTTGGCGGCTGGCTGGGGCGGCGGCTGCCGGCAGAAGTGTTTCGCAAGGCCTTCGCCGCCTTGTTGCTGATCGTGGCCGCTGTCATCCTGGTTGATGCCAGCGGCTTGATGTCATCACTCACCTCACTAAGACCTTCGTATTCAAAGCCACATTCAGAACCCCTGACACGTTCGCCTGCAAGGCACGCTTGCGCAGGCATAGTTGCGCTACGTCAAGCAAGCGTAACGCCGCAGGCGGACGTGTCAGGGGTTCCCTTCGGGCTTGCCTGTGGGCGTCCGTGGACTGCGTTCCCGGCACTTGATGTAGAGTGGCTACACCGGCGTGCCGGCGCCTTGCCACGAACGCCCACAGACAAGCTGAATGAGGCTTTGAATACGAAGGTCTTAGTAACTGGAGCAGAGCAATGAACGCATCCGCCAATGACTTTCCCGACCCGGCCCGCCTGAGTCTCGATAATGCCCGCCAGCCCGAATCCGGTCTCATGGTGGGCGGCTGTCCGTCCGATCATGACCTGGCGCTCCTCAGGCAGGCAGGCGTCAATACCGTGCTTGACCTGCGCGAGCGCAAGGAGTGGAACGGTGATGATTTTGCCGGCCGCGTCAATCAGGCCGGATTGAAATTCCTGCAATTGCCTGTCAGCGGTCTGGAATCGGTGGATGAAAGTCTGACCCGCCAATTCTGGGATCACTGGAACGATGCCCAGCTCAAGCCGATGCTGGTGCACTGTGCCAGCGGCAATCGAGTCGGTGCGATGCTGGCGCTGGCTGCGCACCGTCACGGTAACGTGGGCGCTGAACAGGCCATCGAAAAAGGCCTGGCCGCCGGTATGACGGCCGCCGAGCCAATCATCAGGAAGACGCTCGGCCAGTCTGGTTGATCAGCTCAGCCGATCAACTCAGCATCATCCACAGGCCGACGACGACAAGCAGCGCTCCGCCTCCCTGGCTGACCATTTTGGCTGTCGCCAGGCCGCGCCGGTGGCGCAGCTCGGGTGGCACGTTGTCGACCATTGCCCAACGCCCCAGGCAAAGCCCGTCGTCGCCCTGGCGCAGGCGACCGCTGACCCACAAACGGTCGCCGGGACGAATGATCTTGATGTTTTGGCTGCTCAGGGCCTGGCTAATGTCCACGAACAAATCGAACAATTCCATCAACGGATTGGCCTGGGCGCCAGGCTGAGCGTCCGTTGCCTGGTCCGGATCGACGTTGGGATCATGGTCCAGGGTCACCAGGCTTGCGCTCAGTCGATGGCCGTCAATCAGGACAAACCGCTCAGGGTTGTCAGCGTCGACCAGCCGAAAACGGGTCGAGACCTTGAGCGTCTTTGTGGCCGGCGGCCCTTTGCCCAGATTCGGCCCCTTGTGCTTGTTGACAACCGCGTGGCACCACAGCACCTGGTCCTCGGTATCCAGTGGCGAAGGAACGGGCGAATCGTGCGCTTCGGCCACACCGCCCACGCAGACGCGCTTGCCTGCCGCAAGGTCGGTACTGCCCGGCTCCAATGTTGGCAGGGGCTCACGCCAGGCTGGATTGATGACATGCAGCAGCGGCAGGCAGAGCAGGATGACCCCGATCAGGAACAGCAGCAGGCCCACGTTGGCGCACCTCTTTCATGGTTGTCAGTTTCAGATACGACAAACCGCGCCTTAACTGGCCATTGTTAATAATTTTGGCCCATCCAATCGGCATTTTCTCGGGTCGCTGTGTGTTTCAGTGCTGCTGGTGGTAAGCCATTCGCTGGCCTGGGCCGAGAGCAAGGCCGCAGGGGAGTAGATTACCTTTGAAGAGGTCGAGCTGATCGCACCCGCCTGGACACGATGGCGAAAGGCGGCGATTGATCGAAAGAACGTCGCTTGCCGGGCCTGCTGGTCACAAACGGTTGCTGCCGGTGATTCTCCACCGGCAGCGTGTTGAGGCTTTAGCATTCGCCCGTCAGGCCGCCTTGGCAAAGTAGCTGGTCATCAGGTTTCGATAGTTGGGGATGTGGTTGGAGAACAGCTCACCCAGTCCTTCGATATCGTTTCGCCAGTCGCGATGCAGTTCGCAGGCCATCGCAA
>SKKV01000277.1 GCA_007123575.1 Wenzhouxiangella sp.
CTCACCGGCAAAATCCTCGCCCAGCCAGGCCCGGGCGATGAAATCCGGCTCGATGCCCTCGTAGCGCCGGAAATACTTGTCCAGGGCGAGCAGCACGAAGCTGTTTTCCTGGGTGTTGCCCCAGCGCCCGCGCACCCGGTGGGCCTGCAAGCCGTGCACCAGCTTGGGCACCAGTTCCGAGTCGGGCTGGTCATCGATCAGGGCTTCCAGAATCACCCCGTCAGCGCGCCGGCTGGAGTGCATGACCAGGTGCGCCCCGTCGCGCCAGCCGCTGACAAACTGGGCGCTGGCGGCGGTTTCTGTGACCCGGTTGCTCAAGAAACGGCGCAGGCGATCCAATTCATAGGCCGAGTCCTGGTCACCGGTAAGAACGCCAAGCAGCCAGCCCGTGGACTCGAAGCTGAGCTCGTCCAGGTCTTCGACTTCGGCAATCAGCGCCCGGGCGCGGGCGCGATCAAAGTCGCCGACCAGGCCGCGCACGCACAGGCTGTAGGCAATGATATGACGCCGCGTCCAGGCACCATAGCTGTCCGGAATGTGGCGTTCGATTTCGCGAACTTGGGTCAGGGTGCTATCAAACAGTTCAGACGGTACCGGATAGTCCTTCTGCCTGGCCCGGACCAGGGCGTGGGCCACATGCAGGCTGGCATAAGGCCAGGACTCCTGGCCGCGCCGCCACAGGCCAAATCCGCCGTCGGGGTTCTGCATGCCGCGCAGGCGCTCGATATCGGCTGCCATGGTCCGGTCGATGTCTTCAGAGTCTGGCATGTCAGCCACGGCAAAGGCGCTGAGCACATCGCGCAGCGCCGCCACGGCAATCATCCTGGATGCAATCTGCTCGCTGCAGGCGAACGGATAGTCATGCAGGTACAAAAACGCATCGGTCAGCGAATGAAGGGCGGTCGAGGTGGTGGTGATTTCGAGCTGCCCGAACTGCGGCCAGACCTCGCTCGGCATCCACACCGGCTGGCGTAGGGCACCCTCATCGATTACCCCGTAGCTGGCAAAGGCCTCGGTGGTGGCCGGGGTCCAGACCGGCAGGCTGCCGCGGGCCGCATCGGCCATGCTGCCGCTGGCTGCGGCAATCTGGAATCGGGCCTGGCCTGCCGAGCGAGTCGCCGCTGGAATGCGCAGCTCGCGTCGGTCATTGGCCGGCACCTCGAACACAAAACCCTGACCCTCGGGCAGGTCCAGATTGGCCGTGGCCATGGCCACTTCCACGGCCAGCATCTGGTCGGTCTGGTTCTGGACCACCAGCGGAAACTCGAAGCGGTCGCCGAAGTTCAAAAAGCGCGGCGGCGAGGGCCGGAGCATCAGCGGCAGACGAGCGGTGAGATTGGCCTCGGCCTTGCCGAAGCGCGTGGGACCGTCGACGGCGATCGCGGTCAGGCGGTAGCGGGTCAGGTTGTCGGGCAGGTCGATACGCGTGCTGACTCGGCCGTCCTCATCGGTTGTCAGTCCGGGCACAAAGGCTGCCAGCGGATTGAAGTCTTCGCGCACGGCAATCGGTTCGTCGGCTGCTTTCTCAGCCGCTGCATCGGCTAACACGGGTCGAGCAAAGCCGGTTCCTATATCCATCGCTTGGGAGCCAGTGACCTGGACACGTGCATACTCGGGCGCTATCTGTTCTGACTCATCAAGCCACTGCGACGGGTCGGCTGCCAGGCGCACGGTCGGGCGCAGATGGTATTCCCTGACCGCTGACGGTCTTGGCTGGTAGAACACCTGCATGGGGTCGGTCACCTGGTAACCGGTCAGGGCCAGGATGGCCTCGTCGACCGCGATCAGGACGATCTCGGCACCGGCTACTGGATTGCCCTGGGCATCTTTCACCTCGATTAGCACGTCGGTACTTTCACCGGGTGCCAGCGCATCGCTGGCCGGCACCAGGTCCAGATGCAAGGCCCGCTCGGCGGTCGACAGGCTGAATTCATGAGAACCGACAGCAATCGCCGGGCGCGTAGGCAGGCCTTCAACACCGCCGCGTTCGGCCTGGCCTGCGACCAGCACATGGGCGTGGATATTCGGCAGCCATTCCTCGCGCATCCGGATTTCCAGGGTGGCGGTGCCATTTTCCAGGCTGAAGCGGCGCTGCTCGGCCAGGCCGTGGCGACGCAGCGTCAGCAAGCCTTCGCCGCTGTCGAAAGGCGCCTGAACCAGCAGGCGGGCGACATCGTCTGGCGCATGCTCGTCCTGGGCCGGGATCAGCAGCAACTCCTCGATCTCGACTCGGTCAGCGGACGGCATCCGCTCGCCGCCGACCCAGCGCTGGATGCGGGTGGCATTGGCCCGGTCTGACTCGTCCCGAGTCTGGGCGGTCAGCTCCCAGGCCCCACCCCGGCCAGGGCGGAAGCGGCATTGGCCCGATCCCTCGGCATCGGTAGTCAGCGCGCACTGCTGCAGGTCTTCAGAATCGGGCTCGGCGTCGACATCGGCATCGCGACCATGCCGGTGCTGCCAAGTCCGTCGCATCGCCTCGACCACAACCGGACGGTTGGGGCGGACCTCTCCATCAAGGTCAACGGTCAGCACATCGACGACGATGTCCTGCCCCAGTTCGGTGAAATAGGTGTCGGTTCTCAGGCCCACATAGTCGCGCGCGGCATGCACCAGCACATCACTGGAAGCGCTCCAGGCCTGGCGATTGACATCCATGACCGTGGCCGTGGCAGTGACCAACAGCGGCCTTGGCTGATCGGTGAAATCCAGGCTGATCGCCAGCCCGTGCTCACCGGCCGAATCGGTCCGGCTTTCGAAATGCGTGCTGGCCGTAGTCTGGTCCGGCATGAAAAACCGCGGCAACCACCAGACCCGCTCGAACCCAAAGGACCAGCGATCATGGCCCGGCGGGCGGTACTGGCCGGGTTCGGCCCGTATATCCCAGCGCAGATCGGCACCGGGCAGGGCACCGCCGGCGTAGTAGGCAGCCCGTACCTCCGCGTTGATGGTCTCGTCGCCGATAAAGGGCCCGACCGGCAGCCGTGTGGTGACTTCAAACTCAGGCGTGCGGAACTCCTGGATTTCAAAACCGTGGTGGTAGCTTTGCCTCTGCAGTCCTTCCATGTTGCGCAGATTGATCCGAACGCTGGCCTGACCCAGGTTGGGCGTATCGGGCAAATCGAAACCCAGGTCGAAGCCGCCCAGGGCCGACAGCGTGCTGGATCCTTTAGTCAGCTCGTTGCCGCGCGAATCGCTGACCGTCCAGTCCAGCCTGGCCGGACTGTCCAGCAGTCCAAGCCCGCCGTCGGGACGCCTTTCCACGCGCCGGATAAAACCCTGCAAGTGGACGCGATCACCCGGACGATACATGCGCCGATCGTCGAAAACGTGCCATGCCAGGTCGTCGGCATCGCTGCGTCGGCTCCAGTTGTTGCGACCGTGGCCATAAATGGATTCCGGCAGCAGGGCCAGATCATTGCCCAACTGGCCGGTCAGCCATTTGGTCGCCTCGGCCCCGTTTTCGGGTTCAGGCAAGTCCATGCGAACTAAACCCTCGTCGTCACTGAGCTGGCTGTCTGCTTCCCCGGATAGAGCGATGTCCACCCCGGCCAGCGCCCGGCCGTCTTCCAGCGCTGTAGCCCAGACCAGCAACTCGCCAGCGTCACTGGCGGCATCCAGGCCGATGCGGGTGGATTGAATCCAACTCAGTACAGGAGCGCGGCTGGGCACCTCGGGCGTGTCGGCCCGCGTTCGGCCCGGGTTCATCAGCACCACCAGGTGACCGAGGCCGTTATTCAGGTAATCAGACAGATCAATTTGAGAACGCACCACAGCATCGAGCTCATCCTC
>SKKV01000194.1 GCA_007123575.1 Wenzhouxiangella sp.
GTGCCGGCACCCTTGCCGCCGCGAAAGCGGAAATACAGCGGCCAGACATGGCCGACCACGGCGGCAAAAGCAGCGACCGCGCCGAGCTGAATCGGGTTGGCGTCTGGCGCCCACAAGATCAGCACGAGCAAGGGCGCCAGGGCCGCGGCCAGCGCGCCCTTGCCCAAGTCAATCACCACCACGCCGATGGCAAAGGCCCAGCCTACGCTGCGCAGCGCGTTGGTGCCACCGGCGTTGCCCGAGCCCATCTGTCGAATGTCAACGCCCTTGAGCTTGCCCAGGATCAGGCTGCCCGACAGCGAGCCCAGCAGGTAGCCGGCCAGCGCGGAAAAAACAATCTCAAGCACGCCGATCCTCCGGTGCACTCCAAGGTTGCAAGCCCACCAGCAGGCTGCCGGGCCCGGCATGCACGCCAATCGCCGGGCTGGCGTCCTCAAGCCAGCAGCCGTCGACCTTGGAATGGCAGGTCAGCAGGATGTCGCGAAGGCGGCGCGCGTCCTCAATGGCATCGGTGTGGCTGATGACGACTCGATAAGTGCGCTGCCGGTCCATGCGCTTGAGCACGCGCTGGGCAAAGCGTTCGACCACCTTGCCACGGCCTACGATCACCCCTTTCGGGCCGAGCGTGCCCTGCTGGGTTCGGGCCAGCACGAGTTGCAGTGACAGGCGCCGGGAAACGGTTTCCATCCACGGTTTGATTCGGCCACCGCGCACGCCCCAGGACAGGTCACGAACCAGCGCCAGGGTGGCGAAATCATCGCGCATTTCCTCCAGGCGGCGGACGATAGCCAGGCGTTCCCAGCCGCGAGCAGCGGCTTCGGCAGCCCACAGCACCATCAGGCCCTGACCGGTGGCGCCATTGAGCGAATCGAACACCTGGATGCGCTCGGGATCGACCATGCGCGCGGCAGTTTCAGCCGCCTGGCGTGTGCCGCTAAGCTGGCCGGAAATCTGAATGGCGAGTACTTCCAGACCGTGCGAGGTGAGCAGTTCAAACTGGCGTCTGAAATCGGCTGGCGGCGGTTGCGAGGTCTGCGGCTTGATGTTGCTGTTGGCCAGGCGGCGGTAAAACTCGGCCGGCGAGATGCTGAGCTTGTCGAGAAACTCTTCGTCGCCGAAATTCAGGCGCACGGGAACAACGTGGATCCCTAAGCGATCCACTTCCTCGGCGGGCAGATCGGCGGCCGAATCGGTGACGATGGCGACCGTACCGAGCTGGTTCATCAGGCCGTGCTGCCGGGTCATGTCGTCGGCCTTCTGCTGGCGGATTTCGCCAAAATGATTGCAGATCCGGAACACCTCGCCCGGCGAATTGGTGTGGATATGAATACGCGCCCGCCGGCCACCGCCGGCAACCACTAGCGAGCTGGCCGGCAGGGCTTCGAGCTGGTCGCGCAGGCTGGCCACGTCCAGGCTCTGGCCCTCGATCAGGCATTCGGTGCAATAGCGGTGTTCGCCCGGCCCTTCCACACTGGCGGTTGCGGCCACGGCCGAGACGCTCTTGGTCGCGCGCCCGTCCGGCATTTTCAGTACCCGGCCCGATCGCATGTAGCGCCAAATGCCTTCGAGAAAATCAACAAAGCCCTGGGCGCCGGCATCGACCACTCCGGCCTCGCGCAGCACCGCCAGCTGGGTGGGCGTATTGGCCAGTGATTGACGGGCGCGCTTGAGGCCACGCTTGATCAGCTGGCGGATATCGTCAACGCCTTGCTCGGCCAGCCGGGAAAGTTCGTCGGCGAAGTCTTCCAGCACGGTCGGCAGGGTGCCTGGCACCGGCTCGGACATGGCCCCCCAGGCCGACTTCGCCGCAGCACCTGAAGCCAGGGCGAGGCGCGGGGCATCCAATACCTGGTATTCGCGGCTGCTGTCGCTCAAGCCCTGGAAATACTGGGCCATGATCGCCCCGGAGTTGCCGCGCGCGCCGCTGATTGCCGCATCAGCAATCTGTTCCAGCAGCTCTGGCAGGTTGCGTTGTTCGGTCTCTTCAACCACGCTGCGAACGCTGGCCAGGGTGAAGGCCAGGTTGGTTCCGGTATCACTGTCGGCGACCGGAAACACGTTGATGCTGTTGATGTAGTCGCGGCGGCGCAGCACGTTGGCAATGCCTGACAGCAGTGCCTGCGACAAGCGCGGCGCATCGATATGAGTAATGATCGAATCAGCCATCGATCAACGCGCGCACCTGCGAGGCCGTGAACGGCCAGGACAGTTTCTCTCCGGTTTGTTCGCGGTAGAGCACGGGGATCTGGTCGCCATATCTTTGCAGCAGCTCGAGGTCGGTATCGATATCGACCTTCTCGTAGTGCTTGCCAAAGCCGCCCTCGGCCAGCAAGGCCTCGGCCTTGTCGCACAGGCTGCAGTCAGTGCGGGAGTACAAGTAAACGCTCATGGTTGATAGCTGCGTTCGATCGAACGGCAAGTATTCCATTCTCTTTGCCGGTCGTCCAGTCGCGATAGGGCTACGTGGTTAGAATGGCCGTTATGGCTGTCAGCATTTTCGATATTTTCAAGATCGGCATTGGTCCGTCGAGCTCGCATACCGTGGGTCCGATGCGCGCGGCCGGCATTTTCCTGGCGCGCCTGGAACAGGCAGGCCACCTGGACGCCGTTGACCGGGTTCGAGTCGATCTGTTTGGCTCTCTGGGCCATACCGGGCGTGGTCATGGCACCGATCGGGCGGTGCTGCTGGGTCTGGAAGGTGAAGGGCCCGACCAGGTCGACCCGGACCACATCAGCCAGCGCATGGGAGAGATCAGCGAACAGGGCCGGCTGAACCTGGCCGGGCGTCGGGATATTGCCATCCGGCTGCGCAATGACCTGGTATTCCACAAGCGCCAGACCCTGCCACACCACTCCAACGGTATGCGCTTCACCGCCTTCGATGCGGCCGGAGAGGCGCTGCTGGCGCGCGACTACTACTCGGTTGGCGGCGGCTTCGTGGTCAACGCCGACGAGGCGGCAGCCGACCGCATCGTGGCCGACAGAACGAACCTGAAGTATCCGTTCCGCAGCGGCGACGAACTGCTTGGCACCTGCGATGAACATGGCCTGCGCATCAGCGATGTGATGATGGCCAACGAGCAGGCCTGGCGCAGCAGCGACGAGATTCGCGCCGGGCTGCTGGCTATCTGGCAGGCGATGCAGCAGTGCGTGGAACGCGGTATCGAGCAGACCGGCTACCTGCCCGGCGGACTCAAGGTGGCCCGGCGTGCGCCCACCCTGTTTCGCAAGCTCAAGCACCGCGCCCGCGAAGACAACCTCGACCAGCTGGACTGGATCAACCTGTATGCGCTGGCCGTCAATGAGGAAAATGCCGCCGGCGGGCGCGTGGTCACCGCGCCGACCAACGGCGCGGCTGGCATCATTCCGGCCGTCCTGCACTACTACCGGCGCTTCGTTTCCGGCTCCTGCGAGGACGGCGTGATCGAATTTCTTCTCACTGCCGGCGCGATCGGCATTCTGTACAAGGAAAACGCCTCGATTTCCGGTGCCGAAGTCGGCTGCCAGGGCGAAGTGGGCGTGGCCTGTTCAATGGCCGCTGGCGGTCTGACTGCGGCCCTGGGTGGCACCATGGGCCAGGTCGAAAATGCCGCCGAAATCGGCATGGAGCACAACCTGGGGCTTACCTGCGACCCGGTCGCCGGCCTGGTCCAGATTCCCTGCATCGAGCGCAACGCCATGGGCGCGGTCAAGGCGGTCAACGCCACCCGCATGGCCATGGCCGGCGACGGCAAGCACCGGGTCAGCCTGGACAAGGTCATCAAGA
>SKKV01000203.1 GCA_007123575.1 Wenzhouxiangella sp.
CGCCGGGCGTGACCGTGCACACCGAGCCTGAACTGAGAACCTATCCCACACCCGACGGCCAGGGCACGATTGAGGTGATGTTCAGCGCTGTCTACGACCCCGATGGATTCTTCATCGAGGTTAATCAGATTCTGGGCACGCCGGCGGGGCAGGAAGACTGAGGATCAAGGATCAAGGCGCTAGGCTAACGCCTTGATCCTCTTCCGTCTCAATCGGATTTCCTGAACTTCAGGGTCATCCGGTGTGATTCACCAATAGCCTGCATGGCTACCCGTTGTTCGTGATCCTCTTCGCTGCCGCGCAGGCTGGGTGGCAGGCGCCAGACGCTGTCTTCGACCTCGGGTTGGTCCAGCGGATTGGCGTTGATGTCGGATTGTTCAACCAATTCAAAGCCGGCGGCTTCGAAACGCTCGATGACCAGGCTGCGCTTGATGTAGCCGTTGGCGCCGTTGGCCCATTCGTCGGGCATGTCGGGGCGCGCTTCGTGCTGGACCACGCCGACGATACCGCCGGGCTTGAGCACGGCGTGGATATCGCTCAGGGCCGGATCAAGAAAACCGTGCTCGGCATCAAAGCGAACCAGGTTGTGCAGGGCCCGAATCAAGAGCACGGCATCGGCCGTCTCGACCCGGTCTTCCGGCAGTTCGCCGAGAACGAACGCATCAAAGCTGGCGCCATCCTCGATCTTCCAGGCCCGGGCCTGTTGCGGCCAGTCGTCGGCCCAGGTGGCCATCTGAGCAATACGTTCCTGGCTCATGAATCCGAACAGTGGCCACACCGCTTGGGGGTAGTTGGCCCCAACCAGGGTGCCGTCGGGGCCCAGGTAACCGGCCAGGATGCGCGAGTACCAGCCCCCGCCCGGCAGCATCTCGACCACGGTCATTCCCGGTTCGATGGCGAAGAAGTTCAGTGTCTCGGCCGGATTGCGATAGCGGTAACGCGCCTGCACCGCTTCAGGTTGGGCGTCGAGCACGGTCTGCAGGCGGTGCTGGTGTGGGTCCATCGGCGGGCTGGCTTCGGGCAGCTCCTCAGCGACCTGGTCGAGATCGGCCGGCGCGGGTTCGGGCGGCTCGACCGGTGGCGATTCCGGGGGTTCAACCGGCGGCGGCTCTGGCGCCGGACAGCCGGTCAGGATCAGGGCGGTGACAAGGCTACCCATCAGCAGCAGTTTCTTAAACATGTTTTTCTCCTAAGCAATGTGCCTGGCATCAATCCTTGGGCGACCTGATCCGGGTCAGGGTGGTTCGAGCCGGAACCAGGCCGCGTCGATCGGCTCGTCGATGAACGCTTCGGTCCAGTAGACATCTGCCGTCATTACCCCGTCATAGTACAACCGGACCCGGCCTGGCTGCTTGAATCCCGGCGGATCGACCCGGTAATGGTCGGAATACACGCGTTGATGGAAGCCACGCGGGGTCGGCCAGGCGGCGGCGCGGATCATGCCGGTTTCCTGCTCAACCCAGAACAACGTGCTGCCGCCGGCCGGATCGTGCACCCGCACCGTGTAGCAGGCGAGGCCGTCTATCAGGTCATCGACCAGGCGCTCCACCGGAAAGCCGTCCCGGCCGGCGAAGCGAATGGCACTGAAGCCAAAGTTGCTTTGCTGGTCTTCACGCGCCTGATCTTCGGGCACTCGGCCCTGGTGGGTCCAGGAATGCTCGCCGTCGAAGCTGGTCTGAAACAGGACCTTGTCGCCGACAAAGGCGTCGAGGCGAAACTTCCCGCTGCCGGCGTGAGGGTCGCTCATGTCGCGCGGGTACTGGCGCCACATCTGGTAATGGTCGGCGCTGACGCAAGCGTCCCGACGGCCGTTCTGACATAGCGTGGCGTGGCCTTTCATGATGTTGGTTTCAGCCAGGCGCCAGTGCTCGCCGCCGGCCGCCTCGGTGGCATAGTCAATGATCTCCTCGGCGGTGCGCTCGGCCCCAGCCGGCGGGCTTGTTGTCAGACCAGCTGCCAGTAAAGCGGTTGCCAGGCAAAACCGATTCATCTGCCGCTCCCGAACCACCATGGGTCATCCACGCCGGGATTAATCAGCAGACACTGCTGGCGCAGAAAGCGCTGGATCGAAGCCGGGCCCATGCGTGAGCCACCCAGGCCGGACTGCTTGAAGCTCTGTTTCTCGCCGCTGTGGACCAGGCTGGTCAGGGCGGCGTCGTTGATGCTGATCGCACCGGCTTCCAGCCGGCGCGCCACGCGCTCGGCGCGGGCCGGATCCGCGCTGAACACGGCCCCTGACAGGCCATAAATCGAGCCGTTGGCGCGGGCGATGGCCTCTTTTTCGTCGGCGACCCGCATGACCGGCAGGATGGCACCGAAGGTTTCCTCGCTCATCACCTGCATCGCGTCGGTGACGTCAACGAGCAGGGTGGGCAGGCACCATGTACCCCCGTGCTCGACCAGGCGGCCACCGGTCAGGGCGCGGGCACCGTGATCTCTGGCATTGTCCAGGTGGGCCTGGAGGATATCGGCCTGGGCGGCTGAAATCACCGGCCCGATCTGGCCCTGCTCGGGGTTGTCGGCATTGATCTCGAGCCGGCCAATCTCGCGGGTCAGCGCCTCGACCAGCCGGTCATGAATCGAGTCGACGGCGTAGACGCGCTCAATCGACATGCAGCTTTGCCCAGCATTGACCATACTGCCCCAGGCCAGCGCGCGGGCGCTACGGCCGATATCGGCGTCTTCCAGCACCAGTGCTGCGTCTTTGCCGCCCAGCTCCAGAAAGGCCGGGATAAATCGGGCTGCCGCGGCTTCGCCAACTTTCCGGCCGGTGGCGACGCTACCGGTAAAGCAGACCAGGTCCACCTGATCGACCAGGGCCGCCCCCACCTCTCCGGCACCCACACACCAACCCAGGACAGGCACCAGTGCCGGCACATCGGCCAGCACGGCTTCGGCCAAGGCAACAAAGCGTGGCGTGACTTCGCTGGGTTTGATCAGCACCGCCGAACCGGCGAGCAGGGCTGGGACCGCGTCGATCAGGGCCAGCAGCAGCGGAAAATTCCACGGGCTAATGACCCCGACCAGGGGAAAGGGCGTGGTGAACTGGCACGACTTGATAAAGGGAATATTGGCCGCCCGCGGCGCCTTCTCGGCCAACAACGTCGGTGCCTCACTGGCCCAGCGCTCGATAGTGGCGACGGCGGCATCGAACTCCAGGCGCGATTCGATCAGCCGACCGGTATCCTGGAACAGCGTTTCAACAAAGTCATCACGCCTGGCCTGCATGGCAGCCGCCAGCGCCTGCAGCGCGGCCGCCCGCTGGGCTGGGGTTTGTTCCGCCCAGGCCGGCTGGGCCTGACGCGCCTGCCTGGCCATGCTGGCCAGTTGCTCGGGTGTGGTCACCTGGCATTCGTAGTCGAATTCACCGCTGCGCGGATTGCGCACCCGCATCAATTCAGTCATGGTCTGCTGCCTGAATGATGCCGGCCGCGTGCAGCCGCTCCAGGGTTTCGGCCTGGGTGCGGGCGAATACTGATCGTTCAGGGACCACGACCTGGTCGCCGTCAAGCATGGTGTTGGCCGGGTGGACCTGGCCTGAGTAGGTGCCGGCAAACAGCTCCAGGCGCTGCCGGGCCAGCAGGTTGCCCATGCCGGGTCGGTTGCGCCAGGCGCGCAAGGCGCTTAAGTCGATCTCGGCGTTGGCGACCATGGATTCACCATAGCCGGCCTCGACCAGCACCTTGCCCTGCCAGTCGACGATCTTCGACATGCCGTCGGTGGACTGGCTGGGAATCGGATAGTCGTGGATGCCGGCCGAG
>SKKV01000190.1 GCA_007123575.1 Wenzhouxiangella sp.
CGGGAATGCCGCGGTCAGCGGCCAGCAGGGCCAGCAGCAGCTTGGCGTCGAATTCGCGGACCCGGGTTTCGCAAGGCAGGATCAGCGTGCGCGGTGCAGATGACATCAAACCCGGTCAATCAGCAGCGATGCGAAAACGCTCGGCCAGATCGGGCAGCAGGCGTTCCTCGACATACCGATCAATGCGTTCGATTTCGCTGTCACTGAAATAGTCGCGGTAGCCGCCGACCTTGCCACGGCGGACCTTGTAGGAGTCCGGGTCCTCGACGTTTCGGGCCTTCAGGCGCGAGTTCTTGAAGAAATTCTCGCGCTCCTTGCGCTTCAGCGCTTCGAACGAGGTGAAAGCGACCGCCTCGCTGATTTCCTCGGTGCTGAAATCCGAGCCGAGGAAGCTCAGCAGCTTCGCCATCTCGGCTTCGGGTTCGGCGCGCAGGGTTTCGTAGTACAAGCGATAGACACGATCCCAGCCCGCAAGCTCCTGGTGCCAGTGATTGAGATAGTCGCAGATCGCGGCCAGCCCCAGCGGCGACTGCATCACGAACTCGAACATCGAGCCTGAGTCCTCGACCTGGTAGAGCTCGCGCTTGTAAGCGCTGGCCCGACGCGTGGACTGAAAATATTCCGACACCGCCACATCGCGGGGATCACGCAGCAGAAACACCACCGGCATCGCCTTCAAGGCCTTGCCGTGGCGATCACTCGCCGCCAGCTTTTCCAGGTAGTGACCATGGGTCATGGCCACTACGGGAATGGCCGCATTCTGGGCGTGGAAATTATCGTATTCCAGCAATTGCTGTTCGGGCAGGCTGTGGCGGGCCTGGAACAGGCGCGACAGCATCGCCCGCAGCCAGGTCCGACCGCTCTTGGCCCGCGACAGCACCAGGATGTCGGCAGCCAGCACGCGGCGGTTGTCCAGTTCGGCACGCAGGCGATGACGCAGCGCAACTCGACGGGCACGCGGCAGCGGTGCGGTCAGGGCCCAGATACCGGCCCGGAAAAGGCGAAGTCGATCAATCATTTTGGCAGGCTTGAAAAACGTGGCCGCATTGTAGCGGATAAGCTTTAGAGCCGGCCTGAATTGGCATCCAGCATTTTGACAATGGCTGCTCGAGCCTGGTCGGCCAGGTCTCGACGATCCGCCCGCGTCAGATCTGCGGTGGCAATGGGCTGTCCGAACTCAACGGTGATTTTTCCGGGCCGGATGTGGAATCCCCCCGGGGGCATTACCTTTCCACTGCCGGAAATGGCAACGGGAATGACATTGACAGCCGCACCGATCGCCACCCGGAATGCGCCGGTCTTGAAGCCCCTTACCTGGCCATCGCGGCTACGGGTGCCCTCGGGGAACGCGACTACGTGGTTGCCATTGCGGACAAGCTCCACGGCCTCCTGCAACTGCCTCTGGGCCTGGCCGGGCTGAAGACGGTTGACAAAAACCATGCCCATGGCTCGGGTATACCAGCCCAGAAAAGGCATCCGGCCCAGTTCCGATTTAAGCATGAAGCGCAGCGGCACTGGCACGGCCAGAAACAGCGCCGGCACATCAATCATCGACTGGTGATTGGCAACCAGCACGCAGGGTTGACTGAAATCCACGCGCTCCAGACCACGGACTTCGAATCGCGCCGGCGCGCCATGAATTAGCAGCGGCGCCCAAATCCATCGAGCCATGCGCAACGGCACACGGGCACTGCCAGTCAGCACGCGCACTAGCAAGGCCACGCTGATCCAGAACGCGGAATATACAAGCGTGATGATTAGCTGCGCGCCGTTCAGCAGCAGCCAGTAAAGCTTGGCAATCAATGGCATCTCTGGTCGCCAGCTCCGCTGGCCGGACTCTTTACAATCTCCCGTCCGACATGATAACTGGTCAAATGCATCGAACAAGAGCCGGTATCGATGTAGACTGGAATTCGTGTGATCGATGCAGTCGATCCCGGTGCGCGGGCCACGAGGAGCAGTTGAACCCAATGAACACGGTAGGCTGACAGCATGCTGCTTGCCATGATTGTGATTGGTGCCCTGCTCGGCCTGGTCTTGAGTGAAGCCTGGCTGATGACCAGTCTGTTCGGCGAGAATGGCTGGCTGGGCCTGCTTTTTGGTGGACTGATTGGCGCCCTGTGGGCGCGGCTGCTCAAGCTTGGTCGGCGCCTGGAGCGCTTGGAAGGTCGGCAGCAGGCAAAGGAAAATACTCGTCCAGAATCAGTTCCGCCCCAAGCACCCAGGCGGGAGAACGCTACTGAGCACGCCCCCGAAACCTCTGAACCTGCCTCCACCGAGCCCGCTCCGGAGCCACTGCCTAAACCTGCCGCAAGCGCGCAAACGGCAGACGACGAGAGCCTAAGATTTAATCCAGAGCCAGCGGCGCCCGCAGCAGAACAAAAGTCCGCACCGGCTCAGCAAAAGCTATCTTCAGGCCCCGATCCCTCCGAGAGGTCGGACACAGCATGGTCATCCTGGCTATGGGGTGGCAATCTGCCGGTCCGCATCGGGGTGCTGGTTTCGCTGGTCGGCATAGCCGCATTGCTGCGCTACGCCGCCGAGCAAGGCTGGCTGGCCGTGCCCATTGAAGCCCGCCTGGCCCTGGTCGCGCTGGCCGCCATTGCCGCCCTGGCGTTTGGCTGGAAGCAGCGGCTGCGCCGACGCGCCTTCGCGCTATCCATCCAGGGCGGTTCGATTGGCGTCCTGTTGATGGTGGTTTTCGCCGCCTACCGACTGTATGGCGTTGTACCCGTCGAGCTGACCTTTGTATTGAGCGTACTGCTGGTCGTCGGCGCCGGGCTGTTGGCCGTGCTGCAGGACGCGCGCTGGCTGGCCATCCTCGGCATGCTGGCCGGCTTCGCCTCGCCACTGATCATCGGGGACGGGCAGCGCGGCCCGACCGGCATGTTCGCCTGGTACGCGGTGCTTAACCTTGGCGTGTTCGGCATGGCCTGGTGGAAAGGCTGGCCGCTTTTGAACCGGATCGGCTTTTCCTTCACCTTCATCATTGGTGCCCTGTGGGGCTACCTGGCCTGGGACCCGCAGCACTATCCGTCGGCCCAGCTATTCTTGCTGCTATTTTCCGCCCTGTATTTCCTGATCCCGATCTTCGAGGCCATCCGATCGCGACGCGAAAACGCTGAGCGTTTCGACGCCCTACTGGTTTTTTCCCTGCCGTTGGTTGCCCTGCCGCTGCAGGCCGCGATCACCCAGGGCGACCGGATCAGTATTGCCACGGCCGCGTTCGCCGGCTCGCTGGTATACCTGATCAGCGCTGTTGCATTGATCAAGCGCTGGCGCTGTCCCAGCTTGGGCCGCGCCCATGCCGTCATCGCCATCGCCCTGGCCACGCTGGCGATCCCGTTTGCCTTCAGCGGGCTCACCGTGGCCATGATCTGGGCCCTGCAAGGTGGCGCCCTGGTCTGGTTCGGCTGTCAGCAGTCTTCTCGACTGGCCCGCCTGTCCGGCCTGCTGTTGCAGTTGGTCGCTGGCTGCGTGTGGCCCGTGCTGGTGGTCGTGTCCTGGTTTGGACGCCCGGCGGCCAATGTGTTTAGCGCCGAACTGGCCGGCGCGTTGGCCCTGGCCACCGCCGGTCTGGTCAGCGCGCGTGCCTACCAGCGCGCCGGTGCCGGCAGCATTCGAATCGGCTTGTATTGCGGCTGGGGCACGCTGTTCTGGGCCTTGGGGGCCCTTAACGAACTTCCCCGTCATCTGGCTGATGCCCAGCTCGCCGCGGCGCTGATCGGCTTCCTTGCGCTGACCTCGCTTCTCGCCACCCTGTTCTTCCGCTGGTGCCGCTGGCCCGTGATGGGCTTTCTGCCGGGGCTGGGAATGATGTTCGCCGCCCTGATGCTTCCGGAGCAATGGGTTCATGGCGGGCCCTGGACCGGCAGCGGGCTCATGGCCTGGGCCGCGGTGCTGGTCTCGGTCTGGTTCGCCGACCGGCAATTCAGTCAAAGTGAGAGCGAATGGCGGGGCTGGCATAGCATTGCCGGGCACGGCGCTGTTGTCGCGATGCTGGTCGTTGGCCTGGCCTACTACAGCAGCATTGAACTGGGTCTGGCGGACGGATGGACCTGGCTGACTGCCGCCATGGCGCCGCTTGGCCTGGCTTTCTGGCTGCTCAACCGCGACGATGCGCCGCTAGCCCGCCGGCCACTGCCGACCTCGGTGCACGACGGTCTCCTGGCGGCGACCATGCTGTTTATTGTGCTGGCCCTGTTAGCCAGCCTGGCCGAGGCCGGGAATGCCGCTCCCCTGCCCTGGCTACCCTTGCTCAACCCATTGGAGCTGGCCCAGATACTGGCCCTGCTGATTATCTTTACGTGTGCCCGCTCCGGGCGACCGCTTCTGCTGCCGACGCCATTGGGCCTGGGCCTGACCCTGGGTTTTCTGCTAATTACCACAATGGCCCTGCGCGGCGTGCACCAGCTCGGCGGTGCGGAATGGCACATTGCTGCCCTGATGCAGGACGCGCGAGCGCAGGCCGCCCTGACCATCACATGGACCGGTCTGGGGACGCTGGCCTGGGTGATGGGCTCACGCCGAGGCAAGTATGAATTGTGGATGGCCGGCGCACTGCTGCTTGGCCTGGTGCTGCTCAAGCTGCTGCTGGTCGATAGAACCTATCTGTCCACCGTGGCCGGCATTCTTTCCTTCCTTGCCTTTGGTCTTCTATCCATCGCTATTGGCTATCTGGCACCGGCACCACCCCGTCGCCGCACGGCGAGCGACGATGAGGACACGACGATATGAGATTCAATCCACTCAGATACCTGCTAATCGTCTCGTTGGCCTGCCCAGCCTTTTCGTGGGCCTCAACCGAATTCGCCTGGCAGGTTCCCGTGCTTCACGAAAGCGATAGCGGCATGCTGCGTCTGGAACTGGATCCGGACATTTCGACGCACCTGCACCGGCTAGACGGCACGGACTGGGAAATCGTCGATTCAACCGGACGCAGTATGCCAGCGGTGCGCCTGTCTCCCCAGCATCTGACCGAACAACGCACCCAGCAGCGCGAGCTTTCATTTCAGCAACGCCTGTTGGAAAGACCCGAGGAACAAGACGATGGCCCGCTCACGCTTGACCTGGAAAGCAGCTCGGCCAGGCTGGTGATTCGCACACCGCGAGCGACGCCCCGCCCCGACGACCCGCCCATGGTGTTCCAGGCCTTGCTTGCCGGTCCGCTTCACAGAGAAGACAACAGCGAGTACTGGTTGCAGTTGGATTTTGAGGCAGGGCAAGTGCTCAGCCTCGACTGCCGCCTGCAAGACGCCGACGACGATGGCCCGGCCGATCAGCGCGTGGCGCTGACCCAACGCGGCGACACCCGCCCCCGGCAGTACCAGTCACGAACGCGCCTGCTTCAATCAGCGGAAGGTTGGCACTTGAGCTGCTTTGGCAAAGAGCCGCCCAGCGAACTGCGCCTGGTCAATGCCATCCTCGAACAGCAGCAGCGGATCGATCATCGGCGGCGCAAGGCAGCCAGACCGGTCGCGGTGACGATGGACGAAGATGGCAGTGCAACGCACTTCAACCTTGCTGGCCCGCTACTGCTGGAAACGGTGCGGCTTGATATCACTGAAACCCGGCAGATCAGCCAGCTTCGCGTTCAATCGCGACAAGACCTCAACCAGAGCTGGCGTGATCGCGGCCACCTGACCCTTGATACGTTGTCGCAGAATCATCCTGCCGAGCTGACGCTCACCTCAGGGGTACGTGACCGCTACTGGCGACTGTTGGCCGATCCGCCGCTACCCGAGCCACCGGCCGTTACATTGAACGCTGTCGTTGACGAAATCGGCTTTGTCCCCCAGGGGCGCCCGCCCTGGACTCTGCTGATCGGCGGCCGCCATCCCGGCACAACCAAGCTCAGCGAGCCGCTGCTGGCAGACCTGATTGCCCGGCAAGGTCCCGCCTGGCATTGGCCAAAGGTCAGACTGGGTGAAATCGAAGAGGCCGCGGGGCCTGCCGTTCTGGAACCGCCGGCCGACCCAATACCCTGGGAGCGTTACCTGCTCTGGTCCGTCCTTGTGCTGGGCAGCCTGATCGTGATTCGACTGGGCTGGGGTCTGTTACGCTCAGCCTGAATTTTCAGGCCAGACCGGTGTATTCGGAAAAAATGCCGAACACCACGTGGCGCTGAACATCCTTGAAACCAGCAGCCTTCAGAGCTTCCAGGATACTCTCCGGCGGCACGCAATTTTCGATCGTATCCCAGTAATAGCGCATCAACTCCTGGGTTTCCGGCGAACGCCGGAACAAACGCGCCATCAAGGGCACCACGCCCCGCAGATAAAAGCGCAGCAGATGAAAGCCGATGCGGTTTTTTGGACGCGTAATCTCAAGCAGCAACACCTTGCCACCCGATTTGAGCACCCGACGATACTCAACAAAGGTGTCCTTCAGATCGGCGACGTGGCGCAGCGCGTAGCCCATGCTCAGCAGGTCGAACTGATCATCGTCCAGGGGCATCCGGTCACCCGTTGCCACCAGGGTCTCAGTGACACCGTTGCGCTTGGCCTCGGTCAGCATGCCCTCGCTGGGATCAACCGCCACCACACGCCCCTGCTCACCTACTGTCTGCTGGGCAATCAAGGCCAATGAGCCGGTGCCGCTGCCAACGTCGACTACCTGCATGCCTTCCGCCAGGCCGTGCCGGTGCATGGCTTCGGATCGATAGCGATGGCCGGAACCGAACGACATCACCGAAATAATCCAGTCGTAATGCGGCGCACTGGCGTTAAACATCGCATCGACACGCTGCTGGCGCTGATCGGCCTCGGCGTAGTACTCCTTGAGCACCGGATGTGGAGCAAGCGGGGACGAATCCGACGATTCGCTGGCAGGCGACTTCACGATGGCACATTCACTTAGGATCGGCGCAAAGGCCATCGTAACCCATCAGACCTAGCTGACGGCACCCAAGCCATGTTCAGATCCGAAAAACCATGACCGACCGGTATACAATCGAACTGCACCCCACACGAGCCAAACCATGCCCTTCCCGAACCCTTTTTACCGCTGGCGCCCGCACCCCTGGCACGGACTCGACACCGGACGCGAGCCGCCAGAAAGCGTACACGCCTACATCGAAATCACACCGTTCGATACGGTCAAGTATGAAATCGACAAGAAAACCGGGTATCTGCTGGTCGACCGCCCGCAGCGCACCTCGTCGCAGCCCCCAACCCTTTATGGCTTTATCCCGCGGACATTCTGCGGTGATCGGGTAGGCGCCCTGCTGCCAGGGGCCAAGCGCGGCGACGGCGATCCACTCGATATCTGCGTGTTCAGCGAGCGACCGATTTCGCGCAGCGAGGTGGTCCTCAACGTGCGGGTTATCGGCGGCCTGCAAATGCTCGACAACGGAGAGGCTGATGACAAGATTGTCGCCGTTCTGGAAAACGACAGTCTATGGGGCGAAGCCAGCGACATCAGCGACCTGCCCGCCTCGCTGACAGAACGCCTGCGCCACTACTTCCTCACATACAAGCTGCTGCCGGGTGAAGAGGCGGAAATCAGCATCGACAAAATCTACGGCCGCGAACACGCCCGCAAGGTCGTCGAAGCCTCCATCCGCGACTACGAGGACGAATACGGCGACTGATTTGCAAAAAGCCTGCGCCGGGGGTTGACGAAAAAAAACCTGCGCATCATAATTGCTGGCTTGCAATTCCCCGGTAGCTCAGCTGGTTAGAGCGGGTGACTGTTAATCACTAGGTCGTTGGTTCGAATCCGACCCGGGGAGCCAGATTACTGAAGGGCTCAGGTGTGCCCACCTGGGCCCTTTCTCTTTTCCGGCTGGGTATGAAGCGCTAAATCAGGCACGGTTTCTGGTGGAGCGCTCCTCATGTTCTGGATACCGTGCTCCCGTTCACCGGGCTGAAAATGTCCTGGCCGCTTCGATACTCCAATTTGTCGACCTGGCTTGATCCCCCCGTCTTGAGTCCATGACCATGCCAGTAACGCAGTGTTAATAAAAAAAATGTATTGCTAACACGAATCATTCCCATATGCGCTTTTGTTTCATACCCCGTGACTATTGACTAATGAAAATCGAAACGCAAAGAATCTCTCAACTCGCTTTTGCCATTTCCACTGCGCTGCTGCTGGCATCTGGCCCGGCCTTGGCAGCGGATGACAGCAGCGAAGACGTCGCCGAAGAACTCCAGTTGACCGAGCGGCTGACACTCATGGAGCTGCCGCGCATTCGTGTTGTCGCACCTACGGCCAGAAGCCTTTCACTCACCCCGGGGGCGGTCTACACCGTCAGCGCGGAGATATCGAAGAGGTTCAGCCACGCTCGACCGAGGATATTCTCAGACGCGTGCCCGGGATTTACATCAAGCGTGAAGAAGATAGCGCGGTGGTCACCAACATTGGTGTTCGCGGCCTTCCTGCCGGTGACTACAAAACCTTGGTGCTGGTCGATGGTGTGCCCGTTCAACCTGGCATTTTTGTCGGCAACTCACGCTACTACAATCCACGGGTCCAGAGCATCGGTGGTGCAGAGGTGCTGAAAGGCGCCTCCTCGCTTAGATTCGGACCCAACAACATTGGCGGCGTGATCAACTTTCTCACCAGAACCCCCGACGACGGTGTCGCGTTTTTAGGCCGACTCGGCTCCTGGAATACGCGCGAAGGCTGCATCGAGGCGGGTGGCCGCTCACCTTCCGGCGATTCGCGCCTCGGCGTTATCGCTACCCGGGCCAGCAGTGACGGCTGGAACGACAAGGGCTGGGACATGTCGGATGTCATGGTCAAGGCCGGAGCGAACTAGGCGGCGGCCACCTGGTTGGGGTGAAATTCTATTACTATGAGAATGACGCAAACATATCCTACCGCGGCTTTTTCGAGGATGCGTTTGACGCTGGCGCTTCCTTCAATCCGGCACCCGACGATTTTTTCCTGACCGACCGAACAGCCTTTGACATCAACCATGACTGGGAAATCAACAGTCAACTACGCCTGCAAACGGTTGCATTCTGGAGTGAGATGAGCCGCGAGTACTGGCGCTTTCTGGTTGATGGTGCCACGACCAACAGCGACGGATTGACGGTCTGGAACTACACCGATACCGTGCAAGGCAACAATCGCTACTTTGAGCGCTACGGTTTTGATTCCCGGCTGGTCATGCAGCATGCCCTGTTTGGGATTGACAATGAAGCGCAATTCGGCCTGCGCTATTTTGAAGAAGAAATGCTCGACAATACCGTCCGTGCCGACCGAGCAACTCCTCGCAACCCGAATGGTCCACTCTTGTGCAATCGGGTTGATTCAGCGAACAGCCTGGCTCTTTTCGCCCAAAACCGCTTCGATATAAACGATGCTTTATCCGTTAGCGCAGGTCTGCGCGTCGAGACCTATGAACAAAAGCGTAATGACCGGCGCCAAGCAGTCGACCCAGTCGATACGTTCAGCAATACTGAGTGGCTTCCCGGCATTGGCGCAACCTACCAGGTCAATCCTGCCTTGCAACTTTACGGCAGCGTCTACGTGGCGTTCGCTCCCCCCTGGTGGGCAGTGTCGTCGGCTCCGATGACGTGCCAACCGAAGCGGAAAAATCGCTCAATGTCGATATCGGCCTGCGCGGGGGTACTGACGCGCTCAGGTATGAATTCACCGCCTTCCAGATGGACTTCTCCAACCAGGTAGATCCCGGCATCTCAAACATTCGGGCGCCTAATGAGGGCAGCGCATTGATTCAGGGTGCCGAAGCTTCGCTAAGCTATGATTTTGGCAACGGCTTCAACCTCAATGGCAACCTGACCTGGATTCCAACAGCTGAATTCGGTGAAGACCGCCCCGGTCAGGCATTGGATGGGAACCGCCTGCCCTACTCGCCCGAGTGGACAGCCAACCTGAGCATCAGTTATCGAACCGGTAGCATGAGGACAGCGCTGATGTTCAACTACACCGACGAGGTCTTTGGCGATGGTATGAACCGCACGCAGATTGACCCGCTGAGCAACATGGGTGGCTTAATCCCCAGCTATTTCACGATTGATGCGACGGCGAGTTATGATTTCAGCCCCCAATTTAGCGTATATGGATCAATCAAGAATCTGGCCGACAAGCGCTACATTGCCGGTCTGCGCCAGGGTATCTATGCCGGCCCGGAACGCAGCTTTGATGTCGGTCTGAGCTACCGATTCTAGAACTGACTGCTCAATTACTACTATCTCCATAAGTCATGTGCGTCTGTTCCTGGCATCAGGCACAGACGCTTGATCCTCCCGCTTTCAGATCGGCTCGTCGATCAAACTGCGCCCCTTTAATCTGCCCAGTCCAGGTGAGCGCTCACCTGCACACTAAAAAACTCCTCTTTTCAGTCGCTTACCGCCATCTGTCGTGTTATTGACGCACGACAGTCGTGCGAACTGGCGCGCTGCTGACGTTTCATTCTTCGCCCTATCGGAGTGCAATGTGACTATCTTCACTTGCACAGCGTGCCCACGAGCGCCACCATGAATGCAGCGTCAAAGTCTCAGCAGCCCGAAAAGCCATCAACCATGAAGATCAGCTTCAAGCGCGGTATCGAGTGCTTTTTCGATGTCGACAACGTCACGATTCGCGTCTGGGCCTCGGCCTGGACCGGGCGCGAGCGGGTCGAACTTGACGGCAAGACCGTGTCATCCAAGCTCAGCCTGCGCCGCTCCACTCCGCACGAATTTGACCACGGCGGCCACACATACAACGTTGTCTTCAGCATCGTTGAGTTCAAGACCGGGCTGTTCGAAGTGCAGCTCTACCGCGATGGAGAGCTGATTGACTCTGACCAGGGTCGGCATGCCTCGATACCGGTGGATCCCGAGACCGGAGAAGTTGACTGGCGGAAGTATCGCTGGCAGCTGGCGCTCCAGGCATTGGCCGGCGGTGTCATCGGTGGCATCTTTGGCTACCTTGCTGCCGGCTTCTTCGGAGGAGGCAGCTGATGGATGTGCGCGGCGACATGGTTCGGCAGCTTCGCACGGAACGAGGCTGGACCCAGCAGCAGCTGGCCGAGATTGCCGATCTGAGTTTGAGAACGGTGCAGCGGGTCGAAAACCAGAACGTGGCCTCGAACGAAAGCGTGTCTTCACTGGCCGCCGTGCTTGAACTGCCGCGGGAGAAAATTCTGGCCCCTGTGATCAGCTCGGAACAAATATCCCGTGCGCAACGGCAGGTGGCCTGGCTGCTGCCAACAGCGACGTTTGTCGGGGCAATTGTGGGGTCAGCCGGCACATTTCTATTGATGAACTGGCTCGGCGGTTATTAACGCGGCAATCAAATAGATTGCTGCGTTAATGCCCGGCCGGAACGGCCGGGACCTATGAGCGAAGGCCTACACGGACATGCGCCGCAAATGCCGTGCAACGAATACCGTAGGTATTTCGTTGCCGGGTTAATAACAAATCAATGAACTCGAAAACAGGAACTCAAACAATGAACAGCAGGCAGCGTCTGGAGTATCGATCCGAGCTGGAAACCTGGCGATCATGGCGGCTTTACTTTCTGGTCCTTGCAGCGGTGGCGCTCCTGACGGCCGCGACTGCCAGCGCCAGGGAGGAAGCGCATCACAAGCCCAGCCTGGACCAGGCAACGGCCCTGGAAAGCTTCGACCAGGTTTGGGAACAAGTTCGTGCCCAGTACTTTGATTTCCAGCGCATTGAAGACGACTGGCAGGAGGCGCAGGCGCGTCTTCGGCCGCAAGCAGCCGAAGCCCGAGACTCGGCAACCCTGCGCCGCGTATTGCAGGAGCTGCTCGATGTTATCGGTGAGTCACACTTCACAGTCATCCCTTCCGATGCCTACGAACAGCTTGTCGATCTGGCCGAGAGTCCGGCCTCCGACAGCCCGGACCCTGCGCCTGGCGCGCCGCGCGCGGTCACCGGCCTTTCGGTGCGAGTCATTGACAACGCGGTACGGGTCACGGAAGTGCAGCCGGACAGCCCGGCCAGTGCCGCCGGTATCCAGCCGGGTTGGCAGCTTTTGGCAGTCGACAGCCTCGAGATGGACCCGTTACTCGAAGAATTGGACGCTATGGCCGACCAGGCCGACCGCAGGCGCAGCATCGCCTTGCTGGAATATGGCCTGCTGGGCCGGGTCACCCAGACCCGACCAGAGCGCGAAGTCTCACTGCGCTTGCGAGATGCAAGCGGCGGCCAGCGCGAAGCCAGCCTGGTCGGCAGTGCCACAACCCACGGCGCCGTTCAGATCGGCAACCTGCCACCGATGACTTTTGATTTTTCACTTGAACAGCTGGACACGGATGCCGGCTGCGTCGGCTATATCCGCTTTACTAGCTGGGTGCCTGCCTTGGCCGAGGAATTCCGCAGCCGTCGTGATGAAATCTTTGCCTGCGCTGGCCTGATTCTGGACGTGCGTGGCAATCCCGGCGGGGTTTTGCCGACCATGGTCATGCTGGCCGCCGACCTGTTCGAGGAAACCGCGCTGCTGGGCACGCTGTTGCGCAGCGACGGCCACATCGACTTCCGGGTGATGCCACGTCGGGTAGCGATGGACGGCACCAGGCTGACGCCATTTTCCGGTCCCATTGCCATTCTCATTGATGGTATGAGCGGTAGCACCTCGGAGATGTTCGCAGCCGGCATGCAAGCCACTGAGCGAGCCCGCCTGTTCGGCGAGCGCTCGGCCGGCATGGCATTGCCAGCACAGGTCATGCCCCTGGCCAGCGGCGATATTCTGATGTATGCCTTTGCCGACTACCGCGACAGCCTCGACCGCCGCATCGAAGGCTTGGGGGCCATTCCGGATACCCCGGTCGAACTGACCGCCGCCAAGCTTACCGAAGGCACCTCGCCGGTACTCCAGGCAGCGCTCGACTGGATCGCTGGTGAAATCTAGTTAAACCTGTTCAATTTCTTCCAGAAGGAGCAAGACCATGTTCAACAGTAAACAGAAAATCGCCGGCTTCGGACTCCTGGCCGCCGCCATGGCAGCGTCCATGAACACGATGGCTGACGACCACGAACTGCCTGATGCCCGCGCATTGATCGACCGCCATATCGAGAATGTGGGCGGCCGTGAAGCCATTGAAGCCCAGGCCGATGCTGTCATGAAAGGGACATTCTCCATGCCGGCTGCCGGCCTGACCGGCGACCTGGTGGTTGCCAGCCGGGCGCCGGCGGAGCGCGTGATCCATATCGAACTACCTGGGATCGGTTCGATCCAGACGGGCTTCAGCCCCGACCTGGCCTGGTCAGTCGATCCGTTCATGGGGCCACGGCTGATCGAGGGTGACGAGTTCAAGGCGTTGATGGAAAGTTCGATGCCTGCTGCGGTCATGCGCGACCCGGAGTTCGTCAAGGCCGCAA
>SKKV01000216.1 GCA_007123575.1 Wenzhouxiangella sp.
ATTCGCTTTCGATCCCGGCCTCGATCGATGCAAGCAATTGTTCAGTATTGGGTGGAGGCGCTTTCCCGGTCCAGCGCAGGCGGGCCTGGTGATACCAGAATGTTCGTCTCTGGAGCGCGTAGGGGCTGCTTTCCCAGGATTCCACGAGCGTGGTACTGGTCTTGTCCTTGAGTAGCTGGTTGGCCATCAGCCAATCCATCAGCTGCGTTCGCTCGTCCAGGTCATGAGCCTGCATGTCTTCGGTCAAGCGGTCGATGGCTTCCTGGGAAAGCTGCTTCTTGTCCATGATCAGGATAGCCAGCTGACGCGCCGGAAATTCCCCCGTAGCCCAAAGCTCCATGGCGAGGGCGTGATCTCGCTTGAATTCTCTGGCCAGCTTGCGCAAGTCACCCAGTCTGACGGTCTCGCCAGTGATCCGGGCCAGAATTTCTTCAGCTTTCGGGGAATGTTTCATGGATGACTCCCAAGTGGTGGGGCAGTCCGCTACAACCGCAGGATTACGGGATTGTCAGTCATTGCTGAGCAGAGCGATTTGCCAAAAGCACAAAGCTCAAAGCCAAAAACGCCGGCAATGCCTGAGTGAATAGGATGGTGTATTTGGTCGTCAAGCCGCCAAAGATTCCAGCGATGATCACGCAACAAAGAAAGAAAATCTTGACATCCAGCCGGCCTGACCATAACCCCCAAATCAGACCGGCCGCCAGAAATCCGTTGTAAAGCCCCTGGTTCATCGCCAGCACGGCGGAGGCCGCCGACTCTTCCGGCGTCATTCCAAAGATTTCCCGTCCGAACGGATGGTCCCAGAAAAACATCTCCAACACCAGAAACCCGAAGTGGCTGGCAATAACCAGAACGATCAGAGCGAAAGCAATTGATTTCATGTCGTACCTATTTCGTGCTGGAGTTATTAGCCCGGCAATAAAATGGGTTGCCGGGTTAAGGCACCTCTGAACCAATATGCCCGAGCATAATTGTTCAGAACTGCCTTAATAGTATATTGGGAGTATGGGACGGAAGAATGCAAACTCACTGCCCACCGTTGGAGAACTCTTCGCTGAGCTCTATCGCGAATTGACCAATCTTGACTCCCGAGTCTGGCGAACGCTACGGAATCTTGTCCGTCCCGGAGCCTATGCGGCGGACTGGCAAGCCGGCCGTCGTGACCACGTCCTTCCTCCGATTCGGCTCTACCTGATTGGCAGCACGCTGTATTTCCTGGCCGGTGGCGGCATCCTGTTTTCGGAACTAGTCAGTCGCGATCTCACCGAATGGTTCAGCGATTGCGAGTCTGGCCAGATCTCCTGTCGATTTCTGCAAGATGCCGCGTACACCCGCACGCTGGGCTGGATTGCCATTGCCCGCGTGCTTACCGTGTTTCCCTTTGCCCTGCTGCTTGCACTGACCTGGCCGCGGGGCGAATCCCGGGTTGCGCCAGCCTTCGTACTGTCGATGAACTTTTACACTATTGCCTTCCTGATCTCGACCCTGTCGGTCGTGGCCTGGTTTCCAGTTCAGCACTGGCAGCCTGAATGGTCAGCAGTAACCATAGGCATGAATGTGTTGCGGCTTGAAAGGGCCCTGGTACTCGTCTGGCTTATCCTGGCGCTTCGGCGCGTGACCTCGCGCCACTGGCTGACCTGCATCCTGATCGGTACGGTCGTGTCCTTGTTCGATCACTGGATGCTGAACTTTATGTTTGGCCTTGTGACCGGGATAACTCTGGAATTGCTCAGCCGTTGACGGTTGGATATCAAGCAATATCCACAGCCACGGGCCATAGACGGAGCGCTGGAAGTTGAGGAAGGCAGACATGCTGGAAATCGAAACCCATGGCCGCGTGCGGCTGGTGACCCTTGGCAGGCCCGGGGCGCGCAATGCGGTCAACCCCGCCTTGGCGCGCGCCCTGTTCGATGCCATGCTCGAATTCGAGGCCGATACCGAGGTCGATATCGCCGTACTCACTGGCGCTGGCAGTGCCTTCTGCGCCGGCTTCGATCTGAAGGCCGCCAGCGACGGCGATGTCGCGGCTTGGATCGAGAGGCTCAATATCCCGGAGAGCTGGACCGATCCGGTGGGCCAGCCGCTGGCATCGCCGATGGGGCCGGCGCGGCTGATGCTGTCCAAGCCCGTGATCGCCGCCATCGAGGGGCCGGCGGTGGCCGGCGGCATGGAACTGGCGCTTTGGTGCGATCTGCGGGTGATGGCCGAGAGCGCGCATTTCGGCGTCTTCTGTCGGCGCTGGGGGGTGCCGCTGATCGATGGCGGCACGGTTCGGCTACCGATGGTGGTTGGCCAGGGCCGTGCCAATGACCTGATCCTGACCGGTCGCCCTGTCGATGCGCCCGAAGCGATGGCAATAGGGCTGGCAGACCGCGTGGTCCCCGAGGGGCAGGCCTTGCAGACGGCGCTGGAACTCGCCGAAAGCCTGACCCACTTTCCACAGGGCTGCCTACGCGCAGATCATCTTTCAGCCCGGCTGGCGCCGCACGAATTGGCCGCGCGGCTGCGGCGCGAATGGGCGAGTGTTGCGATGGTGCTGGAAGAGGGCATCCACGGCGCCGCCCGCTTTGCCGCCGGCCACGGCCGAGGCGGCGACTTCGACGATATTTGAATCGCGGTGATGCCAGGTCAAGTGCCATTCCGAAAAATTCGACTTGAAGCCCCGTTGCATTCTGATCGGTAATCGGCGAGTGCCAAACATTTCCTGTCCCGCCTTTCGAGTTTACAAGGGAACGAACTGCTGCTCAGAGGGTGTGGTCGGGTCCGGTCAGGAACGGTCCATGATCGGGCCGGGCCAGTCGGCTGGGCAGGTACCCGTGAAGACAGCTTCGCCCTCTGGAACCAGGTGCAGAAATTCCTCGTCGTCAGCCATCAGCACTGTTGCCGGACCGAGGTCGGCCACAGCGGCAAAGCGCCCGTCTTCAGCAACCCACACGATAGGTAAATCATGCCCGCCAAGGACGCCGGCGCCAACAGAGTTAGGCAAGAATTTACCCTCGACCTGGCGTTGGACCAGGAGCCTCGACAATTCCTGGCCATGGTAGCCGCCCATTCCGGGTTCCGGCTGTGCCGCGATCGCGCGCTGCGCTTCCACGCCGATCGTGCGGCCAGCCGAGTCCTCGCCGCGTGCTCTCACAATCAGCGTGAACAGCCAATTGCGATGCACGGACGGGTCGGTGCAGCCGAGTTCCAGAGCGATGCGTTCGTCGCCGATGACAAGCTCCCCCGTGCCGGGGGCATGGTTATGGTCGAGCGGCAAGGGACCATTGAACCCATCCTCGGCTGTCATCAGGACCGTCTCGGGCGGAGAGTCCGCTTCCTGCGCTTCGACGACTTCGCCGACCGCTGCCGGCAATTGCTCAGTTGCCTGCTGATCGGCTTCAGCTGGCGGGGTTGTCTCGGTATCCTCGCCGGCACACCCCACCAGGGCCAATACCGCGGCTAGCAGGATTGTGCCCAACGGTTGCCAAGAAGTTCTGTTCTCTCGCGTCCTGACTTTCATGCCTGTCACCTTCGAATGATTGTGATGGCCCCGCTGGTCATGCGGATGCTGGGTTAACAAGAATAGAAAGCTTAAGCGCGCTATTCCTTCAGTTCAAGTAACCGCCACGGCCACGCCAAGCCGTTGCCGAGCAAGTTCTCCAATCAGTCGCTGAACCGAGACTTTAGGTGGTTTCTGGTGCGAGCATACCGGCACGAAAAGCGTTTCGGGAGTGAGTGTTATGGTATAACAATCGCTC
>SKKV01000183.1 GCA_007123575.1 Wenzhouxiangella sp.
CAACCCTTCGGGCGCTCCTGTGGCACTCCGCTGCCGCGTTCCGCCGCTTGGCAAGGGCTACGGCCATTCCCTGCGCGGCGCGCCTTGCAGCGAAGCGCCACAGGAACGCTGAATCCTAAATAATCAGATTGAAGGACCAGTAGTGACTTTCGTCACTTGGCCAGGCTGCACAGAGCGTCCATAATCCAGACTCACCTGAACGGGACATCAGGCCATGGGAGACCGCTTTCAACCGACTACTGACCGGCTGCTGCATATGGATGTGCTGCGCGGCTTTGCCCTGCTCGGCATTCTGCTGGTCAACTTCGAATGGTTCGTACGGCCGCTGCAGGCCATCGCGCTGGGTGCCCAGCCCGACCTGTCCGGCGCCAGCCTGGCGGTCGACTGGCTGATCAAGGCCCTGGCCGAAGGCAAGTTCTACGCCCTGTTTTCAATGCTGTTCGGCGCCGGCTTTGCGCTGATGGCCGAACGGGCCAGCAAGAAAGATTCCCCGTTCTGGGGGGTGTACCTGCGCCGCCTGGTGCTGCTGTTGCTGTTCGGCGTGGCCCACATGCTGCTGATCTGGGCCGGTGACATCTTGGTGGTGTATTCCCTGTGCGCGTTCGTGATGGTATTGCTGTTTCGGAAAACACCGGTGCAGCGGCTGTGGAAATGGGCGGTGGTATTTTTCATCGTGCCCCTGGCCATTGTCTGGCTGGGCGCGCTGTCGATCGCCGCCACCCAGTTCGATCCCGAGTTGCATGCTTCGATCATGACGGAAATGGAGTCCAGCACCGAGGACATGCGTGCTGACATCGAAGAGGCCGCGCGCATACACAACGAAGGTAGCTGGCGCGAGAACGTCGGGCAGCGAATGCGGGATGCCGGCTTCATCCTGACCAATTTCGTATTCTGGGTACCGCCCATCCTGGGCTTTTTCCTGCTCGGGCGCTGGCTGATCAGCAGCGATCGGCTGACTCGACCGGGCGAACACCAGCTGTTTTTCCGCCGCTGGCGCTCGCGCGGCCTGTTGTTCGGACTACCCTTGTCAATAGCCGGTGTCGTGCTGTTGTACGAGCTCGCTCAAACCGTGTTGACCCTGCAGCTGGCGATCGGCATGACCCTGTTCATGGCCGGCTCGGTGTTCCTGGCCCTGGCCTACCTGTCGATGGTCACGCTCGGTGCCGAGCGCCTGCGTTTCCTGGCCCCGGCCGGGCAAATGGCCTTGAGCAACTACCTGGCCCAGTCACTGTTCTGGACCTGGACCCTGTACGGTCACGGCCTGGGCCTGGGCACGGTGTTGCCGCGCTGGTCACACCTGCTCCTGGCCCTGGCCTTCTTCGCCGTCCAGGTGATGTTCAGTCACTGGTGGATGGCCCGATTCCGCTTCGGGCCCATGGAGTGGCTGTGGCGCAGCCTCACCTACCTGCAGCTACAGCCGATGCGGCGGGCCTGAGAAATTTCCTCAGTCCTCGTCCGGCGGCGGTTCGTCGTCGGACTCGGTTGCTTCCTCTTCTTCAGCCGGTTCCTCCGTCGCATCCGGATCTTCCTGGGGTTCACGCCGCTCGCGCTCGCTCAATCCACGAATGACGATATCGCGCCCGCGCATGCGGCGCTGCTCACGCTCCGGTTCGGCCTCAGCGGGCTCTGCAGTTTCCTCGGTTTCAGGTGGTGGCACTTCCGCAGCCGCTTCATCTTCCGGCGCGGCGCGCGATTCGCGCGGCCGCAGCCGCTGCTCGATCTGCCGCCTGAGCGCGCTCTCTGCCACCCCGGCAATATCAACCGACACCACTGGCTGAGTCATCGGCCCGGCAATAGTCAGAGGAATCCGCCCGCCCGTGGCCTCGCGCACCGTCCTGGGCAGGCTGCTGGCCAGCGCTTCGCCAAGGGCCAGCTCCATCCGGTAGTCCACCTGGCCGGCCGGCAGATCCAGCTTGCCGGAGCCGGCCAGACCCAGATCGCCGGCGACCAGCCGCAGATCGGGCAGCTCGACCACGCCGGCGCGGGCTTCCAGGCTGCCGCCAAACTGCTCAAATTCGGTCTGCCCGCCAAAGGCTCGGCTAATGTTGCCCACGTTCGACCGGGTTAACTCCTGGCCGACCAGGGCGCGCAAATCCACGCCCAGCAAGGCGCCTTGTTCGACCTGGAACTGGCCGCTGCCGTCCAGGCTGCCCAGGATGCTTTCCGCATCCAGGCCGCTGAAACTCAAATCCAGGGTGAAATCGCCCAGGCCCCGCACCGGCGCGGTCAGGCCACCCAACGCGGCCAGGCGGTCGACCTCGATCCGGCGCAGCCGCGGCTGCAGCTCAACCCGCGGCGGATCAGCGCGCAAATCCACCAGCGCCCGGCCCTCGAACTGGCCACCCAGTAACCTGGCCGCCAGCGGCGCCAGGACCAGCTCACCGTCGCGCAAATTCGCCTCGGCCACCACATCGCCCAGGCTCAGGACATCCGACAACACCAGCGTGTCCAGACGCAGATCAAAGTTCAAGGTCAACGCATCCAGGGCGCTGAAATCCGGATCCGCCGGCTCGCCACGCGGGCGCGATTGGCGCTCGCCAGGCGTCATCAGCGGCCGCAGATCCAGGCGTTCGCCGCGAACCGCCAGGGCAGCTTCGATCTCGCGGCCCAGCACCAGGTGGCCACGCGCGGTCAGCGGCTGCTCGTTGACAGACATGCGGGCAGCGGGCAGATCCATGCGCATCTCTTCGCCCGTCGCCAACCGGGCCGGCTCTTCGACCACCAGGGCCAGGCGCAGGGCATCGACCGCCAGGGTGGCATCCAGCACCGGCAGGGTCACAACCGGATCAGCGGCGCTCAAATCAACTGAAGCCCCGGCGCGTGCGCTGACCCTGGCGCCAGCTTGCGGCAAGCTGCCTTCCAGCACCAGGTGGCTCAAATCCACGCTGGCGACATTGACAGCCACGTTCAGGCGGCCGCTCAAGCGCTCCAGCACCACCAGTTCACCCTCGTCATCAGACAGAATGCCGGCCAGGCGAAACTCCGTCGGCTGACCGGCCCGAAACGGATCCAGGCGCAGGTCGCTGATCGCAAAGGCAACCGAGGTATCGCGGGCCAGGTCCATGGACACGATCTGAACATCGTCGAATCGAACTTCGCCCAGGCTGATCCCGCTCAAGTCGGGCTCGGCATCCGGCTGTTCCGGGCTGTCGGTCATCAGGCCGTCGAGGTTGGAACGCCCGGCTGCATCGGTGATCAGGTGAAAAACGGCATCTCCCAGGGTCACCGCACCAATGTCCAGTTCGCCGCGAAACAGCGGCCACAAGCCCACGGACAGGGTTGCCGTGCCGACCTGCGCCAGCGGGGGCGCCTGGACGAATCCCGGCGGATTGCCGACGCCAACGTCGCTGACTTCAATTGCCACGCGCGGGAATACCTTCAGCGACAGCGGCCCCTGTAGGCTGACTTCGCGGCCAAGCTGGTCGGAAGCGCGGCTGGCGATTTCATCGCGATAGTCGTTCGGATCCACCAACCAAAGCAGCAGCAGGGGTACGACGACCAGGAGCAGCGCCAGGGCCGCAGCCAGAATGATCAAGAGCTTGCGCATGGCAAAACCTGTCGAAAAAGATAAGGATAAGGGCTGGAAAGCTTAGCAGAGCCGCCGCCAACTCGGCGCCGCAGCGGCAATCACGATCACGGCCAGGGCCAGCAACAGCCACCCCCATACCGTGCCGGCTGGCACCGCGTAAACGCCGCCTCGGGTCAGCAGCGGAATGCTGGTCGTCAAGCTGGCTTGTTC
>SKKV01000278.1 GCA_007123575.1 Wenzhouxiangella sp.
AAAAAGCCGTCGAGCATGCCCTCCAGCGTTTGTTCCAGGCGCTGAGACAGCACGGTGGCTTCACGCTGGGATTTTTCGACAAGATCGTGAGCGCGCTTTTGTTGGTCGATGTCCACCAGCGCACCCCGCGCGCCGATGATCTGGTCATCGTCATTGCGCACTGGCTGGCCCAGTGCTCGCACCCAGACACGCCGACCGGAGGCGGTAATGATCTGTAGCTCGACATCGAAGGTCTCGCCATCTTCCACGCAGCGGTTGAAAAGCTGCCGAATACGCGGGCGGTGCTCTGGTGCGTAGAAGGCGATGGCTTCGTCCAGGCTGGGCGCGAAGTCTTCGGCGACCTCGTGAATCCGGCAGACCTCGCGCGTCCATTCGGCGCGACCCGATTCGAGTCGGACCGTCCAGCCGCCGACGCAGGTCAGACGGGTTGCCATTTCCAGCATTTCGCGGCTGTTCTCCAGTCGCCGCCGGGTGTCGATAACAGTCTGGTTGGCGCTGGCCTTTTGCCGCACCTGGGCCAGTAAGCCGGCCCCCAGCAGGCCGGTGACGGCAATGAGCAGCAAACTGAGCACGCGATTGCCCAGCTGATAGCTGCTCAATGCCTCCTGATTCCAGCTGATTGCAAGCCACAGCCCGCCGATGGCCAGGGCGCTGGCGATCAACGTGATCGCCACCACCCACCTGATTCGACCCAGCAGCAGCGCAGCCAAGACCAGGGCAACATAGAGCATGCCGAAGGTCAGGGTGTTGGGGCGGATCAGGTCCAGGGCAAAGACACCACCCAGGCCGACTAAGATGATAGCCAGCGCGATACGCTGAAAACTCGTGCTGGCCGGTGCCGGTTTGGCAACCTCTTCCGTAGCGTCAGTTTTGTTGTCCATGCGGCTCCCTCCTCGTCCGGTTCCAGCCTGATCCGCTCTGGAGTGGACAAGATTTGATCCCCCACAGTAGCAGACTTACCGGCTGGGATGAATAGTAGTGCTCCGATTGCATCAATGTCCCTTCCCGGCGGTTTCATCCAGCGGCAGAACGACGCTGAACCGGGTCCCCTTGCCTGGCTCGGAACTGACTCGGATCGTGCCACCAGCGGCGCTGACAATGCCGGCGTTGGCCGTGGCCGCCAGCAGATCGCCGTCGGGCGTGACCGTCAGGCGCTCGATGAACTCGGCCGCATCACCCAGGATCCGGCTCAGATCAATGCGCTCGAAGTGTCTGCCGTCAAACTGGGCCAGGCCATCTTCGGTACCGACCCAGACGAAGTTTTCCTGATCCTCGGTAACCGCATACACGGCGTCCAGCGGCAAGCCCTGTTGCTGAGTGTGGGCTTGCACCACGTGTTGAGAAAGCGGTATTTCGCAGCTTGTTGCCCATCCGGCAGCGGCCACGCCGAGGCTCAAGACCGCGGCCAGGCCAACGGTGCTCGCTACGCTCGTCATGATCGGCCGCCGCCAAGGCTGACGGCGCTACACGACGCTAGAAGTGCTATTAACGGCCCCTTTGACATGGCATTGTGTCGGTCCGTGCCGACGTGCTGATTTGAGTTGACCCCTTCCTCGGTTTCGTGTTCTGACTGCAATTCCAAAGCGCAGGATGCAATCCTGCAGTGATGAAACCGCTTTCCGGGTGGCAAGTATGGCTCCCTGCTCATACCCGAATAGCCGGAGTATAGCGCTGAAAATCTGGCGGGTAACACTGTGTTTTACAGCGGGTTTTCGGTTTTGTGACCGGTTGCGCGGCTGGGGCGACGAAGCATGCGGTTTGTCAAGCAAGTAGGTACTCTGTTGAAAAGGCTTATCTAATAGCCGCTACCTATGAATGGCATCATTAAAATCACTTTGAACTATAGTTGGGCCTGGGTGTAAGATCATGGTCCACTCAACATGTTCTCGTCAGGGGTAGTGCAATGGACGACAAAGTGAAGTGCCCGGTAATGCATGGTTCAATGACGGCGGCTGGCCAGTCCAACAGGGACTGGTGGCCAAACTCGCTGAACCTGGACATTCTCCACCAGCACGACAGCAAGACCAATCCCATGGATCCGGATTTCGACTACCGCGAGGCGGTGAAGTCGCTGGATGTCACGGCGCTCAAGAAAGATCTCACCGATCTGATGACCGACAGCCAGGAATGGTGGCCGGCCGACTGGGGTCACTACGGTGGCCTGATGATTCGCATGGCATGGCACTCGGCTGGTTCCTACCGGGTTGCCGATGGTCGTGGCGGCGCCGGCGCCGGCAACCTGCGCTTTGCTCCGCTCAACAGCTGGCCCGATAACGGCAACCTGGACAAGGCCCGTCGCTTGCTTTGGCCGATCAAGAAGAAGTACGGCAACAAGCTGAGCTGGGCTGATTTGATGATCCTTGCCGGAAATGTCGCTTATGAGTCAATGGGTTTCAAGACCTTTGGCTTTTCGTTCGGTCGAGAAGACATCTGGCACCCGGAAAAAGACACCTACTGGGGTGCGGAGCAGGATTGGCTGGCGCCGAGCACCTCCGACAACTCCCGCTACTCGGGCGATCGCGAGTCGCTGGAGAATCCGCTCGCGGCCGTCATGATGGGGCTGATCTACGTCAACCCGGAAGGCGTTGATGGCAATCCCGATCCGCTGAAGACGGCCAAGGACATGCGGGTGACCTTCAGCCGCATGGCCATGAATGACGAAGAGACGGTGGCGCTGACTGCCGGTGGCCATACCGTCGGCAAGGCGCACGGAAACAACAAGGAATCCAACCTGGGTCCCGCGCCTGAAGCCGCCGACGTCGAAGAGCAGGGTCTGGGCTGGAACAACAAGGTCACCCGGGGCGTTGGCCGCGATGCCATGACGAGCGGTATCGAGGGTGCTTGGACCACGCATCCGACAAAGTGGGATGCCGGCTATTTTGAAATGCTGTTCAAGCACGAGTGGGAACTGACCAAGAGTCCTGCAGGTGCCAACCAGTACCAGCCGGTAGAAATCGCTGAAGAAGACATGCCGGTGGATGTCGAAGATCCGTCGATCCGCGTCATGCCGATGATGACCGATGCCGACATGGCGCTGAAAGTGGATCCCGAATATCGCAAGATTTCCGAGCGCTTCCGCGAGGACCAAGACTACTTCAATGAAGTCTTTGCACGTGCCTGGTTCAAACTGACCCACCGTGATATGGGCCCGAAGACGCGCTACATCGGACCGGAAGTGCCCAATGAAGATCTGATCTGGCAGGACCCGATTCCGGCCGGCAGCACCGACTACGACGTGGCTGCGGTCAAGGCCAAGATTGCTGACAGCGGGCTGTCGATTGCCGAGATGGTTTCAACCGCCTGGGACAGCGCCCGGACTTTCCGTGGCTCAGACTTGCGCGGCGGCGCCAATGGTGCGCGGATTCGGCTTGCTCCGCAGAAGGACTGGGAAGGCAATGAACCAGAGCGCCTGGCCAAGGTGCTGAGTGCACTCGAGCCGATCGCTGCTGAAACCGGTGCCAGCCTGGCCGACGTGATCGTGTTGGCGGGTAACGTGGGTATCGAGCAGGCAGCCAAGGCTGCCGGACACGATATCGAAGTGCCCTTCGCACCGGGCCGTGGTGATGCCAGCCAGGAAATGACGGAAGTGGAGTCGTTCGAATATCTCGAGCCGCTGGCTGATGGCTTCCGCAACTGGGTCAAGAAGGAGTATGTGGTCAAGCCGGAAGAAATGCTGCTTGATCGCGCCCAGCTGCTGGGGCTGACCGCGCCGGAAAT
>SKKV01000264.1 GCA_007123575.1 Wenzhouxiangella sp.
GAGACCGCTACAGCATGGCCGAAGTCCGTCAAACCGTTATCGAGCTGCTTGGCCAGCTGGGCTCCAGCCGCGAGGCGCGCCAGTACCTGAAGCAGTTTTCGCGCATCGAGGAGGCGCGCTTCGCCGTGGTCAAGGTCGGCGGCGCTGTACTGCGTGATGATTTGGACGAACTGGCTGCGGCGCTGGCCTTTCTGCATCGGCTGGGCCTGACCCCCATCGTCCTGCACGGTGCCGGCCCCCAGCTCGATGAAGCCATGGCCGAGGCTGGGGTGCCTGTGGAAAAGCGAGACGGATTGAGGGTGACCACCGAAGAGGTGATGGCTGTCGCCAGGCCGGTGATTTATCGCGCCAATGCCGCCATCGTCGATGCCCTGGAAGCCCGCGGCGTTCGTGCCCGCGGCATTTTGCACGGCGTGTTCAACGCCCGCCTGGCGGATCGCGAGCGCCTGGGGCTGGTCGGCGAAATCGAAAGCATCGAACTCGAGCCGCTGCGCTCGGCGGTGCGCGCCGGTGCGCTGCCGGTGGTTGCCTGCCTCGGTGAATCGCCTGCCGGCCAAGTCCTGAACATCAATGCCGATATCGCCGCCCGCGAGCTGGTCTGGGAAGTCAAGCCTTACAAGATCATCTTTCTGACCGGCACTGGCGGTTTGCTGGACCAGAACGGGCGCATCATCTCCGCCATTTCCATTAGCGGCGATTACGAGCATTTGATTGCCCAGGATTGGGTCCACTCGGGCATTCAGCTAAAGCTGGCCCAGATCAAGGACATGCTTGATCGTCTGCCGGGCGAGACCTCGGTCTCGATCACCTCGGCGGCCAAGCTGACCCGCGAACTGTTCACCCATACCGGTGCTGGCACCTTGATTCGCAAGGGCGAGCGGATCGACTGGCTGACCGAGGTCTCGCCCGAACAGTGGCGCGATCTGGCCGGCCTGCTTGAATCGAGCTTCGAGCGCAAGCTTCGTCCAGACTGGTTGGAAGGCCGCGATCTGCAGGGGCTGCTGCTGGCAGAATCCGGCCGCGCGGCCGCGCTGATCGCCCGCGGCGTGGACGGGCTGCCCTACCTGGACAAGTTCGTGGTCACGCCCGAGGCTCGGGGTGAGGGCTTAGGGGCGGCCTTGTGGCAGGTGCTGCGCGCCCGATTCCCGACCCTGTACTGGCGCTCGCGCGCCAACAATCCCATCGCAGGCTGGTACCTGCAACAGGCCCACGCCAGCTTCCGCCGCGGTGAATGGATCGTCCACATCATTGGCGTCGAAGCTTTCGACCAGCTCGAGCGCCTGGTCAACGACGCACGACACCGGGATTCCGGCTGGGAAGAAGAGTGACGGATCGCAAACAAGTGGCTTTGATTGGTGGCCGTGGTTACACCGGCCAGACCTTGCTGCCGTTGATCAGTGGCCATCCTGAACTGGAGTTGGCGGTGGCCACCTCCAGTTCGGAAGCCGGCAAGCCGCTGACCGAACTGGTGCCGGACTGGCCGAACCCTGCGCAATGCCTGCAGGCATTGGCGCCTGGGGAATGCGCGTCAATAAATGCCGAAGTCTGGATCCTGGCCTTGCCCAACGGTGCTTCGACCCCTTGGGTCAGCGCCATCGAACAGGCGCATCCTGATGCCGTGATCATCGACCTGGGCGCCGACTTCCGCTTCAGCGAAGACTGGGTTTACGGCCTGAGCGAATGGAATCGTAAGGCGCTGGCTTCGGCCAGGCGTATTGCCAACCCCGGCTGCTACGCCACCGGTGCCCAGTTCGGTTTGCTGCCGCTGCGTGACCGTCTAACCCGCCCGCCGGTCGTTTTCGGGGTGTCCGGCTACAGCGGTGCCGGTAGGACGCCGTCGCCGCGCAATGATCCCGAGCGTTTGCGCGACAACCTGATCCCCTACGCCCTGACGGGCCACATGCACGAGCGCGAGGTTTCTGCCCGTCTCGGCCGACCGGTGCGTTTTCATCCCCATGTTGCGCCGTTTTTCCGAGGCATCTCCCTGACCGTCGCCGTCAACCTGTCCGAACCGGCCAGTGTCGATGAGCTGTTTGCGGGCTTCCAGGCGGCATATGACGATGAACCGCTGATCCGGGTCAGCGAAGAGATACCTGAGATCCGGGAAGTGGCGGGTACCCCGAGCCTCGCCATTGGCGGTTTCAGCGTCGATGCCCGCAACCCCCACCGCGCCAGTCTGGTCGTCGTCCTGGACAACCTCCTAAAGGGCGCCGCTAGCCAGGCCGTGCAGAACATCAACCTTGCTTTAGGCTTTAACGAGCTGGCGGGGATGCGTGAGAGGCGAATTTGCACTTCCTAATCAAATCTCTTAAAACCCAAGATTAACTCCCAAGGACTGGCCTTTGACCAACTACATCTGGAAAAAAGATTCCACCGAAGCCGTTGATGGACGCGTCATGCGGTTTCTGGCCGGGGATGACGTGGTTCTGGATCGGCTGCTGTTGCCGTTCGATGTTCGCGCCAGCCAGGCTCACGCGCGTGGGCTGGCCCGAAATGGCGTGCTTAGCGCCGACCAGGCCGAAGCCATGGTGGTCAGCATGAATAAGCTGCTGGCCGCATTTGAGAGCGGGGAATTCCTGCTCGATGAGCGCTTCGAGGACGGCCATTCGGCCATTGAAAGCTGGCTGACTGATCAGCTCGGAGAAATAGGCGGAAGAATTCATGCCGGGCGCAGCCGCAACGACCAGGTTGCGGTGGCGTTGCGGCTATACATGAAAGACCGGCTAGCGCGCCTCGGCGAGGTCTGCGCGCGCATCGCGACCGTCTGCTTGGCACGTGCCGAAGCAGAAAAGGACGTGCCGCTGCCGGGGCATACCCACCTGCAACAGGCCATGCCGTCCAGCCTGGGCCTGTGGTGGGCCGGTCACGCCGAAGCGTTTATCGACAATGTCGAGCTGGCTGGCCGAATTGGTCACTGGTTGGACGCCAGTCCGCTGGGTACGGCGTCCGGGTTTGGTGTGAATTTCGACCTGGATCGCGACGGCGTGGCCGAGGATCTGGGCTTTGCCCGCCTGCTGGTCAATCCCCAGTACGCGCAGAACGCCCGCGGCAAGACCGAGCTGCGCGCCCTGGATGCCCTGTCGGCCGCCACCGGCGATCTGCGCCGTTTGAGCTGGGACCTGAGCCTGTTCGCAAGCCAGGAGTTCGGCTTTGTTCGCATCCCGGCTGCCTTCTGCACTGGCTCGTCGATCATGCCCAACAAGCTCAACCCTGACACCGTCGAGTTATTGCGCTCATTGCACGCCCAATGTGTTGGCGCCCGCGCCGAGCTCGAAGCCGTGCTGAGTCTGCCTTCCGGATACCAACGCGACCTGCAGGATACCAAGCCGGCCCTGTTGCGCGCCTTCGAACGAGGGCTGGCCGGGCTGGATTTAGTCCCCGATCTGCTTGCCGGCCTGTCCTGGAACAACCAGACCATGCGGGCGGCCATCGCCCCGGCCTTGCACGCCACCGACCTGGCCAACGAGCTGGTCGGCCAGGGCAAATCCTTCCGCGAAGCCTACCGCCAGGCCGCCGCTGAAATCGACACCCTCGATCGCCGTAGCCCTGAAGACAGTCTCAAGCAAAGAGTCTCCCCAGGTGCCTGCGCCAACCTCCGCCTGGAAACGCTCCACAGTCGCCTATCCAATTTGCTCCAAAAATAGGCCGGCAGCTATCCGGACGCACAATACTTTTAAAATCAATAGGCTACGTAATCTCATTATGGTGCAA
>SKKV01000016.1 GCA_007123575.1 Wenzhouxiangella sp.
AAGGCTGCGTCGGCTGCCATGCCGGACCGGCCCTGGGCGGTGATGTCATGGCTCGTTTCGGCATCGTCGAGGCCTACTGGGAAGCCACCCGCGAATACATCACCATCGACCAGCCGACCATGCCCATGGACGTGGGCCGTTTCGCCGTCACCCAGAATCGTGATGACCTGTACGTGTTCAAGACCCCATCGCTGCGCAACATCACGCGCACCTATCCCTACTTTCACGATGGTTCGGTCTGGAATCTGCGCGACGCCACCCAGATCATGGCCCGCGTCCAGCTCGGCCGCGAAATCGATGAAGAGGATCTCGACAAGCTGATGGCCTTCTACCAGACCCTGGAAGGCGAGATCCCGGAACATGCCCTGCGCCTGCCCGTGCTGCCGGCCTCCACCGAGCACACCTCACGCCCCGCGTTCCGATAGGAGCCTGTCGGGTTTAGGGCTGATCTGCTGCGGATGCTCTGGGCAGCCTGCAGGCCGGCACGGCTCTGCAGCGGTTTCCGAGGGTGCTCAGTGGTTGTGGAAGCATAACGTGGCCACAGTGAGGAAGCATAAATTGGCCAGAAGAGGCCCAGCTGCATTCCGGAACGCCTACCTCGACAAGCGGCTGCCAAAGGAGCTGCGCGGGAGCCAGAATCCAGTCCGCTATGTAAACTGTTGACCCGGTGGCCGGGTAGTCACGGCCTAATGGAGCAGGGTATAGCCGATCTTGCGCGCCGCCTTGCGAAGCATGCGCGAGAGCTTGGGGTCGCTCAGGGCGTAATTGTGATGTGCGTGTGCCGGGATGGCGCCGATGCCCCCAGCGCGCTCGTTGAGAGCCACGGCATCGATGCCGCCGCACATGGAGCTGGGGTATATCAGCCCGTGGATATCCGGGTATTCCTCGTAGAAGGCATGGGCCCAGGCTCGGGTGCTTGACCTGGCTCCTGAGTTGATCGCTTGAGATGCGCCGGCCCGGGTGGGCCAAGCGCCTCGAAGGTCGAGCAATAGCAGGTCTGCGGCCAGCCAGAAGACCGCCCACCAAGGCTGATTCTCGTGAGGATCGATCGACCGGTTCTTCTGGTAGACCTCGGCCAGGCAGCAGGCCAGGGCGCCGTCAGTGCCTCCGTTGCCGGCAGCCACGGCACCATACGCGATACCGCGGTCCTGAAGCGAGGGCATCCCCTTGTCGTCCAGCAGGTGGTGGTCAAACCTCGAGGACTTGAGGGGGCCGAAATAGCGCCAGGACCCCCAGGTCGTGGGGTGAGAGCCCCCGCGCATGTAAACGCGCGAGATCAGCGTATTGGCAGGCACTGTGACCGTGGCAGCGCCAATGCGCCTGAGCAGGTTGCGATCCGGCGTGCGCGGGAGCTTTGGAGCCATCGATCAGGGGTGCTCTTGCAGAATTTCGGCGAGTTCGCACACGACGGAGGGGTCACCGCCCTGGCTGAGCCACTCCAATGGTGTCAGGGGGCGATCACCGTCAACGTCCAGTTCCGGCTGAGGCGTCTGGAACCACCTCACCACCGACAAGGGGTGACGGGTGGGTGGCAGGGCGCAGTTGACCTGGGTGATGCCCGGGACTAGATCGTCGCCCTGGAACTGGAAGGATGGGATCACGACTCGGCCGTCGATCCGGAAGGAGAAAAGCTCCCGTCCCGTCAGTCGCTGGCTGATGCGACTGCGGCCGACCCCTAATCGATCGGCTGCTTGCTGCGCGGATAAGCCTGAGGCAATGACCGTCGCGAGTTCCACGACGCCTGAAATGACGGGATCCGGGCCTTTGCCGGCATCATCGACATCTACGCCTATCTCACGAAAGGCCTGCATCTCGGATTCGCTCATCATGTCACTGGGGCGCTCAGGGAGCGAGAGGCTCTGCATCGCGATGGCCTCTTCCAGCGCGCGGTTGAGGGCTTCAGGCGAACGCACGTCCAACCCATGAGCCTGGAAATACAGCGCGTCAGCATTCGATGCCATGTCATTCGACTCCATGTCTAAACACCACTAAACCTGTTAGGTTCTGCTAGTTTAGCATGGATGCTAAGAGCTACGCTATTTGCGGTCCGGTTCCTTCTGGACCAGCCGACACGTCGCCTCGAGGAGGTCTTGTGCATCTCGCCAGATCGGGTGCTCAAGCAATATTGCAAGCAGGGAGTAAGTGTGAGCGCGCTGGGCGGGGCCTTGAGTCGAGTAGCCTGGAATCACGGTCCGCAAACCACGGCTGCGCATCATTTAAAGTGGCCACTTCATGCTTCCCTGGTGACCATAAAGTGGCGTTTGGCCAATTTATGGTTCCCCCCCCCCAACCACTCAGCGCAAACTGTGCGGGAAATGGTGGGCCCTGTAGGACTTGAACCTACGACCTACCGATTATGAGTCGGCTGCTCTAACCAACTGAGCTAAGGGCCCGTAAGAAGGGGGTCAGCTTGGGCCGCTTTCGGCTTCCGCCTTGACTTGAGCGACCGGCTTGGGCTGCAGGCCCTGGGCTTCCAGTTCTTCTTTCTTTCGTTCCTGGATGTAGGCCAGGTTGCGCTTGTAGACTTCGGCCACGCGCTCGACGCCGCCGGGGGCGAGAAAGCCCTGATTGCCGGCAGCCATGAAAGTGGCGTAGACGCCGGAGGCGGCCATCAGTGCGGCTGAGACCATTTTGATGTCCAAGCCATCCTCGTTGGCCATGCGGTTGGCCAGCTGAACGAATTCGTCGGTTGCCTTGTTATGGGCTTCGATCTGCTTTTGTTTCTCTTCTGACATGGGTCTGGCTGAAATCCTTCGATTCTGAGATGGGCGCGATCGCAATTGAGCGGCACCACCCCCCGTTTAAGCGTAAAACCTAGAATACCATGCCCCCAGAGTTGACAGCGCTCGTCAGGCGCGGCATTTTTATCCATTGAGGGTCACGAGGAGTCAGTTTGTGAAGTCATCGCGGTAGCGCCTGTGATCAATGGGATAAATTCGGTCATTCGGTTTTTGCCTGCCCTGGCGCTTTGTGTGCTGGCCAGCCAGGCAGAGGCGCTTGGCGAGATTCGGTTTGAACGGATTTCGATGGAGCAGGGGCTGTCGCAGTCCTCGATTCAAGCGATCGCGCAGTGCCCGGATGGATTTCTCTGGTTTGGCACCCAGTTTGGTCTGGATCGGTTCGACGGCTACCGCTTTCAAAGCTTCCGTCACGATGCCGAGCGGCCTGACAGTCTGTCGAATAGCAAAATCAGCGATTTGCTGTTGTCTTCCAGCGGCGGGTTGTGGGTAGCGACCCGATCAGGCCTGGATCTGTTTGATCCTCGCTCTGGCCGCTCTGAGCGGTTTTCGTTGCCGGCGGAGGCGGCCGAGCGGCGGGGCGGCAGGATTCGGATTCTTCTCGAGGCCGGAGACGGTCGTGTTTATGTTGAAGATTCCCATGGCGTGTTGATCTGGCGGCCGGAGTCACGTCAATTAAGCGAGTTGCCTTTTGCCGAGCCAGTGGCCGAGTCGGCCCAGTCTCGGCGCTCCGGCGTGTTGGACAGCAGTGGTAGATTCTGGCTACTCAATGGGGCAGGCTTGTGGCGCGAGCAGCCTGATCGCGCCGTGATGGAACTCGTCGTCGAATTGGCCGAGGCGCCGGTCTACCCTTTCTACAATGGCCTGGAGCTGCTCCCGAACGGCTGGCTGGCGGTTGCCTACGATGACCGGCTCGATCTGATTGATCCTGACACGATGAACGTTCAGCGCCAGCTCGGACTGAACCGACTTGGCTTCCGTCATGAGCGCTTCAATTCGGTTTTTCTGTCTAGCGACGGTTCGCTTTGGATGGCCCTGACCACCCGGGTGCTCCAGTATTGGCCCCAGCAGGATCGCTGGGTTGAGCGCTTCTTCGGCGAGCGCATTCGCGTTGATGAGAACACCCGCCAGCGGGTTCGGATGATCGAGCACGCCAATGGCGACATCTGGTTTACCAGCCAGTATGGTGTTGCCCGCTGGTTCGCCGAGGGGGAACAGATCCAGTTGTTTCGCCATGACCCGCGTGACTCATTCAGCATTCCGCCTTCCACCCTGGGTGCCGGCTACACGGCGTTTGTTGATGAGGACGGGTCGGTCTGGATTGGCAGTCGACTGGGCGGGCTTGCTGTTTATTCCGCGCACAAGCACCGTTTTGCCCATATTGCTGACCGCAGTCCGATCGGTGCGATTCCTTTCGCCGGACTGAACATCGTGCGCGGCATCGCCGAACAGAGCCTCGACGGCACCGAGTATTTGTGGCTGGCCCTGGATCACGGCGGCGTTCGGCGGCTGCGGCGAACGGATGATGGTCGCTATGAGTTTGTCAGCGCCTTTCACCTTCTGGCCGATGAGGACACGCGCTTGCCGAGTGATGCCGTTCAGTCGGTAGTGGCCGATACGCAGAGCGCCATGATTTGGGTGCTGGGGCGCGAGCACCTGGTCGGTATTGATGCAGCCAGGAATCGGGTTGAGTTCGTGCTTGAACTGACTAAAAACTACCCGGGTGAAAGACTGCGATCACTCACTCTTTCAGCCAACGGCAACCGACTATGGGTGGGTGGAAACGGCGGCTTGCGGGCGCTGGATATCAGCGCTGACCGGCGGACGCTGAGCCCGGTCGAGCTCGGCCCGATCTGGCCGGAGCGATCCCTGAATTTGATCCTGCCGCTGGCCGACGCCCGGCTGCTGGTTGGTGCTGATGACGGTGTTGGCTTGTTTGCGCCTGACAGTCCGGAAGGCACGCATTTCATCGAGGCGGCACAGCACTTCCCGCCCGGTGATTCACGGGTATTTGGCTTGGCCGAGCATCATGAATCGGGTTGGTGGATAGGTACTCGTGACCACGGTTTGGCCCGGCTCGAGCTGATTGATGGCGAGCCCCGGTTTGAATGGTTCGGCGCCGAGCACGGGCTGGTCGACCACACGATTTACGCCATTCTGGCGCAGCCGGACGGTCAACTCTGGCTGAGCAGCAATAACGGCCTGATGCGCTGGAATCCGGACACCTTTGCGATCAGGCATTTCACTATGCCGGATGGCATCCAGTCGCTGGAGTTCAATAATACGGTCGCTCATGTCGGCGCGCAGGGGCGCTTCTACTTTGGCGGCATCAATGGTGTCAATGCGTTTGATCCTGGCGATGTCAGGGAGCTGTATCGTCCGCCCCGCTTGCATTTGCAATCCGTGAACGTTCGCGGAAGCCCAGTGGACTGGGCGCTTGGGGAGGTGCCTGAGCTCGGTCTCAGCCATGATCAGAACGATCTCGAGGTGATGTTCGTCGGCTTGAAGTTCAGCGACCCGGACCGGGTGCGTTATGCCTATCGACTTGAGGGGCTGGATGGTGATTGGATTGACGCGGGCAATCAGCGCCAGGTGCGCTACGCCGGGTTGGCTCCGGGTCGATACCGCTTTTATGCGCGCGCTGGCAACAGCGATGGGATCTGGTCGGAGGACAAGCTGCTGCTGACTGCCCATATCCAGCCCCCGCCCTGGATGACAGGCTGGGCATATGCCACCTATCTGCTGGTCGGGCTGGGTATCCTGTGGCTGGCCTGGCGACTTCAGCTTCAGCGCCGACGCGCGTTGGAGGCCCTGGTCGAGCGGCGCACCGCCGAGCTGGTCGAACAGCAGACGGTGACCCGCCGCCAGGCCCGGGAGCTGGAAAAGGCGTTGGAGGCTCGCAACCTGTTCTTTGCCAATGTCTCGCATGAGTTCAGGACCCCACTGACGTTGATTCAGGCCAGCCTTGACCGATTGCAGCACGCTGGATCTGATGCTGATGCCATTGCCAGCGGGCGACGTTACCTGCGCCACCTGCTGCGCCTGGTTGACCAACTGCTTGACCTGTCGCGGCTGCGCCTGCAATCCGACACCCTTGCCGAAGAAAAACCCTGGGCGGTCGCGCCCATGGTCGAGGCCACGGTGGCGGCATTCAGCTCTCTGGCCGAGCAGCGTGGACTGAACTTGACAAAACAGGTTCAGCCAGGCTGGACAACCTACTGTAGCCAGGCGCATGTCGAAAAGATTCTATTGAACCTGCTGACCAACGCGATCAAGTTCTGCGAATACGGAGACGATGTTGCCGTCGAATTGTCAGGCCAGGATGAAACCCTGTGTCTGACCGTGCGCGATACCGGCCCGGGTATTTCCAAGCAGGAACAGGCCCAGGTATTTGAGCGCTTTCAGCGGGTTGAATCGGCCGAGCGCCGGGGCGTGGCGGGGGCTGGAATTGGCCTGGCCCTGGTTCGCGAAGCTGCCGAGGCGCTGGGCGGGCGCGTTGAGCTGCAAAGCGGGCCTGGCGAAGGCAGTTGTTTCCGTGTTTTTCTGCCTGCCTCCACCAGTTTCTGCCCGACCGAGGCGGGCCGCTTGCTGAGCCTCGATTCGGTGACGCTGGACCAGGCTTTGCTCGATCCTGTCGCTACAGAGGCACCGACCGAGACCGGCAGTGACGAAAACCTCTCCAGCGTGCTGGTGGTGGAAGATAATCGCGATCTGCGAGCCTACCTGCGACGAATGCTTACGCCGCGATGGCGCGTTATCGAAGCCCGGAGCGGTGAAGAGGGCCTGGCCATGGCCAGGCAGGATCCGCCTGACCTGCTTGTTTCCGACATCATGATGCCGGGCATGGATGGGCTGGCCCTGCTCAAGCTGCTGCGCGATGATCTCGCTACCAGCCATATTCCGGTGATGCTGCTCACGGCGCGGCAGGATCAAGCCACCCGCCTGAAGGGGTTAAGCCTGAGCGCCGATGATTTCCTGGCCAAGCCGTTTGACGCCGAGGAGCTGGTATTGCGGATCAAGCGCATGCTCGATAATCGGGAGCGCCTGCGGCGGCGCTTGCAGTCCGGCGCGGCGATTGCCAGGGCAGACTGTCCCGAGCTGCCCGATCTTGTCGACCAGGACGTGAGTTTTCTGGCCCGTGTGCGGGAGATGCTCAACCGGCATCTGGCCGACCCTGACCTGACTGTCGAGATGCTGGCCGAGTTGGTCAACGTCGAACGTCGTACCCTGCAGCGCAAGTTGAAAGCCATGACCGGCCTGACCCCGGCCGCATTCATTCGCCATCAGCGGCTGCAGCGTGCAATGAGTCTGCTGATCGAGACGGATTTGACCGTCAGTGATATTGCCCTGGACAGCGGATTTGCCAGCCCCCAGCACTTCAATCGTCTGTTTCGAAAACACTACGGTCGGCCCCCTGAGCAGTGGCGCCAGCAGCGAAAGTCGCAAACGGTCAAGCGATAGTCGCACCAGGATAAAGCTGGCCGATGTGGTTTCCGTAGACTGTTTGACGGTAGGGTTGATTGGACCTTTCGGAAAAAGCAGCGGCAGACCTTGCCGCTACTGCGGGGATACACTCAGGGGCTGGGCCGGCTGTTCGGAAACGAAGCCGGCCCTTTTTTTTGGTATGCCATCAGTTCAGCGCTCTCCTGCCGGCATGTCCTCCCAATCCAGGCCATGGGTTAGAATCATGTGTCCGACCCGGCGTCCTCGCCTCCCAGACGAGAACCACCCGGTTGCCAGCCAGGTAGTTGATGATGACATCGCGTTCCCGATCCGGTGATCATACCGATCCATGTACGCAATTGATTTCGGACGGACTGAGCGACGTTCCGGCGCGTCAGGACGCTTGCCTGGTGGTTATTCGCGGCGAGCGCTTGGGCGCGCGAGTTGAGCTGGGTGACAAGCCCGTGGTCATTGGTCGGGGCAGCGATGCCGATTTTCAAATTGCCTCGCGCAGCGTGTCGCGTTCGCATTGTCGGGTTTCGATGCGCGACGGCGAGGTCTGGCTGGAGGACTTGCGCTCAACCAACGCCACCTATGTCAATGAAGAACGCATCGACCGGCAACGCCTGAAAGACGGTGACCAGGTGCGGGTGGGCAAGTCGGTGCTCAAGTTTCTGGCTGCCGGTAACCTGGAAGCAGGTTATCTCAACGAATTGCGCGAACACGCGCTGCGGGATGAGTTAACGGGGCTCTACAATCGCCGCCACTTCATGCAGGCCTTGGCCGATGCCCTGGCCGACTGCATGCGCCGGGCGGATGCGAGGCTGGTGCTGGCCATTATCGATATCGACTTTTTCAAGGAGATCAATGATCGCATCGGTCACCTGGCCGGTGACGAAGTGTTGCGTCAACTCTCTACCCTGCTGTCCGACTCGGTCAGGTCCGACGACACCCTGGCCCGAATTGGTGGCGAAGAGTTTGCGGTGCTCATGCCCGAAACGCCGCTAAAAGCGGCACGCGAAGTTTGTGAGCGTTTGCGAGAGGCGGTCAGTGCCGATTCATTCAAGCTCGACGACGGCTACGAGGAGAAAGTGACGATCAGCATCGGCTATTCTGATTTTTCCGCCGATATGGACAGCATGTCGGACCTGCTCAAGCGCGCCGATGGCTTTCTTTACGAGGCGAAGAGCCTCGGGCGCGACCGGATCATGGGTCCCGACGCCTGATTCCAATTTTACTGATCGGCACGCTGACTTCCTCGCCCTGATCGCCACGGATCGGCTGGCCGTGCTCTGGTGCCCAGGCCGAGGCATAGACAACTTCCCAGCTTGCCGTCAGGCTGTCTCGCTCCGCCGCCTGGGCGACCAACGCTTCCAGCACCCTGCCAAGGCACTGCGGGTGGGTCAGGCCACGCGGTCGATCAGCGTCGGTATTGGCGAAGCCGCTGCGTTTCAGCGTGTTCAGCAAGTCATGCGGAGTATCGTGCCGGGTTTGCAGCCAGTCGGTGTCCAGCACGGGCTCGGCGAAGCCGGCCCGCGTCAGGGCGCTGCCCAGCCTTTGGGCGTCGGTAAAGCGCATTATCCGGGTGCTTTCGGGCTCGATCTGCTGCCAGGCCAGGCGCAATTCCTTCAGCGTATCCAGGCCCGGCACGGACAGCAGCAGCAAGCCGCCAGGCCGCAATACCCGGCGCAGACTGGTTAGCGCCTGGTCAATAGCGATGCAGCCATGCAGGCTTAAATTGACGAAAGCCAGGTCCAGGCAGTCAGCGGCCAGTGGCAGAGATTCGATTTCACCGCAGACCAGTTCGAATCGACGCTTCCACCAACCGCGCCGGCGCCGGGCCTCGGTCAGCATGGCCTGGCTGGAGTCCAGCGCCAGCAGGCGCGCGCCGGGATAGCGCTTGTGCAGGGCAAGCGATTGCCGCCCGGTGGCGCAGCCAAAATCGGCAATGACCTCTGCTTCGAACCGCAGCCCGTCCAGCCGTTCGATCAGGCGCTGTCCAATCTCTGCGGCCAGGGCAGCATGCCGGTCATAGGTTGATGCAGCACGAGAGAAGGCTCGCCGGGCGGCCGCTGATTGGTTCATCGTGATGGCTGAATCCAGGTTGACATTGCAGAAAGGTCACGGACAATTGTGGACGGCAGGTGATCGGTATTCAATCAATGCTGCGTGCGGTTTCCAACTGGCTTTACCCACAGGTATGCCTGGTCTGCGGCCTGGCTGGCCGCGACCAGTTGGATTGTTGTGCCGGCTGCGAGGCCGAATTGCCGCTGGCCGCGCCGCGCTGTGCCTGCTGTGGACTGGTCCTGCCTCGCCCGGTGCAGCGCTGCGGCCGCTGCCTGGCCAGGCCACCGCACTTCGATGCCAGTTTTCCTGCCTTTGCCTGGAGCGGCGAAATCGAGCGCCTGGTCCATCGCTTCAAGTTTCAGCACGACCTGGCCGCTGGTCGGGTGCTGGCCGCGCTGATGGCCAAGCGCCTGACAGCCCTCGGTGCACCGCGGCCGGATCTGATGGTGCCGGTGCCCTTGCATCACTGGCGTCGCCTGAAGCGCGGCTTCAACCAGTCAGCACTGCTGTGCCAAGACCTGTCCCGACATTTGCAACACCTGCCCTGGGCCCCGGCGCTGCGCCGGCGTCGCCGGACACCGGCCCAATCCAACCTGCCCGCCGCCCGCCGCCGCGGCAACGTCCGCGCCGCCTTCGCCCTATCCCACTTGCCAGTCGGTACCCGCCATGTCGCTCTTATCGACGATGTCATGACGACAGGTTCAACACTGGATGAATGTGCGAGGGTGCTGAAGCGGGCAGGCGTGGAAAGGGTTGATATCTGGGTGGTGGCGAGGGCTTAGGGGGTCGGTTTACGGTTTACGCGTTACGGTTTACGGAAGAGCTCGTCCCGTAACCCCTAAACCGTAAACCGTCAACCGTAAAGCCTAAACCTGGGATTTCAGAAAACTCCCCGCTATCCCACCAAAAATGAACAAACCGACCCAATGATTACTCAAAAACGCCTGAAAGCAGGCGGCGGGGTTGCGTTCGCGGATGCGCCAGAGCTGGAGCTGGAAGTGCAGGAAGGTCATCGCCACGGCGGTGAAGAAAAACAGGTGCAGCAGGAACTGAAGGCCGATCAGAATGAGCAGGGCCAGCTTCAGGCCCATCAGGGCACCGATAATGGGGACGTCCATGCGGCCGAAGGCAATCGCGGTTGATTTCACCCCGGCCCTCAAGTCGTCGGCCCGGTCGGCCATGGCGTACTCGGTGTCGTAAATTACCGTCCAGACCAGGTTGGCGGCAAACAGCCACCAAGCCACCGCCGGAACATGGCCAATCTCGGCGGCAAATGCCATGGGAATGGCCCAGCCGAAGGCCGCTCCCAGAACCAGTTGCGGAAAATGGGTGAAGCGCTTGAAGAAGGGATAGGTGCCGGCCAGCAAGGCGCCGCCAAAAGCCATCAGCACGGTCAGGCGGTTGGTCAGCAACACCAGCACCAGGGCAAGCAGCAGTAGCAGGAAGAACAGGGCCAGGGCCTGGCCCGGGCGAATCTCGCCGGCGGCAATGGGCCGGCTTCTGGTGCGTTCTACCTGGCCATCGATATGGCGATCGGCGTAGTCGTTGATCACGCAGCCGGCCGCGCGCATCACGATCACGCCCAGGGTAAAGATCACCAGGTTTTTCAGGCTGGGCAGTCCACCAGCCGCCATCCAAAGCCCCCACCAGGTAGGCCAAAGCAACAGCGCAATCCCGATCGGCCGATCAAACCGCATCAACCGCAACCAAGGCCCCAGCCGGCCGCCGAAGATGGCTGTCTGCAGCCTAAATTCCACCGCTCCCCCGAAACCGAAAGCAGGTTGATTGGTTCAGCCCCCCCTGAAACCTGAAACCTGAACCCTGAACCCTTATCCTATTCATCCCAACAAAGTATCTCGCGGTGCTGAGCCCCGGGCGAACCGCGCACAATCAGGCGCCAGGGCGAGGTGTCTTCCGGGCCAATCCGATAGTCGATCCAGTACTGCGGCAAGGATTCACGGCGAACCTCGACCCGGGCTTCAAACCCCAGGCTTTCGATGCGAGCCTGGCGTGCGCGTGCATTGGTCATGTTTTCAAAAAGACCGACCGAGACCATGTTTTCCAGCGGGCCTGAGGTGATGATAAAAAAATCCTCCTCGCCGCGGGCCTGCAGGTCGCGGGTCAGGCTGACGGCTTCGGCGCGGCTGGCGGCCGGCAGGTACACCGTCCAACCCAGCTCAGTGTCGGCGGCGGTCTGGCGCTGTCGAAGGCTGATGGCAATCGGGCCCAGATGCTGCTCGGCCCGTTCCAGAAGGTCGCGGCTCGACATTGGGCCGACGCTGTAGCAGCGCTCACCCCCGACCAGGCTGCGTTCCGCCTCGGTCACCTCAGCGACCAGTTCCAGGTGCGGCAGGCTGGCATCCAGCGGCGGCAGTTCGCGCTCAAGGGCTTCCGGCTCGGCGCGCGGCCAAAGGACAAACCAGATCAACAAGCTGGTATTGACCAGCAGCAGGCACAAGACCAGGATTCGCCAGTGACCGGCAGTCATGCTGATTCCGCCGCCAGGGCCAGGCCGCGCAGCACCAGGGTGTCGTCACGGTGCACGGGGCGGTCAATGTGGGCTACCAGTGTTGCGGCGTCGCCGCCGCCCAGGTACGGCTTGAGCGAGCGGCCAACGAGGCGCTCGCAGCGATCCAGTGCCAGGTTGATGCCACCAAGTACCTGCAGAAGCGTTCCCGCGGCGATCGCCTGGGCGGAGTTCGGGGTCGGGCAGTCAAGGTTCAAATGCTCGTTGCCCGGCGCGGGCAGGCGCCTGGCCCGAGCCAGCAAACCATGCCGCAGGCTGGCCAGGCCGGCCATGATCCAGCCGCCTTGGTGCCGGCCGTCATCATCTACCAGGTCAACGGTGATGGCGGTGCCGCAGTCAATCACGCATAGCGCTGCTTTTTGCTCAAGCCAGGGATATTGCAGAGCCAGCCAGCGATCGCAGCCAAGCTGAGGATAAGCGGGTTGCACGGGTAGGACGGGGTTGCCGGACGACACGGCTTGCAAGGATACCCCGGCTTGCGTCAATCGCGCTGACACGGCCTCGAACACCTCGGGATTGGTTTGACCAGAGACAAGCGCGCGCTGGGCACAGCCGGTTTGCAGCATCTGCTCAAAGTCGGCAATGTCATCAATCGGACAGGCGCCGGTGCTGTCTTCCAGCAGCTGGCCGGCCAGCCCGCTCGCCCACTTGATCCGGCTATGACCGAGGTCAATCAGCAGGTCAGGTGGGGCGGACACGAACCTCTCCGCTATGCAGGCTGATTTCACCGCTGCCGGTCCGCAGCCGCAGGTGACCGTTGTTATCAATCCCGGCCGCCTTTCCGAGCACTTGCCGGCCATCGTCCCAGTGCACCGACAGCGGCTGATTGGCCAGCGCGTTCAGCTCGTGCCAGTCTGAGAGCAGCGCGGCACTGCCGTTGGCCTCTAGCACGCGCAGGTTGTTGACCAGCGATTCGAGCAGGGCGATGGCCAGCTCGGTCCGGGTCTGGGAAAAACCGGCGCTCCTGAGGTCGGTCCAGGGCTGATCGATCAGCGCGGTCGACGGCAGGTTGACGTTGATGCCCAGCCCGATGATGACCTCGCAGGGGCCATCGGTGGGCCCGGTCAGGTCAACCAGGCAGCCGCCCAGCTTGCGCCCGGCCACTTGCAGATCATTCGGCCATTTGACCTGCACGAGCGAGCGCTGGCAGGCGTTCAGCGCTTTCGCCGCGGCCATGCTCGCAATAAGCCCCAGTGCGGTCAGCTCGGCCACCGGGCACTGAAACCGCCAGCCCAACGACAGGTAAATGCCGGCCCCGGGTGGCGACGCCCAGCCCCGACCGCGCCGCCCGCGGCCGCCGCTTTGGCCTTCGGCAAGCAGGACGCAGGGCAGCGGGCGCTCGGCCAGGTCTTCGGTCAGCGCGGCATTGGTCGACGGGCAAATGTCGACGATGGCCAGGTCCAGATCCAGGGCCGTGGCACAGG
>SKKV01000292.1 GCA_007123575.1 Wenzhouxiangella sp.
ATCAACTGGGTGACGCCCGAGGGTGGCTCGGGGCCCAATTACACGAATCTTTAATCATCGCTACCAACCTGCAGGCTCCGACCATGTCCAATTCCTTCGGCCGCGTTCTGACCATCACCACCTTTGGCGAGAGCCATGGGCCGGCGATTGGTTGTGTGATTGACGGGTTTCCGCCAGGGTTTGAAATTACTGCCGAAGAGATTCGCGATGAGTTGATGCGGCGGGCGACCGGGCAGAGTCGCTGGACCTCGCAGCGCAGGGAGGCCGAGGATGTGCAGATTCTGTCCGGCATGTTCGAGGGCAAGACGACCGGCACGCCGATTGCGCTGCTGATTTACAACACCGATGCCCGCTCGAAGGACTACTCTAAAATCGCGGCCCAGTTCCGACCGGGGCACGCCGACTACACCTATCACCACAAGTACGGCATCCGCGATTATCGCGGAGGCGGGCGCTCATCGGCGCGCGAAACGGCGATGCGTGTGGCGGCCGGGGCGCTGGCGCGCAAGTATCTGAAACTGCACTACGGCGTCGAGATAGTTGGCTGGCTGGGCCAGCTCGGCGAGTTGGTTTGCGATGAACACTTCGATGCTGCGGTGATCAACGGCAACCCGTTCTTTTGCCCGGATGAGAAGCGCGTTGCCGACCTCGAGGAATACATGAAAGCGCTGTGGAAGTCCGGTGATTCGGTGGGTGCGCTGGTCCGGGCCCGGGCCAGCGGTGTGCCGGTCGGCATCGGTGCACCGGTCTATGCCAAGCTCGATGGCGACCTGGCCGCGGCGATGATGAGCATCAACGCCACCAAGGGCGTGGAAATCGGCGCCGGTTTCGCCAGCGTCGCCCACAAAGGCACCGAACACCGCGACGAAATCACGCCCGAGGGTTTTCTGTCCAACCACGCCGGCGGCATCCTCGGCGGCATATCCTCCGGCCAGCCGGTTGAAGTATCCGTCGGCTTCAAGCCCACCTCCTCGCTGCGCTTGCCGGGCAAGACCGTGGACACTGACGGCAACCCGGTCGAAATCATCACCACCGGCCGCCACGACCCCTGCGTCGGCATCCGCGCCGTCCCCATCGTCGAAGCCATGCTGGCTTTAACCCTGCTCGACCACATATTGCTGAACCGCGCCCAATGCGGCGACGTGCCGGCGCAGACGCCTAGGGTACCGGGATAAAAGCACGGTTTACGGGTTACGGATTCACGGATTCACGGATTCACGGATTCATGGATTCATGGATTCATGGATTCATGGATTCATGGATTCATGGGTTGTAGCCCGGCCCAGCGCAGGTCGGAGAGATGGTGCGGGTTGCCGAAGGCAAAAAGCGCCGTCTCGTAGACCGTCAAGCGCGTGTGGCCGGGGCCCATGTTGAATCCTTCGCCATCAGCCTAATTGAATCGCTGCACTAGTTGTAGCCCGGCCCAACGCGGCCGGGGCCCACGTTGAATCCTTCGTCATCAGGCCGATTGAACTGCCGCACTAGCGGGTTCCACCGAGCCCCCTCTCCCATCTTCTCCTCTATCCGTCTCCCCCTTCCCATCCCCAGCCCATCCCGGTTAGCATTCAACCTCGCCCTAACAAAAACCCTCTAAAAGCACAATGACAACCCCCACAAACAACGGCTACCGCGTCGCCGTCGTCGGCGCTACCGGGGCCGTCGGCGAGGCCATGCTCGAGATTCTGGCCGAGCGGAAGTTTCCAATTGCCGAAATCGCCGCCCTGGCCAGCAGCCAGTCGGTGGGGCGCGAGGTGTCTTACGGGCGCAAATCAGTGGTGGTGGACGACCTGGCGACCTTTGATTTCAAGGGCTGGGATTTCGCCCTGTTCTCGGCCGGCGGCAGTGTCTCGGCCGAGCATGCGCCGCGCGCCGCGGCTGCCGGCTGCATCGTAATCGACAACACCTCGCACTTCCGCATGGACCCCGAGGTGCCGCTGGTGGTGCCCGAGGTCAACGGCGAGGTGCTGAAAGATTTCAAGGGCGGCATCATCGCCAATCCGAACTGTTCGACCATCCAGATGCTGCTGGCGGTGGCCCCGATTCACCACCGGGTCGGGGTGGCTCGCATCAATGTTTGTACCTACCAGTCGGTATCCGGCGCCGGCCGCGCAGCGATGGAGGAGCTGGGCCGGCAATGCGCTGATCGCTTCAATTTCCGCGACCCGGCGCCAGAGGTATTCAGCTTGCCGATTGCCTTCAACGTGCTGCCGGCCATCGATCTGTTCGAGGAAAACGGCTACACCCGTGAAGAAATGAAAATGCATCGGGAAACCCAGCGCATCCTGGATAGCACCGATCTCCAGGTCAATGCGACGGCGGTTCGCGTGCCGGTTTTCATTGGTCATGGTGAGGCAGTACATCTTGAAACCATAAAGCCCATTTCGGTGGAAGAAGTGGCCGCTTTGCTTGACACTGCGCCCGGGGTCAAACTGCTGCAAGGTGCCGAACTGGCCACACCGCTGACTCACGCTTCCGGCCATGACGAGGTTTGGGTCTGCCGTTTGCGGAAGGATTTGAGTCACCCGCAAGGTATTGATTTCTGGGTAGTTGCGGACAATGTTCGCAAGGGTGCGGCGCTTAACGCGGTGCAGATAGCGGAGTACTTGATCGAGGCGAAGGGCTGAGGTTTCGCGCTTTCCTGTCGGTGGCCTGGTTCCCAGGCGGCCGGGCCAGGTTTCTTATTTTGTTAAGTCATTGGTATACTCGCTTGAATTACCGATAAATCGCCCGCTAAAGAAGGTGGCTGCGTCCATGCGTTTTCTGACCTTAAAGACGATCTTGCTAGGTGCCCTGGGGTTGGCACTGTTCTCGATTCCGACGGATGCATTGCGGGCCCTTGGCCTGGGCGAGGCGCGGGTCGGTTCTTACCTGGGCCAACCCCTGGACATTTCAGTCCGCCTGCTGGAAGCCGACGATGCGGCACTGGATACCTTGACCGTGGCACCGGCCACCCCTGGGGATCATGAACGACTTGGCGTTCCTGCCGACGCGCTGGCGCTAGGCCTGGAAATTACCGTGGATCGCCGGGTTGACCCGCCGCAGCTACGAATCCGCTCACGGCGCAATGTCAATGACCCGGTCGTGCAGGTGCTGGTCGATGCTCGCTGGTCCAACGGTCGGGTGTTGCGGGAGTACACCCTTTTCCTCGACCCGCCGCTGATTGATGCGCCGCCACCGCGCCGGCGTGCCGTCGAAACCGCGCCAGAGGCAACGCCTGCCGAAGCGGTCGAGCCCGAGAGGGAAGCAGGGCCAACCCCGCCGCGACCGGCGCCCAGGCCTGCGCCAGAGGAGCGACCGGAGCCCGTCGCGGAGCCCGTGCCGCCACTGCGCGATGATGTGGTTGGCCCGATCGGCGCCGGCGAAACCTTGTGGGGCGTGGCCATGGCCTGGCGCCCGGATACCACCCTGACCATGAACCAGGTCATGCTGGCCATCTTTGAAAGAAATCCGCAGGCGTTCATCGGCGGCAACGTCAATCGACTCCGCCGCGGTGCCGAGCTGACCATGCCGGACGTTGCCAGCGTTCGGGCAACCTCTACCGTCGAGGCAGACCGGCGAATCCGCGAGCAGATGCAGGCTTGGCGGCAAGAGACCCGGACGACGGATGTGCCCGTGGTGGCCGATGTTGCCGTTCCGGATGTGGAACGCGCCCCCGAGCCAGAGCCTGAGCCGTTGCCGCCGGAAGTAGTCCATCGTCTCGAAGTGGTTCCTCCGGACCAGGAGGATCTCGACGATGGCGTGATGGTGTCGGCTGAAGAAATCCAGCAGGCTCGAGACCGGACACGCCGCCTGGAAGATCAAATGTATGCCGAGGAACTGGAAACCGATCTTTTTTACCGCGACCTGGAAAGCATACGTGACGCCATAGATAGCGGCGATGCTGCCGGATTGGCGATCGCTGAAGAAGAATTGGCCCTGTTCGAGATGCGCCTGCGCGAGGCACGACGTGCACGGGAAGAAGCGGCTCAGGAACTTGCTGAAGTGGCCGAAGTCGAGGAACCGGTTGCTGCCGTTCCTCCGGTAGACGAACGTACAGCCGTCGATGCCCCGGTCCCGGTAGACCAGGCTCCGGTGGTAGCGGACGAGCCTCCGCTGCCGGCCGCCGATCCGCAGTCGCGCTGGCCGCTATGGCTGTGGGTGATATTGGGGGTTGTGGTCCTTGGTTTGATTGCTGGCCTGGTCTGGTTCTTGCTCCTTCGCGGCCAGCGCGCCACCTCTCAGACCACGACAGACGATGCTGGCGTGGCATTGACCAGAGCGAGAGCGCGTGTAGCCTCTAAGCCGCAAGACCTCACTGCCCATCTGTCGCTGTTAGGAATTCTGGCTGAGAAAGATGACTCGGCTGCCTTCTCGTCTGCGCTGGACGACATGTACAAGCATGTTGATGACGACTCGGATACTGCCTGGCAGCAAGCGCTTGAGATGGCGACCGTCAATGCCCCCGACCACCCGTTGCTTACGCCGCCAGAAACGATTCGTAGAGCGGCCGAAGACGACGAAGAAGGTCTGGACGAGCGGACGCGAGAAATGCTTGGCATCCTGGATCAGGACGCCAGGCCGGCGGCTGATGAAGACCCAGACTCAGAGATTGACATTGATGACACCATCGATGTCGCCGGCCGGAAGGATGAAGTCGACGAGGATCGATTCGGAACCCGGAGGCAGGCTGAAGCAGCCGCCGAGGAAGAAGAAATCGAGGGGGTTGACCATGACTTGGCTGAGCTTTCCAAACGTCTCGATGAAGACGAGGCGGAAGAAGACCCAGAGGACGCTGATAACGCCTTCGACTTTGATTTTTCCAATCGCAGCCCGGATTCGACGCCGGCCGAGGACAGGGAATCCGAACGGGAGTCTGAAGAGGAATCTGATGACACCGTTCGTTTCCCAGACGCTAGCGACCAAGCTTTCGGGCCTGATGAGCGGGCGACTGATCCGGATATGAGCGACTTCGAACGTGACCTGCTGGGGGCAACCGGCGATCCCGACGAGGATGACTTGGACTTCTCCGAACATGCCGCCGACGGCGATGATGAGCGACGCGACGATGTTGCCGACCATGAGGATGACACGCAAGCCGACAATCGAGCTGTCCCCGACGAAAGCGTGGACAAAATCGAGCCTGATCCGGATGAGGAATTGCAGGCCTTCTTGCGCAGTGATGAAACTGATCTGGACGCTGAGCAGGAAAACCTGGCGGCTGAGCCTGATGAAGACGCCACTGAAGCGGCTGGCGAGGCGACGTTGTCTGACGATGATGCCGAAGTCAAGCTTGACTTGGCCCGTGCCTACCTGTCGATGGATGATCCGGAATCGGCGCAGACCTTGCTGGAGGAAATTCTTGCCGGCGGGTCGCAAGAGATGCGCCAGCAGGCGCGCCAGTTGCTCGACGGCATCAACTAACCCATCGGTCAGCTGCAGAACCTGATGCGCTTGGCAGCGGGCGTTGAATACGACGGCAGCGCATTTTTTGGCTGGCAGCGTCAGCGCCAGTCACCCACCGTGCAGGCCTGCGTCGAACAGGCTCTTTCGCGCGTCGCTGACCATCCGATTATCGTGCAATGTGCTGGTCGCACCGACACCGGCGTGCACGCCTATTGCCAAGTGATCCATTTTGATACCCAAGCCGTACGAAGCGAGCGCTCCTGGGTGCTAGGGGCAAATACCACGCTCCATCCTGGCATAAGCCTCATTTGGCTTAGACTGATGGACAGTCAGTTCCATGCGCGTTTCTCGGCCCAACGGCGACGTTATCGCTATCGAATATTGAATCGATGGGTCAGGCCGGCCGTGGATCGCGGTCGCGTCGCCTGGTGCCGACGCCCGCTGGATACTGATCGGATGCACGCGGCCGCCCAGGCGCTGCTCGGCGAGCATGATTTCTCCAGCTTTCGAGCGGTCGGCTGCCAGGCGCGCTCGCCAATTCGTCGCGTGCATGCTGTGGCGGTGGATCGTGTAGCAGATGAGGTCATCGTTGACATTGAGGCTAATGCTTTTGTCTACCATATGGTCAGGAACATCGCCGGCAGCCTGATGGCCATTGGTCGCGGAGAACAGCGCGTGGATTGGTTGCAACATCTGCTGGCGATCAAGGACCGAAACCAAGCCGGGGCGACGGCGCCAGCCGAAGGTCTGTATTTCATGGCGCCAAGCTACCCTGAGCGTTTCGGCTTGCCAATCAACAAACGCATCGATTTTCCGCCTGACGATAGATCAACATCATCATGATTCGAGTCAAGATCTGCGGCATCACCAGGGTCGAGGATGCGCTGGCCGCAGCCGATGCCGGCGTTGATGCAATTGGACTGGTCTTTGTCCAACCTTCGCGTCGCTGCATTACGCTGACCCAGGCGGCAGCCATTTGCGCTAGGTTGCCACCGTTTGTGAGCCGGGTGGGCCTTTTCATGGACCAGCCGGCCGATCAGGTTCGGACTTGTCTGAACGAGGTGCGGCTTGACTGGTTGCAGTTTCACGGCAGCGAGAGCGAGGCGTTTTGCGCCCAATTCGGCCGGCCCTGGATCAAGGCCATTGCCATGGCTGATGCCGATAGGGAATGGTTGCGCCATCAACACGCCGATGCGCTGTTGCTGGATTCACACGCCAGCGGCGAGCTTGGCGGGTCGGGCCAGGTTTTTGACTGGGACCGGGTGCCGGCGCTCAATCGGCCCTGGATCCTGGCCGGGGGCCTGAATCCGGACAATGTGGCCGAGGCCTGCAGAAAATTACGGCCTGCTGGCGTGGATGTTTCGAGCGGGGTGGAAATCCGCCCCGGTATCAAGGATGGTAAGCTGATTAAACGATTTGTAGAGGCAATCAAACATGGTTGAACAGGCTTTCAAGCTCAAGCAAGAACAGGCCTTGCCCGATGCGGGCGGGCACTTCGGTATCTTTGGCGGGCGTTTCGTCTCCGAAACCCTGATGCCGGCACTGGAGGAGCTTGATGAAGCCTGGCGTCACTACCTGCAAGACAAGGACTTTCTGGCCGAGCTGGACCGTGATCTGGCCCATTTTGTCGGCCGTCCGTCACCGCTGTACCTGGCCGAAAATCTGACCCGCCAGGTGGGAGGTGCCCGCATCGTGCTCAAGCGGGAGGACCTGAATCACACCGGCGCGCACAAGATCAACAACACGGTTGGGCAAGGCCTGCTGGCGCGTGCTATGGGCAAGCGGCGGGTGATTGCCGAGACCGGCGCCGGCCAGCACGGCGTGGCTTCGGCCACGATCGCCGCTCGACTGGGCATGGAGTGCGTGGTTTACATGGGTGCCGAAGACGTGCGGCGCCAGGCGATCAACGTCTACCGGATGAAGCTCCTGGGGGCTGAAGTCGTGGCCGTCGAGTCAGGCTCCCGCACCCTCAAGGACGCGCTCAACGAAGCAATGCGCGACTGGGTGACAAACGTGGACGATACGTTCTACATCCTCGGCACAGTTGCCGGGCCGCATCCATACCCGGCCATGGTCAGGGATTTCAATGCCGTGGTCGGTCGCGAAGCGCGAGCCCAGATGTTGACCGAATACGGGCGCCTGCCTGACGCCCTGGTTGCCTGCGTAGGTGGTGGCTCCAATGCCATTGGTCTGTTTTATCCCTTTATCGACGATGTCGCAGTGGATATGGTCGGTGTTGAAGCGGCCGGACGCGGTTTGTCGGGCGAAGCGCATGCTGCCAGCCTGTGCGCCGGGCGCGTCGGCGTGCTGCACGGCAGTCGGACTTACCTTCTGGATGATGACAGCGGCCAGATTCGCCACACCCACTCAATCTCGGCCGGATTGGATTATCCCGGCGTCGGCCCGGAGCATGCCTGGCTGAAAGATCAGGGCAGGGCCCGCTATGTCGGTGTCAGTGATACCGAGGCGCTGGAAGCCTTTCACGCCCTGACCCGCAGCGAAGGCATCATGCCCGCGTTGGAAAGTGCCCACGCTATTGCCTATGGCATGAAGCTCGCCGCCGAACTGCCGCGCGACCGGGTGGTACTGGTCAACCTGTCAGGCCGCGGCGACAAAGACATCAATACCGTTGCTGACCTGGAAGGAATGAAATTTTGAATCGCATTGACCGCCGCTTCGCGGCTCTCAAGCAAGCGGAGCGTGTCGCCCTGGTGCCATATGTGACCGCCGGTCATCCGCTTCCGGAGTCAACCGTTCCGGTCCTGCATGCAGCCGTCAGGGCCGGGGCCGATTTGCTCGAAATCGGCATGCCGTTTTCCGATGTGATGGCCGATGGGCCAGTCATCCAGAATGCTCACGAGCGCGCACTGGCTCAGGGCACTGGTCTTGATCAGGTTTTGGACATGGTCAGGGCGTTTCGCCAGGACGACCCTGAAACGCCGATCATCCTGATGGGGTACGCCAACCCGATCGAGCGTCGCGGTGCCGAGCGCTTTGCAGGGCAGGCCGCCGAGGCCGGCGTTGACGGCCTTCTGATTGTCGACTGTCCGGCCGATGAGGCCGACCAATTACAGGCGTGCCTGAAGGATCGCGGTATTCACCAGATTTTCCTGGTGGCACCGACAACGACGGAAAATCGACTGAAGCACGCATCCCGGCTGGCGGGGGGCTTTGTCTACTACGTATCAATCAAGGGTGTCACCGGGGCGGCCAGCCTGGATGTTGACAGCCTGGCCCCGGTCATCGCCAGGGTGCGAGAGAAAATCGATTTGCCGGTAGCGGTTGGGTTTGGGATTCGCGAGCCGGCCCAGGCTGCCGCTGTGTCGGCAACCGCCGATGCCGTGGTCATAGGCTCGGCCCTGGTAGAACGCCTTGATCGTTGCGAAACCTCAGATGAGGCGATCACCGTGGTGGCTGATTTCCTTGCCCCGGTCCGTCAAGCAATGGACAATAGCGCCTTTGTTGTAAGTGAAAAGATCGTCAGACCCGCATGAGCTGGTTCCAAAAATTAATGCCGGCCCGAATTCGGACCGAGGGTGGCAACAGTCGCAAGGTGCCAGACGGTGTCTGGACCAAGTGCAAGGCTTGTGATGCCGTGCTCTACCAACCCGAGCTGGAGCGCAGCCTGAACGTTTGCCCCAAGTGCGGCCATCACATGGCCTTGAGTGGGCGGTCCAGGTTGGACGCCTTTCTTGATGAAGGTGACCAGGTTGAGCTCGGGGCTGAGCTGAAGCCAACCGATATCCTGCGCTTCCGAGATACCCGCAAGTATAGGGACCGGCTAAGCGCCACCCAGAAGGCGACTGGCGAGAACGACGCCATGGTCGTGATGCGTGGACGGCTGCTGGACATGCCGCTGGTTGCCGCTGCTTTCGACTTCCGCTTCATGGGTGGTTCAATGGGCTCTGTGGTTGGCGAGCGATTCATGGCCGGCGTGCATGACTGCCTGGAACGAGACTTGCCGCTGGTTTGCTTCTCTGCCTCGGGTGGCGCGCGCATGCAGGAAGGATTGTTTTCGCTGATGCAAATGGCCAAGACTTCGGCCGGTTTGGCGAGAATGTCTGAACGCGGGTTGCCTTTCATCTCCGTGCTGACTCACCCTACGACCGGTGGCGTATCTGCCAGCCTGGGCATGCTTGGTGACATCAACCTGGCTGAACCGAACGCCCTGATTGGTTTTGCCGGGCCGCGCGTGATTGAGCAAACCGTTAGAGAAAAACTGCCGGAAGGATTTCAACGCTCAGAATTCCTGCTTGAAAAAGGAGCGATCGATCAAATCGTTGATCGCCGAGAATTGCGCAAGCGCATACACGTGTTGCTCAGCTTGTTGCTCGGCCAGCGCCCAAACCAAATCAAGGAAGGCGAGTTGCTCGACCCGGAAGACGAGCTGACTGTCGACAAGACAGAAGACCACAGGCCTAGTCCGGAGTAAGCTGAGCTTGAGCCAGACCTCACTGGCGGCGTGGCTGGAACGGTTGGAAGCGTGTTCTCCCGAGGCCCGGATCGAGCTCGGCCTGGCTCGAGTCCGGCGCGTTTTTCAGCGGCTGGATCTGAATCTTTCCGGTATTCCCGTCATTACCGTGGCCGGGACCAACGGCAAGGGCTCAACCGTGGCCTACCTGGAAGCGATCTTCCAGGCGGCAGGCAAGCGCACGCTGGCCTACACTTCGCCCCACTTGTTGAAGTTTTCCGAGCGCATTCGCATCAACCAGGCGCAGGCGAGTGATGCCGCTATCGTCCGGGCGCTGGACACCGTTGAGCGCTGCCGTGAAAACGAAGCGCTGACCTATTTCGAGCACATCACGCTGGCCGCCCTGGTCCTGGCCTCTGGCACCGATGTTGACGCCCTTTTGCTGGAAGTCGGTCTGGGGGGGCGCCTCGACGCGGTCAATATCGTGGACCCGGACGTAGCCGTCCTGACCTCGATTGGCTTGGACCACACCGAGTGGCTGGGCAAGACCCGGCGAGCCATCGGCTGCGAAAAGCTGGGTATTGCCCGATCCGGCCAGCCGCTGATCGTGGGAGAGCGGCGCCTGCCGAAAGGATTTTGCGACGACCTCGCGGCCAGCGGCGCCCAGGTGGCTCGAATTGGCCGCGATTTTCAAATCCGTCGCACGGCGACCGGATTCCGGCTTATTCGCGCTGGCGGTGCGCTGGATTTGCCGCTGCCGGCCCTGGCCGGCGAATGCCAGCTTGACAATGCGGCCTGCGCGGTCATGGCCTTCGAGGCCATCACGGCGCGTTGCCCGGTCAGGAGTGATGCGATTCGGCAAGGTTTGCCAGCTGCCCGTGTGCCGGGCCGTCAGCAGGTGATCCGAACTGACCCGCTGGTCATGATTGACGTGGCCCACAACACGGCGGCGGCGCGCCAACTTGCGGCTACGCTTGGCCCGGCCCAAGGCCCCAGCGTGGCTATATTTTCGGCCTTGAACGACAAGCGGGTTGCGGCCATGGCCAAGGTCCTGGACCCGTGTTTCGATCACTGGATGCTCATCGGCCTGACGGGTTCACGTGGTTCAACGGCCGAGGAACTTGCGGCCTGTCTGGCTGCCGTCCCTGTCACCGGCCGCGTGGACGGGTTAGAATCGGTAGCGGTCGCGGTTCGTCATGCCCTGCATCGATGTAACCGCAACGGTCGTGTCGTGGTGTTCGGTTCGTTTCGGACCGTCGCCGAGGCCTGGCCCGAACTGGAAAGGCTCGGATAACTTGTTATGGACAAGGTGCTCAAACAGCGATTGATCGGTGCCGCGATTTTGATTGCGCTGGCGGTCATTTTTGTACCGATGCTGTTCGACGGGCCGGACGAACGGCCGACCCGCGAACTGGCCATCGACCTGCCGGACCCGCCCGAAGAGCGCGCGCCTGTGCGGCGCTTGCCGCTTGATCCCGACCAGGCGCGTGGCGTTGCCTCGGAAAGTACTGTGCCGCCACGTGCACCAGTGCGGGTGGAGCCACCACCAGTGGTTCAGCCGCCGCAAGCGGCGTCGCCCGAAGTGTCGCAGTTGGAAACCGAGGACAGGCACCGGGGCGAGCCGGATGACCCGCCGACATCTAATCATGATCCGGTCTCAGAGCCGGAAGTTGCCGAACTTGAGCCCGAGCCGGAAGCCCAACTCGCCGAACCGCTGCCGGTCGCGCCGGCAGCGGATGTTGATGCCGAGCCGGTCTGGCTGGTGCAAGTCGCAAGCTTTGGTTCGCGGAACTCAGCTAATGATGTCGCCGAGCAGCTCAATCGATTGGGTCACCTGACAGCCATTGATCCTCTGGTCAGGGGTGAAACAACCTTGTACCGCGTTGTCACCGGCCCCTACGCCGAGCGCCCGGATGCTGAGCGCGCGCGCGAGCAGGTCATGGCAACAGTGGCCGGTGTCGAGCCTTTTGTGCGCGCTGGACCAGCACCGACCGACATGCTCACATCCGGTAGCGAAGCTGCCCCCGGCTACGCGGTTCAGGTCGGTTCATTTGCCAGCCGAACCAATGCCGAGCGCCTGCGTGACCAGATTCAGGGTCACGAGCTGCCTGGTTTTCTGCACCAGGACCAGTCCGGCAGTCGGGCGATTTGGAGGGTCCGGATCGGGCCGACATCCAGCCGCGCCCAGGCCGAGGTTTTGTTGGAGCAAGTGGCTGAGCTAATGCCGGTCGAGGGTCTGATCGTTTCCCATCCATGAGCACGCCTGATCTGGTGATTCTGGGCGTCTTGCTGGTGTCCATGATCGTCAGCCTGTTTCGTGGCTTCGTTCGCGAGGTATTTTCGCTGTTGGTCTGGATTGCCGCAGGCTTCTGTGCGCTCCAGGCTGCCGGCCCGCTGGCCGAGCAAATGGACGGCTGGATAGAAATGCCCTCGGCCCGCCTGGTCGTGGCCTTTGTTGGCGTGTTCGTGCTGGTGCTTGTAGTTGGCGGCCTGGTGAACTACCTGCTGGGCAAGCTGGTGGTCAGCACGGGCTTAAGCGGCACCGACCGCTTGTTTGGTGCCTTGTTCGGCGCCTTGCGGGGTATCGCCATCGTGCTCGCCGCGGTCATTATTGCCCGCTTTACGCCGTTTCCCGAGGACCCGTGGTGGCAGGAGTCGCGCCTGCTGCCCGAATTCGAGCGCCTGGCCGTCGCCGCCGTGGCACAATTCCCCGAATCATTACAGGCTCATGTACCGGTCCAGGCTGATGTGTCTGTGGAAGCTGAACCGGAATCAGAATAAATCTGTGGAATCGAATAAATGTGTGGAATCGTAGGAATCTTCGGTCAGTCGCCGGTGGCGGCGCGCCTGTACGACGCAATGACTATCCTCCAGCACCGGGGTCAGGACGCAGCCGGCATGACCACACTGGATCGCGGGCGGATGCGCTCGGCCAAGGGTATGGGGTTAGTGCGCGATGTGTTCGGCGAACGTTCGGTGGCGGGGTTGACCGGCGATGTTGGCATTGGGCATGTGCGCTATCCGACGGCCGGCTGCGACCGGCCAGACGAAGCCCAGCCGATGTATGTCAATTCGCCGTTTGGAATTGCCCTGGGCCATAACGGCAATCTGATCAATGCCGAGCGGCTCAGCGCCGAGCTGTTCGACGAAGACCGGCGCCACATCAACACCGAGTCCGACTCCGAGGTATTGCTCAACTGCCTGGCCCACGAGTTGGCGACCGATCCCAAGTCCGCATTGACGCCAGACCAGATTTTCACCGCTGTCGATGGCGTACACCGTCGCTGCCAGGGTGGCTACGCGGCCGTGGCCCTGGTCGCCGGGGTGGGTTTGCTCGGCTTTCGAGACCCGCACGGCAT
>SKKV01000070.1 GCA_007123575.1 Wenzhouxiangella sp.
AACCGCACATCCACCGGCAACACCCGCACCCCGTGCCGCTTGACGTCATTGATGATCTGGGCAGGGGCATAAAAGCCCATCGGCTGGCTGTTGAGCAGGCCGCAGGCAAACTCGGCCGGGTAGTGGCATTTCAGCCAGGCTGAAAAGTAGGTCAGCAGGGCGAAGCTGGCGGCGTGGGATTCCGGGAAGCCGTAGTCGCCAAAACCCTGGATCTGGCTGTAGATGCGCTCGGCGAACTCCATCGTGTAGCCGCGGGCCAGCATGCCGTCGATGAGTTTTTCCCGAAACGGTTCCAGTCCGCCGCGCCGCTTCCAGGCCGCCATCGCGCGCCGGAGCTGATCGGCCTCGCCCGGCGTGAACCCGGCCGCGGCAATCGCAATCTGCATCACCTGCTCCTGAAAGATCGGCACGCCCAGGGTGCGCTTGAGCACGCTTTCCAGGGCCGGCGAGGGGTAGCTGACCTTTTCCGGGTGCTCGCGCCGCTCCAGGTAGGGGTGGACCATATCGCCCTGGATCGGCCCGGGCCGGACAATCGCGACTTCGACGACCAAGTCGTAAAAACAGCGCGGCTTGAGCCGGGGCAGCATCGCCATCTGCGCCCGCGATTCAACCTGGAACACGCCGATGGCGTCGCCTTGGCAGAGCATGTCGTAGGTGGCGGGGTCTTCGCGTGGAATAGAAGCAAGGCTCAAGGAGCAAGGTTCAAGGTTCAAGGAGGAAAGTGCCTCGCCTGTCCTGTTTCGTGCTCCTGTACTGCCTTTCCTTGCTCCTTGTGCCTTGTTCCTTGAACCTGCATTGACATAGTCAATAGCCTTCCGTATCACCGTCAGCATTCCCAATGCCAGACAATCCACCTTCAGCAAGCCCAGCGTTTCCAGATCATCCTTGTCCCACTGGATGATGGTGCGATCGGCCATGGCGGCGTTTTCGATCGGGACCAGGTGGTGCAGGGGGGCGTCCGAGATGACCATGCCGCCGACGTGCTGGGACAGGTGGCGCGGGAAGCCGACCAGTTCGCTGGTCAGGATCATCAGCTGGCGGGTCAACGGGGACTGCGGGTCGAAGCCGCATTCGGCCAGGCGCTCGGGCCAGACCTCGGGGCGGTCCCACCAGGCCAGCGAGGCGGTCAGACGGTTCATCCGTTCCGGTTCCAGTCCCAGCGCGCGGCCAACGTCCTTGAGCGCGGACTTGGGCCGGTAGCAGATCACGGTGGCTGCCAGGGCGGCACGGTCGCGGCCGTACTTGTCGTAGATGTATTGCAATACCTCTTCGCGCCGCTCGTGTTCGAAGTCGACGTCGATATCGGGCGGCTCGTTGCGTTCCTTGGAAATAAAGCGTTCGAACAGCAGCTGCTGCCTGGCCGGGTCGACCTCGGTGACCCCTAAGCAGTAGCACACTGCCGAGTTGGCTGCCGAACCGCGGCCCTGGCACAGGATGCCGCGCGAGCGGGCAAAACGGACCACGTCGTGCACGGTCAGGAAAAATGCCTCTACGCCCATTTCTTCGATCAGCTTCAGTTCACGGGCGACAATGGCGCGCACGTTCTCCGGCGGATTCTCGCCGTAGCGCTTGCGCAGGCCCGCCAGGGTCAGGCGGCGCAGGTGCTGGGCCGGAGTCAACGGGGCCGGGGCCAGCTCGTGCGGGTAGCGGTATTCCAGCCGGGCCAGGGAAAAATCGCAGCGCGCGGCCAGCCTGATCGTTTCCTCCAGCCAGTCCGGTGGGTACAGCCTGGCCAGGGTATCGGGCGGGCGCAGGTGGCGCTCGCCGTTGGCAGCCAGGGCCAGGCCGCAGTCGGCCAGGGGCCTGTTTTCTTGCAGGGCGGTGAGCACATCGAGCAGGGCGCGGCGCGACCGGCTGGGCATGCGCACATCGCCACAGGCCAGGCGCGGGATATTCAGGGCCTGGCCAAGCACGTCCAACTCCCGGAACCAGGCCCGTTCGCCGGGTTCCAGCAGCCGGGTGGCACCCAGCCACAGGCGGTTGCCGAACAGGTGCTTGAGATGTTGGGCCGTGGGCCGGGCATCGGCAGCCAGAGAAGTGGCCGGCTCGGACCACTGACGCGCCGGTTTCCAGATCACCAGCACCTCCTCCAGCCCTTGTGCCAGGTCTTCGGGCAGCACCTGGTAGCTGCCCTTGGTGCAACGTCGCCGGGCCGTGGTGATCAGCCGGCATAGCTGCGTATAGGCGGCCTGGGTCGGGGCCAGCATGACCAGATGCAGGCCTTGTTCAACACGAATTTCAGTGCCAACGATCAGCTTCAAGCCTAGATCGCGAGCCGCCTCATGGGCGCGCACGATGCCGGCCATGGAGCACTCATCGGTCAGGGCCAGGGCGCGATACCCCAGTGCTGTAGCCCGCTCGACCAGCTCGGCCGGCATGGCCGCCGACCGACGAAAACTGAACGCACTCAAAGCCTGCAATTCGGCATACTCCACCATCCCCTCATTATATGTACAAAAATACAGGAATAGAGATGAATGCCCAACTTCCAAATGCTCTTGCCTGGGCCACCTTTTGCAAATCTACTTCAATCTTGTTACCCTCAAGCCGGGGACTCAAACTTCAATTTGAATAGGAGCTTGCATGCTTTATTGCAAAACTTTAAGACTAGTTGCGTTTTTGTTGATTTTGGCATTTTCCGGCGTTGAGGCTGGTGTTTACGGAGACTGCCGGAAATTAGTGGAATGCCCAAGTTGCGGAACGGGTGTTTCGTGGTCCGATTCAGCTATTGCTCTCTCACCGAGCCTGCCACTGGGTTAATATCATATGCAGTGCGATGTTCATATAGCGAACTTTGATACGCATGAATTGCGGCGCTACACTGTAGTCAAATATGAAGAGCCTGGATTTACGCAACAGTGGGCGTATCAAACGGATGTGGAGCCTGAAGTGGCAGCGGAGTTCGGCTTGCTTTTCCAAGCTGTAAGCGACTTTGAGAGCGCGATGCATTCCGTCGTTATTGATTCCGGCGATGCACCAGTTGATTCAGCCTATCAACTACCATATAGCGTCCAGAACCAGCTTGCTGTTCATCACTATATTGAAGCGAATCACCCCGTTGTAAATGCAATCTACAGTATTCTTGGGGGCGCCCTGAGTACGGTTGACGCGACAGGAACGTCATTCGCAAAAGTTATAACTATACGGGTAGTATTCCCCGATGGTTCGGAAGGCCTCTTTTACGTAAAAGTTCTAGGTCTCGGGTCTTCCCATTGGGCTCCAGTAGAGGAGTCATTCTTGGACGCAGACGGCGATCAAATTTTCTTCGATTCGAGCGACTACAAAGGGCAGCAAGGAATAATAGGCCCGGATAGCGCTGCCTTTCTAATCGACTTGCTAACTGCGGGAGGATGGTCTGTGGGGGTTTCTGGTGTAGGCGACTGTTCATGGAGTTGCGACAATTCTGGCGACGACTGTGTGCTTTCGTGTGAGACTCTCTAAGGGTATAACTCACCCCAATTTCCTTTAGACCGGTTGGGGGTCGCTAAACTCTTAGCGGCCTCTACATTCCTTGATCGCAGAAAGTTGAAATAGAAAAGTTTGATTGGAGAAAGATCTTATGTTTTTTAGTTCGGCGACATTGCTGGGGCAATTGATTGGCTTGGCACTATTGGT
>SKKV01000049.1 GCA_007123575.1 Wenzhouxiangella sp.
ACAACGATGACGGCGGCGAGTTCCTCTATCGCGGCATTGCCACGCGTTCGTTCGAGCGCCGCTTCCAGCTGGCCGACCATGTCGAAGTGGACGGCGCACGCCTGGAGAACGGTCTGCTCCACATCGAGTTGAAGCGTGAGCTGCCCGAGCAGATGAAGCCGCGCAAGATCGAAATTGGCAGCGGCAAGTCCCGCCTGATCGAAGGCGAGCGCGACAGCAAGGTAAAGGCCGCCTGAGGCTCCTTATCTGAGTTGTCTTTCGATACTGGGGGCGTCCATTCGGACGCCCCTTTTTTGCTTCTGGCGCAATGCTGCCTTGCATCAAAGCCTCCCCGTCTTCGCCAGGCCTTGTGTACGATAGTCGCATGTCGCAACCCCAGCTCATCCGCCCCCGCCCAATGTTGCTTCGACTCTATCCGCTGTGGCAATGGCTGTTTTACATGCCGATCGTGGCACTGGCCACCCTGGTTGGTGCGCTCACGGCCGTGCCGCTGGCCGTGCTGATCTCTCCCCGTCTGGCCAACCTCTATGTAGCCGTGCCCTGGGGCCGGGTACTGACTTTTTTCGCACCCGTGCGGGTGGTGGTGGAAGGGGCCGAAACCCTGGACAAGTCGCGCTCCTACGTGCTGGTCGCCAATCATCAGAGCCAGTTCGATATCCCGGTGATCTACGGTCATTGCGGGCTGGACCTGCGCTGGGTAATGAAGGCCGAGCTGCGCAAGGTGCCGTTCATTGCCCAGGGCTGTCGCGCGATTGGCCACATCTTTGTTGATCGCAGCAATCCGGAGCAGGCCAGGCAGGCGGTCAACACCGCCGTGGCCAAGCTCAAGCCGGGCACGGGCATCCTGTTCTTTCCCGAGGGCACGCGCAGCCGCAGCGGTCGCCTGCTCGATTTCAAGAAAGGGGCTTTTCGTGTCGCCATCGATCAGAAACTGCCGGTGCTTCCGGTGACCGTGATCGGCTCGCGCGATGTGATGCCGGCAGACTCCTTGCGCATCACCCCTGGCACGGTGCGTTTGCTGATTCACCCACCGGTGGAGACTGACGACCTGACGCTCAATGACCTGCGCCGACTCAGTGACAATGTGCGGACCATCATTGCCGACGGCCTGAAAACGGACCAGCCTGCCTGATGCAACTCAAGGTCCCGGACCCAGAGTTCACGGCATCGCCGCGCGCCCAGGCCAGTTTCCGGCTGGCCATCAAGTTGACCCTGGGGTTCCTGGCCGTGGTCTGGGCCGTATTTCTGTTCGAGCAGATCAGCCAGATCAGCTTGAGCCGCTTCGGCCTGCGACCGCGCGACAGCATGGGCCTGCTGGGGCTGTTCACCACGCCGCTGCTGCATGGCAGCCTGGCCCATATCAGCTCGAATTCGCTGCCGCTGTTCGTGGGCGGCGTGGCCATGCTGTTTCTGTATCCGCATTCGTCGCTGCGGGTGCTGCCAATGATTTACATCGGCTCTGCCGCCCTGGCCTGGACCTTCGCCCGACCCAGCGTGCATATCGGTGCTTCCGGCCTGGTTTACGGCATGCTGGCCTACGTTTTCGTGTCGGGAATACTAAGGCGGGACCTGCGTTCGGTCGGCGTTTCGCTGATGGTCTGGTTTTTCTATGGCTCAATGATCTGGGGCGTGCTGCCGGCCGGGCGCGGGATGAGCTGGGAGCTGCACCTGAGTGGCGCGGTGCTGGGCGTGGTCCTGGCATTTCTTTATCGGGACTGGGACCGGCCGCCGGTCAAACGCTATGATTGGGACGATGAAGATGACGACGAGGAAAGCTTTGGCTTTGGTGACGAGTTCGAGCGCGATGAACGCGACGTCAGTTCGGAATCCGACCCCTGGCGCAGCGATCGCTGGCACTAAGGAACGATAGACCCATGTTGCGACGACTGTTTGCCGTCTTGCTGGCGATCGTGATTCTGATCATCCTGGTCGGTTTCATGCTGCCGCGCACCATCACCATCGAGCGTGATCGAACCATCGACCAGCCGCGCGAGGTCATTTTCGAGGTCCTGCAGGATTTCCGTCACTTCTCGGCCTGGTCGCCGTGGCATGCCGCCAACCCCGATGCCGGCTACCGAATTGAAGGCCGGCCCGCCGGCATTGGCGCCGCACTGGCCTGGAGCGATGAGGGCGGCAGCGGGGCAGGGCGCCTGACTATTGTCGCTACTGACCCGCCGCGTCGCATTGACATGCAGATGGAGCTGGGTGAGAGCGAAAACCTGAGTTATTTCCTGATCGAGCCCGATGGCCTGGGGCAGCGCGTGACCTGGGGCTTGCAGGTGGAATTCAATACCTTTGACCTGACCGGTCGGTACATCGGCCTGCTGCTGCCAGCAATGATAGGCCGCAGCTACAGCGAAGGCCTGGAGCGCCTGGAGGCCTACCTGGCAGAAACGCCCGGGCGGGTGCCCGAGCCGCCTGCAGACTTTATTGACGACACCTTTCCGGGCTCATGAGTCAGCCAGGAACCCGGCCGCGCCTGCACTGCTACGGCTGTGGTCGGGCAGGCAGGGTGATCGTGCGCTGGTTGCACGAACGTGCCGGCCTGGCGGTTGGCCAGATCTGTAATCGCAGTCTGACAAGCGCCAGGCGCGCGGTTGAATTTATCGGCGCCGGCGAGCCCGTGGAAGAGCTGCAGCCCGATATCAGCGGAGACTGGCTGCTACTGGGTCTGCCCGATGGTGAACTTTCCGGCGCGGCCGTGGGGCTGTCCAGCCGCATGCCGGGACAGGCAGAGCTGGCTTTTCACCTTTCGGGTTCTACCCCGGCCGCGGTATTGGGGTCCTTGGGGGTGCCGGTAGCCTCGGTCCATCCGGCCCGCGCCTTTGCTGACCCGGCTGCCGCTTTGGTGGCCATGCCCGGCACCTGGTGTGTGGGTGAGGGTCAGGCCCAACCGCTTGCCGCGCTCAAATCCGTGGTCGAGCAGGCCGGTGGCCGTTGGCTGGAAATGCAGTCCAGCGGCAAGGCTGCCTACCATGCCGCCACGGTAGCGGCCAGCAATTACCTGGTCACGCTGAACGAGCTGGCGCGCAACCTGGCCGCCGCCAGCGGCCTGCCGGGACAGCAATCGGCTGAACTGCTCGACAGCCTGCAGCGCGCCGTTCTTGATGGCCTGCTTGATGCCACGCCGGCCCGGGCCTTGACCGGTCCTATCGAGCGTGGCGATGCGGCGGCGATGGCGCGGCTGCTCGCGGCTGCCGATGAGCACGGTCAGGGGCCCTTGTTTCGTGCCCTGGGGCTGGCGACCTTGGAACTGGCCCGCACAGCCAGGGGCGAACGCGAGGCCGACCAGGCGCTGGCCGACGTCTTTACCAGTCGCTCAGATTGACCGAGGCCAGCCTGGTCTGCCAGCTGCCGATCTGATCGGGGCAGTCGACGCCGGCTTCCAGCACGGCAAGAAACTCGTCACCGGACAGCAGTCTGACGCCCAGGCGCTCCAGGTGCGGGTTCCAGAGCTGGCAGTCGGCGAGCAGAAACTCCCAGTTTTCCAGGCAGCGCATCAACACGGCCAGGGCCAGTTTCGAGGCGTCGCGACGGAAATGAAATTTCGACTCGGCAAAGAAGATCTTGCCGATGGCCACGCCATACAG
>SKKV01000126.1 GCA_007123575.1 Wenzhouxiangella sp.
ACAAGAGCTGTTCGAGACCAACAGCAGTCAGTACATTGATCAGTTCGTCGTCGCTGGCAGAGCCGCGGGCCAGGCGCAGGTTGGCCGCCAGGCTGTCGCGCAGCAGTACCGGCCGCTGCGGTAGCCAGGCGATGCGGCGGCGCAGGTCGTCCGGATTCAGCGTGCGCAAGTCCTGGCCGCCGATGCGCACAGTTCCCGAGGTCGGATCGTAGCGGCGCATCAATAGCATCGCCAGCGTCGTCTTTCCAATTCCGCTGGTCCCGGAGATCAGCCAGTGCTCACCGTGCCCGATAGACAGGTTCAGGTCGCTGAGCACCGGCGGCAGGTGTCGGCCGTAGCCGAAATGGACCCTGTCAAACATCACGTCCGCCTGTTTCGGCCAGGCGGCTGGGTTGGCTGCCACAGGCAGAGCGGATCGGGGCCTAGCCAGGTGCTCGATGCGCTCGCCGGCGGCCAGGGTTTGTCCAAAGCGCCGCCAGGCCACTGGAATACCCAGCCAGGCCTCGGCCAGACCGAATGTGGCCAGCACAACCAGGGCGGCCACGGCCGCGCCGATCTGATCTTGCTGGACCAGGTAGATCGCGCCCACAAGTGCCACCCAGACGGCCAGTCCGGTGATCAGCAGGGCCAGAGACTGACCGATGGCATCCAGCTCGCCAAGGCGCTGCTGCAGTCGGCCCAGGCGCTCAGACAGGCGTGCCAGCGCCTTTGTCTGGTGTTCGGTTCGGTCGAAAGCACGTAACTCGTTCATACCCTCAAGGCCGTCGGCAGCGCAGCTACGAAGACTGGGTATTGCCGCCACTGCCTCGACACAAGGGCGCTGGCCAAGTCGAAACAAGACCCAGCCCAGCAAGGGAATCAGAACCAGCAGCGGCAGACTGATGACCAGTCCCAGCGCTGGGTGAACGAGGCTCAAGCCCAGGGCCGCCAGCAGGCTGAGCAGAACGGCCGCGGCGGTCGGCCCGGCAATTCCGGAAAACAGGCCGTTGAGTGCATCGACATCGCCGGTCAGGCGATTGAGGGTATCGGCGCGGCGCAAGGCGGCCAGTTCGGCCTCGTCCAGCCTGAGTAACCGCTCAAGTAAATCCAGCCGCAGATCGGTCAATAAGCGCAAGGTGGCTGCATGCGTGGCCAGGCGCTCGCCGTAGCGCGACAGGGTGCGGGTGACAGCCGCCAGGCGAATGCCGGCACCGGGGGTGAAGATCTCCAGCCCGACCAGCAAGCCCAGGCCGGCCAGGGCGCTGGCGGTGATGAACCACCCTGAAAGCGCCAGCAGCAGGGTGCCGGCGATCAGCGACAGCAGCATCAGGGCCAGACCCAGCGCCAACCAGCGCTTTCGCCTGGCCGCCAGCTTCAGTGGTGTTTGCAGCGCCTTCATCGCACGACCTCGCGCAGCTGCCCGTGGTCCAGGTGCAGCTCCCGATCTGCCCAGGCATGGGCCAAGGGGCTGTGACTGGCGCAAATCACGGTCATGCCGCGCTGCTCGCAGGCCTGGCTGATGGCCTGCCAGATCAACTTTTCGCTCGCTTCGTCCAGGCTGGCGGTGGGTTCGTCCAGAAACAGCACGGGCCGATCGGCCAGCAGCGCGCGGGCCAGGGCCACGCGCTGCGCCTGGCCGCCCGACAGACCGAAGCCCTGCTCACCGATATGGCTGTTCAAACCATCGCGCAGATAACCGCTGAATTCGCTGACACCGGCCAGTTCAGCGGCCTCGCGTACCTGTTCGGACGTGCTGTTGGCGCGGCCCATGGCGATGTTGGTGTACAGGGTGCCGGCAAACAGCACCGGTCGCTGCCCGAGCCAGCTTCGAGACAGCGCCAGGCCGTGTTGGTCCAGATCGTTGATGTTGCTGTCGCCATAGCGGATTTCGCCGCGCTGGGGGCTTAAGAAGCCGGCCATGGCGCTGATCAGGGTTGACTTGCCACCCCCGCTGGGACCGGTGATCAGCAGTTTTTCACCGGCGCGGACCTGCAGGTTGATGCCTTGAAGAACGGGCGGTCGGTCCGGCCAGGCATGGTGCAGGTCGCGCACGGTGACCGGGCAGGCGGTGTCTGGAATTGGTGCAGAGGCTTTTTTCGGACCAGGTTTGGCAGCAGGCAGACGATGGAGCTCGCTCAGATCGTCGGCGGCGGCCAGTGCATCAGCGCGATCGTGCCAATGTTGGGCCAGTTGGCGCATCGGATTGAAGAACTCAGGCGCCAGCAAAAGGATGAACAGGCCGGTGCCCAGGGTCAGACTGCCGGCTGGCCCAAAGTCGATGAAACCGAGCAGGCCCAGGCCGATGTAGATCGCCAGCGATGCGATGGCGACGGCGGCAAAGAACTCAAGCACGGCCGATGACAGAAAAGCCAGGCGCAGCACGCGCATGGTGCGCTCTCGAAACTCCTCGGCCAGGGTGCGCAGGCGATTCAGCTCGCCCGATTCTGCGCCCAGGCGACGAATCTCGACCAGGGCGCGCAGCCGGTCGTGAAACAGGCCGGAAAGGCGGCCCAGCGCCCGCTGCTGGCGCAAGCTGGCGGCCTCCGCGCCCCAGCCGACCAGGATCATGAATACCGGAATCAGCGGCGCGGCCAGGGCCAGCAACAGGCCGGCCAGCCAATCGATCGCGAACACGGCAATCAAGATCATTACCGGAATGGCGACAGCGGCCGTGGCCTGCGGCCGGTAGCGGGCGAAGTAGGGGTCCAGGGTCTCGACCTGTTCGACCAGGCGCGAGAGCAGATGGCCACTGTCCTGGCCCGGCTGGGGTCCGGCGGCCGCAAGCTTTCGATACAACTCGACTCGCAGCTCGGTTCGCACCAGTCGCGAGGCGCGAGCAGCAATAATGCCGCGCAGCGCCGTGGCGATAGCCCGAACGGCGATGGCCGCTGGCAGCAGAATCAGCGGCAGGATCAGATCAGCCAGCGGCCTGGATTCGACAATAGCTGCATGAGAGACATAGGCCAGCAAGCCGGCCTGGACGAGCAGGCCCAGCCCCTCCAGCGCGGCTGCGGTCAGGCTGACCGGACCAATCCAGCCCGGTGCCAGGCTGGCCAGCCAGCGGCGCGAGCTGGCCAGCTCCTGGTCAGTGGCCAGCGTAGCCCTCGCCGGTTTTTACTTTTCCACGAAATACCCAATACGTCCAGGCCGTATAGCCGAGGATGATGGGGATCAGGAACAGCACGCCAATCAGCAAAAAGAGCTGGCTGCCCGGATCGGAGGCGGCATCCCAGAAGGTGTGGTCGGGCGGCACGGCATATGGCCACTGGGTGATCAATAGCCCGAGGTAGAACAGGGCGAACAGGGCCATGGACCCGATGAAAGGGGAGGCCTCGGCGCGCTTGCGAATGCGCAGGAAAACCCACGTGGCGGTGGCCAGGGTTAGGGTCGGAAACAGCCAGAGCCAGCTGATATTGTCGAACCAGCGCGCCATCACGCGTTCGTGGGCCAGCGGTGTCCACAGGCTGACGATGACGAAAAACGCCATTACCGCGGCCAGCAGCCACGGCGCCAGGCGAAAGGCCCAGTCCTGGGTGCGGCCTTCGGTCTTGAGGATGGTCCAGGTCACGCCCAGCAGGGCGTAGCCGGCAACCACGCCCAGGCCGGTCA
>SKKV01000223.1 GCA_007123575.1 Wenzhouxiangella sp.
CCGGCCTGTTTCAGCGCGCTGATCGGGCGGGTGATGGAGCGGGCCAGCCACAGGCAAATCAGGCCGCTGAACAGCATCGCCAGCGCCAGCAGGCCACCGCCGCCCAGGCCACCGAACAGGCGCAGCACCAGCGGCTCCGGCGGTGGGGTCAGAATCACCAGAAAGCGACCGTGGCGCGGATCGCTTACCGTTGCCACGACCTGGCCTCGGCGGGGTGTTTCAGGCAGTGTCTCGGCGCGCCGCCAGTCCCTGGCCAGGCCCCTGAGCTCCCAGGGCAGACGTTGCCCGCGCAGCTCCTGCCCGTCGCGGTCAAGAATGAAAATCCGGATTCGCCGGCCGCGCTCGGGGCCGCGCTCGGCCCAGCGCATCAGGCCCTCGACGCCGTCGCGGGCGAGAGCCTGACCGGCCCGGCGCTCCATGCCGTCGGCCAGGCGCAGGGCTCTTCCTGACCATTCGACCTCATCGCGCTGGGCCTGCTCCAGGCTCCAGTTGATCAGCATCACCGCGCCGACGGTCAGCACGATAACCGCCCAGAACGACAGAAAAATGCGCAGGTACAGACGGCTCATGAATCCGGGCTCAGCAGCACATAGCCGCGGCCGCGCACGGCCTGGATGCGCGGCTGCCCATCGGGCAGCGGTCCCAACTTGCCGCGCAGGCGGCTGACATGGGTGTCAATGCTGCGCTCGAACGGCTGCAGGGTGCGGCCCAGCGCATGCAGGGCCAGCTCGTCCTTGGCCACCACTTCCCCGGCGGTACTGAGCAGTCGTTCGAGCACGGCGAATTCGGCGGCGGTCAGGTCAATCGGCTCGCCGTTCAGGCTGACCCGGCGACGGGCATGGTCGAGGCTGAGTTCGCCCACTGCTTCATTCGGTTCCGGGACCGAGCGTGCCCGCCTGAGTACCGCCCGCAGGCGCGCACCCAGCTCGCGCGGATTGAAGGGCTTGGGCAGGTAGTCATCCGCGCCCAGCTCCAGGCCGACGATGCGGTCGGTGTCCTCGCCGCGGGCGGTCAGCATGATCACCGGCACCCGGCTGCTGTCGCGCAGCTTTCGCAACAGATCAAAACCGTTCATCCCAGGCAGCATCACATCCAGCACCACCGCATCGATATCCGGCGCTTGCGCGGCCTCCAGGCCCGAAGGCCCGTCATGCGCCTGGCCCGTCTGCCAGCCTTCGGTCGCCAGGTAGTCAGCCAGCATACCGGCCAGCTCGCGGTCGTCATCAATGATCAGGATCTTGCTTGACATGGCTTTGCGCTTACCCGAGCAGTTCCCGGAGCGCCTTGACCCTGCGAAACTGAACCTCCTCAAACTGCTCAAAATGGCGCTTGCCGCACTTGACCTTCATGCGCTCGATGGGCCGCAATAGCTCGGCGCCCGGGTCCTCGCGCTCGCTGCTGCCCTTGGTTTCGGCGACAAAATACAGGGTGTCGTCGCCGCGCAACACCAGCGCCCAGTCGGGGTTGTACTGGCCTACCGGCGTGTCGATGGTGAACCAGCGCGGCAGCTTGAAATAGAACAGTACGTCGTCGTTGTTTTCGCAATCCTCGGCAAAGCGACGCTCGGGCGCTGACTGCCCGTCCAGCACGATATGGGAAAACAGGGTCTTGTCGGGGTCGTTGACCGGATACACGTTGCTGGTAAAGACTTCCATCAGGTCCGAATCCTCAAAGCGCCGCATTTCGTAGATCCGATTTCCGACCTTTTGGTATTCAACGCCGGCAACCAGCAATTCTCGCAGCACCGTACGAATCAGGGCGGCGGTCTGGTCGATAAAGGCCTGCGGATGATTCATGGCCTCGTCCAGCCGACCGCAATCGAGCAGAATCCGGCCCACCGTGGCCCGTGACAATCCAGTGCGGCCCTGCACCTCGGCAATCAGATCCGGCATCTGGAACGTCGCGGTCACGTACTCGGGCCTGATACCGGTCACCCTTGAATCGATGCCAGCGCGGGTAATGTCCAGGTCAGTCCGGGTCAGCACCACCTGCGGACGTTGAATGCTTGGCAGATCGGCGCGGATGCGCTCGGCAGCTTGCTTGATCAGCTGCTCGGTCGAGTAGTCCACGCGATACCGGGTGCGCTGACGAATGCGTTCCCACAGCGCCAGAAAATTGGGGTCGGCCTGGTAGCCCTTGCGTAGGCGCACGGTCACTTTTTCGCGCTCGTTCTTGACCAGATCGGCGCGGAACTCGACACCATCGGCGGCCATTTCGGTCTGGAGCTGATTGGCGAAGTCCAGGTAGGTTTCGTTGGCAATGACGGTCAGGCGGTTGATATGCCGGTCCATCACCCGCCGACCCTCCTGGTTGACGCACAGCCGCAAGCCACGGCCGATTTCCTGGCGCTTGCGCATTTCCGAGCGCGTCTCAGCCAGGGTGCAGATTTGGAACACATTCGGGTTGTCCCAGCCCTCGCGCAGCGCCGAGTGGCTGAAAATAAAGCGCAGTGGCTCGTCTACATCGAGCAGGCGTTCCTTGTCGCGCATGATCAACTCGAACGCCCCGCCCTCGGCCCCGGACTTGGTCTTGAAGGTAGTTTCCGAATACGGCGAAAGGGCTTGCTTGTCACGGGCGAAATAACCATTGTGGACCTGCTTAGGCTCAAGCGCGTAAACCCCGGCAAATTCGGGCAGCTCGCTAAAGCGCGCATAGATTTCCTCAAACCACTGGCCAAACGGCCCCAGCGTCGTTGCGCCGTCTTCGTGATAAACCCGGTAGCTGGATACCCGGTCGATGAAAAATACGCTCAAGACTTTGATGCCCAATGGCTCCAGTTTTCTCGCCTTTTCGAAGTGCCGGCGGATGGTCGCCTCAATCTGCATGCGCATGACCTGTTCGCCGGCTGCTCCGTGCGGTATGCCGACGCGAACCGTTACGTCGTTGGCAAAACGAACGAACCCCGACTCGGCATCAATTTCGTTAACCACAAAGCCACTGCGGTAGATCTCGCGCTGCTGTGAGAGTTTGAACAAATCGCTGCCGTTTTTTAGCGTTACCCGCCGCTTCTTCGGACCCTTGGCCTGATTGACCCAGATGGTGGCCTTGGCCGAAATGCTGCGACTGGTCGAAGCAAAGCTCTCCAGCTCCACGTAGGCCTGATTCTCGGTGCTGCCATCGACCACCGAATCCACGCTGATCTGCTTGACCAGCCCCAGCTCGTAAGCGCGCACCGGGTCAAGGCTATACACCCGGTTGTAGGTATCGCGATGCGTGGCCGAATAGCGCAGCGCACACATCGGGTTCAATCGGGCGATGGCGCGCTTGCGATTGTCGGTTTCCAGGTTTTGAGGCTCGTCGAGAATAACAATTGGGTTGGTTTGCTGGATGAACTCGATCGGCCGTATGCCGGTTTCGCGCAACTGGTTAATGACGTTCCCCTTCGCGCGCGTGGCGGTACCCGGGTCGGCATCCTTGGCAAAGGCGTCGATATTGATGACCAGAATCTGCACAGCGTCCGAAAGTGCAAAGTTACGCAGCTGGTGCACCCGTGCCGAGTCGTAGATCGAAAACTCGGTACGCCGGGCATCGTAAAGCCGCCGAAAATGATCCGCCGTGATCTTAAGCGACTTAAGTACCCCTTCCCG
>SKKV01000084.1 GCA_007123575.1 Wenzhouxiangella sp.
CAGGGTTCAGGGTTCAGGGGGAGGCTTCGATGAAGGTTTTCCTGAAACCTGAAACCTGAAACCTGAACCCTATCCTTTAAAGCATCATCACCACAACATCCAGCCCGCGCAGTTCGCCGTAGACGCGCTCTAGCTGCTCGCGGGATTCGGCCTGGACGGTCACGGTGACTGATTCGAAGCGGCCGTTGCGGCTGGGGCGGACCCGGATGGGTTCGGCATCGCTTAAGGCAGCGTGCTGGCGGATGGCTTCGAGGACCTGGTCCTGCACGCCCTGGCCTGTTCGCACCATGGCCTTGACCGGGTAGTCGCAGGGAAATTCCAGGCCGGTGGCCGCATCATCACTCATCGCTTCAGTCTCCGAACAGGCCGCCAACCCAGCGCCGGAAACCGTCGGCGGTGCGGCCGAAGAAACCGGCCTGGTCGACCGCCTGGCGGGTGACCAGCGGGCGCTGGGCAATCGTTTCACTGTCCAGCACCACCTTCAACTCACCGACCTGTTGATCGGCCGCCAGCGGCGCAACCAGATCGCCTTCCAGTTCGAGGCGCGCTTCCAACGCGTCGTAGCGGCCGCGTGGAATGGTCACGAACAAGTCCTCGGCTATCCCCAAGGCCACTTCACGATCACTACCGCGCCAGACCCGCTCGCGGCGAAGCTCATCGCCGGCCTCGTAGAGCTGGTAGGTTTCGAAAAACCGAAAACCGTAGTTCAGCAACGCCTGGCTGGCCGTTGCCCTGGCCTCTTCGCTGGCGGTGCCCATGACCACGCTGATCAGGCGCATGCCGTCGCGACTAGCCGAAGTGACCAGGCAGTAGCCGGCCGAGCTGGTGTGCCCGGTTTTCAGGCCATCGACCGACGGATCGCGCCACAGCAGGCGGTTGCGGTTGTGCTGGCGAATGTCGTTGAAAGTGAACTCGCGCTCGGAATACCAGCCGTAAAAGTCCGGAAACTCCTTGATCAGGGCCCGCGCCAGCAGCGCCGAATCGCGCGCCGAGGTGAGCTGTGCAGGGTCAGGCAGGCCGGTGGAATTGACGTAGTGGGTATTGACCATGCCAAGCGCGCGCGCCTGCTCGTTCATCATGCTGGCAAAGACTTCCTCGCTGCCGCCGATATGCTCGGCAATGGCCACGCTGGCATCGTTGCCGGACTGGATGATGATGCCGCGCAGCAGATCCTCCACCCGCACCCGGTTGCCGACCTCGACGAACATGCGCGAACCCGGCGTACGCCAGGCCTGCTCGGAAATCAGCACGGTGTCGTCGAGCGCCAGGTTGCCGTTGGCAATCTCGCGGAAGGCGACATAAGAAGTCATCAGCTTGGTGATGCTGGCCGGCTCGACCTGCAGGTCAGGATCGCTCTCGGCTACCGCTTGCAGGGAATGGAAATCAAGCAGGATGTAGCTGCTGGCGCCAATGCTCGGCGGCGCCGGCACCGGCGCCTGGGCAAAGGCCGGAGCCGCGCACAACAGCATCAGCACGAGCAGGGTTCGAAATATCAGCTTGCTTGGCTTGACAATCATGGCACTGGGGTTGATGGCGAATGCAAAAAAGAAAATTGAGTGGCGAAATCTATCAGGGATAGACAAAACGTGGCTGGCCCAGACCCAGTTGGTCGATCTGGCTGACCAGGTTGATGGCCTCTTCGGCGTAGGCGATCGGCCCGACCTGCACACGCCAGACCCGACCATGGCTGGTGCGCGCATTCTCGGTACGAACCGGGCCCACCCCGGCTCGACTGAGCTGGTCAACCACGGCCTCGGCCCGACTCCGGTCACCGAAAGCACCGACCTGCAACAACACCGGCAGGCGCGCTGGGCCCACCGCGTAGGTTAGCGGATCGGGGAAGGTGATGGCGGTGACTTCCACCGGCCCGGTACCGCTCTGGTCGATGCCCAGCTTGACCGCCGCCGCCCAGGACAGATCGATGATCCGGTCCGGATGAAAGGGCCCGCGATCGTTGATCCGAACGATGATGCTGCGCCCGTTCTCCAGGTGCCGGACCTCGGCATAGGTCGGCAGCGGCAGCGTTCTATGGGCGGCAGTGAGCTGGTACATGTCGTAGGGCTCTCCGGACGAGGTCGCGCGGCCATGGAACTTGGTACCGTACCACGAGGCAATGCCGACTTCGCGGTAGCCGCGAGCCGTAGGCAACACCTCGTAGGTAACGCCGAACACCTGGTAGGGCGAATGATTGCCATAAGGGCTGCGCGGCTCCGGCCTGGGCTCCGGGAGCTGGATGCGCGAGGGATCAAACTGCCCATGTGTCGGTGGACCGTCTCTGACCTCGGGTTCAGCATGCCGCGGTGGCGATGCGCAGGCAGCCAGCAGCAGCGCCAGGAAAACCGCCGCAGGCAATTTCATCAGGGCGCGCGCGCGGCAATGGCTTCAGCCAGCTGGACCACGGCCATGGCATACAGCGGCGAGCGGTTGTAGCGGGTAATGACGTAGAAGTTGTTCAACCCGATCCAGTGCTCGTAGCCGTCTTCGTTTTCCAGGGTAACCAGGGTGGCGGCCGTGTCTTCGGCCAGCCCGTGGCGGTCAAACTCGATCCCCATCGCGGCAAGGTCGGCCAGGCTATGATCGAGGGTCATGCGGAAAGTCTCGTCAAGGTCATCCGGCACCGAGCTGACCGGCAAGACAATGCGCTCACCTTCCTGCCAGCGGTGCCGGGCAAGGTAGTTGGCCACCGAACCGAGTGCATCCGGCAGCGAGCGCCACAGATCGCGACGACCGCTGCCATCGAAATCGACCGCGTAGGCACGGTAGCTGGAGGGAATGAACTGGCCCAGGCCCATGGCGCCGGCGTAAGAGCCGCGCACCTCGGTCAAGGGCAGGTCTTCCTCGCGCGCCAGGACCATGAAATGGCCCAGCTCGCGGGCAAAGAAATCCGCCCGCCGCGGGTAGTAAAAGCCCAACGTCGCCAGCGCATCCAGCACGCGGAAGCTGCCGGTATTGGAACCGTAGTTGGTTTCCACACCAACGATGGCAACGATGATTTCAATGGGCACGCCGAACTGTTCGGAAACCTGCTCAAGCAGGTCCTGATTGGCCCGCCAGAACTCGGCACCACCACCCTTGCGGGCCTCGGTCAGGAAAATCGGCCAGTAGCGATACCAGGGACGTGCCTCGGCCGGCCGGGTCATGGCATCGATGATGGACTGCTGGTAGCGGGCCTCGGCCAACAACGCGCGCACCTCGTCGGCGTCCAGCCCATGCTCGGCGACCACCTGCTCGATAAAGGCCTCGGACCCCGGATGAGGCTCATCGGCCAGGGCCGGCGCAAACGCCAGCAGACACAGCAAAATCATTGCAATACGCATCATTCAATCGATCCCGATCAGTCAATTACGGTGAAGTATAGAATCCCGCTCCGGGAAAAAGTTTAGCCAACCCCATCATTCTACCCGCTCCCCCTCCCCTTTTCCCCATCCCACATTCCCTGGTCGGGCGGCCTCGGGTGGGGGTATCCGCTGAAGGCCTCGCCACCGCGTCGAACTGAAGCGGATACCCCCA
>SKKV01000199.1 GCA_007123575.1 Wenzhouxiangella sp.
AAACCTGGCATTCTGAAGCCCGGACCGCCCGGCTGATCGCAGTTGACGGCCAGAAACAGAACGCTGTCTTCGGCATTGAAAGGCTCGGCCCGCATGCGCGATGCATTGGTGGTGGCAAACACGCCGACGAGGTTGTCATAGGACTCGCCCGCGCGCAGGTCCAGCTCTGCGCTGCCCTGGGCACCATGGCAATTGGCGCAAGTGGAAAACAGCGGCTCAATCTGCGTTTCAAAATCAACCAGCGGCGTTTCCGGGATGCCACTCAAGTCATCGCAGCCCGACGGCGCCGGTTGCCCTGAAATAGCCAATGAGAGAAGGCCCATCCAAAGGGCCAGAACGGTCAAAAAGCGATGAATCACAAGCGGTTTCCTCGTGCCGATGGACTGTCAGGTTACTTCGGGTCCACCCCAGCTCCGAAGAAGCGCAAGGGTAACATTTTCAGGACCGCGCTGGCCATTGCTTGGAAGCGCGCTAGTCCTCGGAACAGTAAAACTGCCTACGCAGCTCCCGCTCGTCCTCGCTGAGCAATGTTTCCGGAAATTGCCTGCCTGCCAGCAAGTACTGGTGGCCGAAGAGTGCGGCTACCTGGTAGCGTTGTTCGGGTTCAAGCGCCATCAGGTCATCCGTTCGAAAGCCGGCCACCCGATTGCCCGAGAAGACAACGCCGTTGCGGAATCGCTTTCTTGCCTCTGTCGAAAGGGCCGACAGAGGGGAGTCGGCACCTTGTTCTACCTCCGCCAGATACTCGGCTAGCGCTTCGGGCGTGCTGATCGGCGTTGCCTGACGAATCCGTTCCATGGCTGAAGCCCGGGTTGGGCAGGCCGTTTGGGGTCTTGTCTGGTCCGCATAAGCAAACGCGTTCTCGTCCAGATGCTGTTTATCCAACAGCCCCAGCTCGGCGAAGCCATTGGCAACAGTCAGCAGACCCTGCGAGCCACCCAGCCAGCCGGAATGTTCGACCGTTACTTGACCATTCTCGACGAACACAAACTGGGGAAAATGGAAAAAGTCAGCGACTGGCCAGGTGGAGACATCATCGGCCAGCACTTTTTCAGCGGACGGATAACGCTTATTCCACCACGCAAGCCGATGAAAGGTATTGCTGGTGCTGGGCCCGGCAACCCAGAGCGCATATTCATCCATCAGCGGCGCCAGCGTTTCATCTTCGGACAGAGTCTCAGCGGCCTGGCGAGAAAATCCGCAGCCGGGGGCGCTGACGATCAGCACTCGGGGATTGTTCAACGAGATCCATTCGCCAACGAGCCGTTCTGGATCCTGCTTGATTCGCCAGACCAGAACGACCGCCTCGGTGTCGGCCGGGGACGGCTCTATCCGCTCGGGAACCGTAGGCAGTTCAAGCTCCGGGTAGCGTTGTCGCACTCGTTTGGCGGCCGCCAGATCCCCGGCCGCCAGGTGGGCGTCGAATAAACGCCGAACCTCGGATGCTTGGGCAAGTTCGCGCTCATGCGCTTCGGCAACAACCTGCTCCAGTCGTTGCCGAACCCAGGGCTCGTTGTTGGCGAAAGCCGTGCTGAGGGCCGCTCTGAGTCGCAGCGACACAACCTCATTGCTTGCCTCGGCAAGCTCCTCCGGTGCGTATTCATTATCAGACCACAGCTCGCGAAAGCGACGCCCATACTCCTCAGCCTGCTCGGTCAGCGTTGGCATAGGGCTGTCGGCACCCTCGAAGCGCTCTGTCAGCAGGGTCAAACGGCGGTCGTCATCCAGCGCAGCCGTTACCGACGCTGCCAACGTCAGAAGCAGCGCCATCGAAAGGAGTCGAAGAATTTTTGATTTCATTACCATCACCCATGCCCCACCGGGCCACTACTACTAATCCCCTGGCTGATTTAAAAGACTACCAAAATTCAAGATGATATTCGGACTGTCAACTTCGCGATGGTGTGGATAATGGATGCGATCTTAAGAAATGTTCGGCCTACGGTGCCCACACCTCCCATGACGATCGCAGAAACTCCAACCAGCACCTTGCCGAGCGGCCTGGCGATCGTCCATTCCAACCGTCCGGAAAACCTGCGCCGGGTGGTGGTCGAGCACCTGCGTCGGTTTCCGCTGGCGCCGCTGGAAGATGAAGTGGTGCTGGTGCAGTCGTTCGGCATCGGGCGCTGGCTGCAGCTGGCCATGGCAGCGACCGCGGACGGGGAGGGTCTGGACGGTGGCCTGGGTATCAGCGCCTCGGTTCGCTTTGAGCTGCCGGCGCAGTTCATCTGGTCGGCCTACCGGACCGTGCTGCAGGACCAGGACCTGCCCGAGCAGTCGCTGTTTGATGCCAGCCGGCTGCGCTGGCTGATTTTCCGCCTGATTGAGGGTGAATCCAGAAAGCCTAATTTCGAGCCGATCCGACACTTTCTCGACGCGGACCGAGCCGACCCGCGGCGACGTTTTCAGCTGGCACACGCCCTGGCCGAGCTTTTCGAGGCCTATCAGTTCTACCGGGCTGACTGGCTGGCTGATTGGGAGGCCGGTAAAGACCGCGTCAGCAGCGGCCGGCAGAGATTCGAACCACTGGACGCCGAACAGGCCTGGCAGCCAAGCCTGTGGCGCACTCTGGTCGAAGCCGGTGGCGCAGCCGCGGCCTCGCATCGCGCCCGCTTGCACCGGGAATTCATTGCCGCGCTGGAGCGGCCGGATGCGGTTTTCGCGGGACTGCCGAGGCGACTGATCGTGTTCGGCATCAGCGCTTTGCCCGAGCAGACCCTGCGCGCCCTGGCCGCGCTGGCCAGGCACAGCCAGGTCCTCGTCTGCCTGCACAACCCCTGTCGCTACTACTGGGGCAATATCGTTGAAGCTCGCGATGACTTTCGTCGCTGGAACAAGCGCCATCAAGTCAAAAATGACCAATCGCGCGGCACCATGCCAGTGCGCGAACTGGCCGATACCGAGATCGACCAATGGGCGAACCCCTTGCTCGCCTCATGGGGCAAGCAGGGCCGCGACTTCATCCAGTTACTCGACGAAATGGACCGGCCCGAGCACTACCAGCACTGGTTCGATGACGGAATTGACCTGTTCGAAGATGTTGACAATGGCCAGGAAAGCAGCCTGCTTGGTCAGCTTCAGCAGGGTATTTTGGACCTTGAGCCGCTTGCCCCTGGCCTTGCGCGCGAGCCGATTGCCGCCGATGACCGCTCGATATCGTTCACCGTTGCCCACAGCCGGCAGCGGGAAGTAGAGATCCTGCATGACCGGCTGCTTGAAAGCTTCGAGCGCGATAAAAGCTTGCAGCCGCGCGATGTGATCGTCATGGTGCCTGACATTGACGCCTACGCGCCCCACATTGAAGCGGTGTTCGGCAACCTGGCCGGCGATGATCAAGACCAACGCCCTGATCCGCGCTACATTCCCTTCACGATTGGCGATCGCAATGACCGCACGCGCTCAGGCTTTCTGCGCGCGGTCGAAGCCTTGTTAGCCCTGCCTGTCAGCCGTTTCACCACATCAGCTGTTCTGGACCTGCTTGAGATCCCTGCATGCCGCGAGCGCTTCGGTCTGCAAGATGCTGACATGGACCTGCTTGGTCGTTGGATTGAAGGGTCGGGCGTGCGTTGGGGCCTTGATGGTCAGCATCGGTCTCGACTGCTCGATAAAGATGAGGGCTTCGAGCAGAACAGTTGGCAATACGGGTTGGACCGTATGCTCCTTGGTTACGCCAATGGACAATCCGACCCATTTGCTGAGGTGCTCCCTTATGACGAGGTAACGCCAGGATCGGCCGAGTTGGTTGGCAAACTGGCGGCACTGGTCGAGCGTCTGCGGTTCTGGCACGCGGAACTATCTCGTCCAGCAGCCGCGGCGGCCTGGGTTGAACGACTTAGGACCATGACCGAAGACTGCCTGGCTGTTGCTGATGGTGATGATTCGCTGGCCCGCCATCACTTCGACCGGGCCGTGGAGCGGCTGCTGGAAGATACCAGCCAGGCGCGTGTAGACGAGGAGCTGCCCATGGAGGTGGTTCGGGAAGTGGTGCTGGCCGAGCTGGATAGACATTGTGTGTCGCAGCGTTTTCTGGCCGGCCGGGTCAACTTCTCCACGCTGATGCCAATGCGGGCCATTCCATTTCGCTTGGTCTGCATGTTGGGGATGAATGACGGCGACTATCCGCGCACCCGCAAACCCGCAGACTTTGATCTTATGGACGTCTGCCGGCGCCCGGGCGACCGCAGTCGCCGAGAGGATGATCGCTACCTGTTTCTCGAAGCCCTGTTATCGGCGCGCGAACAGCTATATATCAGCTGGATTGGTCGCAATCTGCGTGACAATGCACCAATCCCCCCGTCGGTGCTGGTCGGTCAGCTGCGTGACGCCATCGCCAGCGGATGGATGCTGGAGATTTCGGACGGCGGTGATGACGGTCCTCTCGGCAATCATGATAAAGAGCGTGATGCCGGGCAAGGCTTGCTCAAACACCTCACTACCGAACACCCACTGCAGCCGTTTAGTAGAGCGTACTTTGAGCGCTACAATTCAAGCTTGTCAACCTACGCGCACGAGTGGAGCGCGGTCTGGCAACGATCAGAGAAACTCGCCGAAGCAAGCAGGAACCGTGCGCTTGAGGCTTTTCCGCCCGAGAGCAGCCTTTCGCTTAGAGATATTGAAAGCTTTTATCGTTCTCCAGCGCGGGCTTTCCTAAGTGAACGGTTGGGCGTGAGGTTGAAAAGAAAGGATGACCTTGGCCTGCCGCCGGAAGATGAGCCCTTTGCGCTCGATGGCCTGCAAATTTGGACCCTGCGCGATGAGCTGCTACGCCGCTTGATGGCGGTGGATGTCAGCTTAGGAAAGAATATCTCCACACAGCTAAAGACCTGCGCCGGACAGCAGCTTGAGCTGGTGCGTCTGGAAGGCCGTTTGCCGCTTAAGTCTTTTGGTCGCAAGATCGAGGAATCTGCGCTGGAGGAAGCTATTGAGGTAGGCCAGCGATATTTTGACCGTATCGCTGAGTGCCCTGAACTGCGTCAGCCGATTCCGGTTCGCTTTCGGCATGTATTCAGTCAGGTTGGTCAAGTCTATGAGCTTGGATTGGAGGATTGGCTCGGACAGGTCAGGCAATACCCGGACGGAAGGCTGGTGCGGGTTTTCCTTCAGGCCGGCAAAGTGCAACGAAGCCAGGCAAGGAATGTGAGCCGGGCCAACGTTCGCTGGGACAAGCTGGCTGCGTACTGGCCGGGCCACCTGGCTGCCTGCGCGCAAGGGCTTGAGCTCACCACCTATATCGTGGCTGCAGACAACGAGGCCTGTCTTCAGCCAATTCCGGTTGAGTCAGCGCGGCAGCAACTGCAGCTGTTGTTGGAAAACTGGCTTGCCGGTATGTCGAGGCCGTTACCGGCATTGCCTGCCCTGTCCGGAGAGTTTGTTCGCCAGCTCGAGGCCAATCGAACGAATGACGACGATGGTTGGCTGCACAAGACCAATGCCAACCTTCGCAAACTTTACGAGGATGAGCAGGGGTTTGGAAACAGCAAGCGGCCAGCCGAGCGGGATCTGAATGTCGATATGGCACGTGTGTTTCCCGACTGGGAGTCGCTGTGGGACTTGCCGGACGATGATGGATTCAGGTTCTGGTCGGAGAGGATCTATGGCCCGATGGTGCTTAGCCTCCCTTATTCATGACGCGATAAACCTATGAGCCAAGCAAACTCCATCAAAGAACTTGAATTAATTCGATTTCCCTTGCGCGGCCTTCGCCTGATCGAAGCCAGCGCCGGGACGGGCAAGACTTACAGCATCGCTGCTTTGTATGTGCGGCTTATCCTTGGCCATGGCCGAGAAGACCAGCTGCCATTGATGCCGCCGCAAATCCTGGTCTTGACCTTCACCCGTGCTGCCACCCAGGAATTGCGCGAGCGTATCAGAGCCCGACTAACCGAAACGGCGCGCGTATTTCGCAATGGTCAACCTGGCGGAGATACGTTTCTTGTCGACTTGCTTGCCGCTTACCCAGAGCCTGAGGCCAGAGCCGCCTGTGCCAGACGCCTGCAGGTGGCGGCTGAATGGATGGATGAAGCGGCTATCCACACCATTCACGCCTGGTGTCAAACCATGCTGCGTCAGCACGCGTTTGACAGCGGCAGCCTGTTTGACCAGGAAGTCGACAGTGCAGACCAGAGCTTGCTCCAGCAAGTCATCAACGACTATTGGCGCCGTTTCATGTATGTCGACCATGAGCTGGCTGATCATTTGGGCGAGCTGGCCGAGACACCGGCCCAGCTTGCTCGAAGCGTGCAGCGCTTGCTCAAGCCCGGACTAGCCTTTCGCATTGACGGACAGGCGGCCATTGGCAAAGCGCCGGCAGAAGCACTGGAAGACTTGCTTGCCTGGAAGCACGAGCAAGCCGCTTGCCTGGACGAGCTGCAAAAGACCTGGCAAGCGCAGGCAGATAGCGCCCGCAGTTTCTTGCGCGACGCGGTCGAAAACAAATATTTGAAAGTGCCTTACAGCAAGTGGGAAAACTGCAAGGCCTGGTTCGACACCATTAATGCTTGGAATACATCCGCAGAACTAGCCGAAACCCTGGTCAATCTCCGTCCGGATCGGATCAATGACTGCATCAGCAAAAAAGGTGAGGGCAACTGGTCGGCCGAGCACACCCTGTTCCATGCCATTGCGAAAACTTTGGATGCCCTGCCGGCGAAACCGCGCTGGACCGCTGCGGTTTGGCCGCATGCGGTTGAATGGATTACCAATCGCTATCAGCGCGAAAAGCGCGAGCGGAACCAGCTGGATTTTGATGATTTGCTGCACCAGCTGGACCGTGCCCTTGTCGGTCGCGGAGGTGCGCGACTCCGGACGCGCATCCTGGACAGTTTCCCGGTGGCGCTGATTGATGAGTTTCAGGATACCGACCCGGTCCAATACCGGATCTTTGAGCGAGTGTTTGCGGCTGAACGCAATAACGCGGCCCACGGTCTGTTCATGATTGGCGACCCCAAGCAGGCCATCTATGCCTTTCGCGGCGCCGATATCTTCACCTACCTGGATGCTCGTCGCCAAACCGCCGTTGAAGACCGCTACACCCTGGCAACGAACTACCGTTCCACGGAGGCTATGGTCAAGGCGGTGAATCATTGGTTTTCGGTGGGTGAGCGGCGGGCCGATGGCGCGTTTGGTTTCCGAAGGGACCAGGTTAATCCGGTGCCTTTTCATTCGGTCAAGGCCAGTGGAAGAGATAAACGCCTGGTTGTCGACCGGGACAGCCCATCCGGGGAGTCAACTCCTCAGCCAGCACTGAATCTTTGGTTCCAGCCGCCGGATGGCGGTTACGTTAGCAATTCTGCTTACAGGGACCGCATGGCGGCTATCGCAGCCACGGAAATCACGCGCCTTTTGAATCAGGGGCGAAGCAACCCGCCGCAGGCGGGCTTTGAACACCCGGACGGCAGGGTGGTTGCTGTCAAGCCTTCCGATATAGCAGTGCTGGTGACCAATCGATTTGAGGCCGATGCCGTTCAGAACGAGCTGCGTCACCGTGGTGTGGATTGCGTGTATCTTTCCGAGCGCAACTCTATCTTCGACCAACCCGAAGCGGTTGACCTGGTAGCTATCCTCGAAGCCGCAGCAGCGCCCAACGATGCCTGGCTGGTGCGCAACGCGCTGGCCGTGCCCTCACTGTGCGCGCGAATCAGCGAGCTCGACGCCTTGCGCCATGATGAGCAGCGTCTTGAGGCTGAAATGCAGCTGTTTGCCGGGCTGAGCAAAACCTGGCGTGAGCACGGCGTGCTGGCCATGCTGCGCCGACTGTTTACCGCGAAGTCAGCGCCCGAACGTTTGTTCGAGCGCAGTGCCGGTGGCGAACGAACCTTGACCAATCTGCTCCACCTGGCTGAGCTGCTGCAGACCGAAAGCCAACAGCAAGACGGCGAGCAAGCATTGATCAACTATCTGCGCCGCGAAGTGGTCAACACCGAACGTTCGGATAACGAAGCGCATGTGTTGCGTCTGGAAAGCGATGCCGATCTGGTAAAAGTCATCACCATCTTCAAGTCCAAAGGCCTTCAGTATCCATTGGTGTTTGTCCCATTTGCCTGCAGCTACAAGCCGCTGTCTGAGAACGAGCCGTTCCTCGAGTTTCACGAAGATGGCCCCGATGGTCGATCACAAAGGGTGCTGGAATTGGCCGGACACAGCAAGGCGCTCGCAAGGGCCCGGGTAGAGAAGCGCCAAGAGCAGCTTCGTCTGCTATACGTGGCCCTGACCCGTTCGGAGCATGCCTGCTGGGTGGGCCTGGCTCCGGTCTTGTCGCTGCCCGATGGTCAAAGACCTGGCAAGGCGGACTGTGCTGATCTGTCGGCCTTCGCACCGGGGCATTTGCTGCTCGGGCTGCTCGATGAGGCTGAAGTTGACCAGATGGCTGCTGGTGAGTCCTTTGACATGAAAAATCTGCTGGATCGCCTGGTATCCAGCCGCGACGAGCTCTCGCTTACCATCGCTGATGAGTCGCTGATCGACGGCACTCGTCTGACTGCCGAGGTCAAGGAGGCCGAGCTTTCCGCCGCCAGGCAATACCAGGGAGAGCCACGCGAACACTGGTGGGTGGCCAGCTACTCCGCGCTTCGCCATGGCCGGCCGGCAACGTCGGCGCTGGAAGAGGCCGAAAGCGCGGTAGCCGCCAACTTGGCCGAGATGGCTCGGGACGACAGTCCTGACGACGAGCTGCCCGATCCGTCTGCCGTTGAACCGCAGGCGCGTAGCATCCATGCCTTCCCGCGCGGCGCCATGCCGGGTAACTTTTTGCACCTGCTGCTGGAATGGGCCGGCAAGGAAGGTTTCAGACGCGTGCTCGGTCAATCTGAGCGAATGCATGCCGAAATTGAGCAACGTCTGGAAAGACGCGGCTGGGGCCACTTGACAGGAACGGTGGTCGGCTGGCTGGAGAGTCAGCTTGCCGCGCCGATTCGCCTGGGTGAATCCAGGCTCCGGCTCATTGACCTACAGCCCGAGAAGCATCAATACAAACCCGAGCTTGAATTCTGGCTGGCCGCCGACGGCGCCGATGCTTTAGCCATCGATCGCCTGGTCACTGCGCACACCCTGGACGGCCAGCCGCGTGCGCCCTTTGAGCCGAATCATCTCAACGGCATGCTGCATGGCTTTATCGATTTGGTGTTCCAACATCAGGGCCGCTGGTATGTGGCTGACTACAAATCCAACTGGGTTGGCCCCAGCGCCGATTACTACAGTCGTGAACGTATGGCGGCGGTGGTTCGTTCGCGGCGTTATGACATGCAGTTTGTGTTCTATACGCTGGCACTACATCGACTGTTGAAAAGCCGACTGGGTAAAGACTATGACCCTGAGCAGCATCTCGGCGGGGCGGCTTACCTTTTCCTGCGCGGCTGTGATAATGCAGACACGGGCGGCGTGTTTTTCGAGCCGACCAACCTGGCGCTGATGGATGCTTTGGACAGGCTGTTTGCCGGCCGTGAGGTGCGCGATGTCGCCTGAGCAACTGTTTCGCCACCTGGCGCTGTGGCGCGCGCTCGGCTGGATTCGCCAACTTGACGAGCAGTTCGCACTTTTTCTTCATCGGCTTGACTCACAGGCGCCCGCGGAACTGCTGCTTGCCGCCGCTTTGACTAGCCACCAGCTGGGTCGCGGGCATGTCTGTCTTGCCTTGGATCAGTGCCTGGAGAATCCCCTGGCTGTTCTGGCCTTGCCGCCGGAAGATCAAGAAACCATCCGCTGGTCTGACCCGGACCTCGACCAGCGGCGAGCCAAGGCAAAAGAATGTCTGCGCGAATGCCTGCAGAACCTGAAATCCGCAGGCCTGACCAAGGCATTGCAGAGCGCGGAATTGGTTTCCAGCGGCGGTGACGGTACCGCCCCGCTGGTGTTCGATCGTGGCAATCTTTACCTGCGCCGCACCTGGACGGCCGAAACTTCGATCGCGACGGCTGTTTCAGCGCGTGCAAGCGCACTACCTGAACTGCCAGCAGCCACTGAACTGGGTGCATTGATCCGGGAGATTTTTGGCGAAAGGGCAGAGGTGGCAGGCGGTAGCGACGATGCGGTCGACTGGCAGCAGGTAGCTTGCGCAATCGCGGCCCGTTCCCGCTTCAGCATCATCAGCGGAGGGCCGGGCACGGGCAAGACCTGGACCGTGGTGCGGATTATTGCGCTGCTACAGCGAATCCATCTGAAGCAAACCAACCAAGCGCTTCGCATTCGCCTGGCCGCACCCACCGGCAAAGCAGCTCAGCGTCTGAGTGAATCCATCGCCAAAAGCTGGCAGGAGCTGGCATCGCAAAGCAAAGAGGTCGAGCTTGTATCACCAGAACCGGCTTCAACCTTGCACCGACTGTTAGGCAGTCAGCGCCACACCCGACACTTCCGGCACAACCACGTCAATCCGCTGCCCGTGGATGTTGTGATTGTCGACGAGGCGAGCATGATCGATCAGGAAATGATGCAGTCTCTGCTTGATGCACTCGCGCCAGGGACCCGCCTGATTCTGCTCGGTGACAAAGACCAACTGGCCTCGGTTGAAGCCGGCGCGGTGTTTGGCGACCTCTGTCGCGATGCCAGTGATATTGGCTACAGCAAAGCGGTGAACGAGTGGTTGGGGGAAGTGCTTGGCAGCGGTTTTCCGCAGGTCGGTCCTGGCGGGCTGGTTGACCAGAGAGTGATGTTGAAGCACAACTATCGCTCCACCGCCCAGATCAATGCGCTAGCCCGCGCTGTCAACGCCGGCCAGGAGAGCCGGGTCGTCGAACTGTTGAAAACGTCCGTCCAGGGTGAGCTCAACTGGCCGCAGATCAGCGCTGATGACGACGGCCAGTTACGGCAACTGCTTCTTCACGGCAGCTTGCAGGGAGAGGATTGCGAGGGCTATCTCGGCTACCTGAAAACCATCAGAGAGACGCGGGAAGCACTGGTTCAGACACCCGATCAAGCGCAAGTTGATGCCTGGGTGAGTCAATGCCTGCAGGCCTATGGTCGCTTCCAGGTACTTACTGCTTTCAAGAGCGGCCCCTGGGGCGTGGCAGGCATTAATCAGAAAGTTGGTAACTGGCTGCGCACGCAACATGCTGACATCCATGTCGCGGCATCAGAACAAGACTGGTTCGACGGCCGACCCATCATGATGACCCGAAATGATTACTCTACCGGGCTGATGAACGGCGATATCGGACTGTGTTTGAAAGTCCCGATTTGGAATCAGCGCGAAGAGGGCATTTCCTGGCAACTGCGCGTGGTCTTCCCCAAAAGCGAGCACGAATTTCACTACATCAGCCCCAGTCGGATCAGCGACTATCAAACTGCCTGGGCCATGACCGTCCACAAGGCTCAGGGCAGCGAATTCGAGCACGCCGTGTTGGTCCTGCCCCACCGCCCCAGCCCTGTGCTTACTCGAGAACTGATCTACACCGGTCTAACCCGGGCTCGCGAGCGCTTCACCTTGGTTGCTGCCAACCCTGCCGTGCTCTCGCGGGCCATCAAACGGCGCACGCAACGCTCTTCCGCACTGGCAGATCGGTTAACGCCTTGAAAAAAATTCATGTCCTTAGCCTGACGGCACTGGCATTAATCGCCTTTGCAGCCAACTCCATCCTGGCGCGCCTGGCGCTGACTGAAACCGGGATTGATCCGATCTCGTTCACGACCCTGCGCATTGTCTCCGGTGCCGTTGTGCTCTGGCTGATCGTCAGGGCAAGGGGACCAGCCGCTGAATCCAGCGGCGGCTGGTTGCCCGCGCTGGCGCTGCTGGGCTACGCGCTGGCCTTTTCGCTGGCTTACATGAGTTTGACCGCGGCGACTGGCGCCCTGATTCTGTTCGGTTCGGTGCAGATCACGATGATCGGCTGGACACTGGCGCGAGGCGAAACGCTGTCACCTCGCCAGTGGACCGGCTTCGTATTGGCTACCGGCGGCCTGGTCTGGCTGCTGTTGCCTGGCCTGGCCGCGCCACCTCTGCTCGGTGCCGCGCTGATGATCGGCGCCGGTATCGCCTGGGGTGCCTATACCTTGCTGGCCAAGGGCACGGGCGACCCGGTCCAGACCACGGCCACCAACTTCATCCGTGCCAGCCTGCCGGCGCTGCTGATCTCGGCGGTTTTTCTCAACCGGGCTCACATCGATCTGCACGGTGCCCTGCTGGCCATTGCTTCGGGCGCCCTGGCATCCGGCCTGGGATATGTGATCTGGTACGCCGCCTTGAAGCACCTGCAAACCAGTACCGCCGCCGTCAGCCAGCTCAGCGTGCCTGTCATCACCGCCATCGTCGGCGTCCTCCTGCTGGCCGAACCCGTTACCCTGCGTCTGGCCTTATCCGGCCTCGCCATCCTCTGCGGTATCGCGCTGGTGACTATCCAACGTTCTGGAAGGTCTAGCGCTCATTCGGCGGGCCGAAGCAGTTAAGATTCGCGTTTGACTGATTCGGGACACCACATGAGCGCCAAGATTGGTCGCAACGACCCGTGCCACTGCGGAAGTGGACGCAAGTTCAAGCATTGCCATGGACGCCCCGCGCAGCAATCTCCTACCGATGATCATGCCAAGGTCATTGATCTGGCCTTGAGCTGGCTTGAACAGCGCCACCGCATGGCCTATCAGGAAGAAGTCAAGACCCT
>SKKV01000155.1 GCA_007123575.1 Wenzhouxiangella sp.
GACCAGGGCATTTTCGCGCTGGAAATTGAATGGAACAACAAAGATCCGTTTTTCGATCGCGATCTCGAGAATTTCAAACGGCTGCATGCCGACGGCGTGATTTCTGTCGGCGGAATCATCACTCGTGGAACGACTCTCCAGAACTCTATGCGCGAATTTGTAGCTCGATTCTCTCGGCAGAAAGGATTCTCAGATATTGAGAATCTGAAAGACTATTATTCACCTACGGCCAGGCAGATTGAGAATATCAAAAGAGCTATCAAAACAGCGGGTGATTTCCATGTTGGTTGGGCGAATGCGTTTGTGAGTGACAAGTTCGGCGAGGCGACTACTCACTGGCGAAAGCTTGAAGATCGGGTGCATCGAGGTGTTGGAAACCCATGCCCGCTTTTGTTAATCGGAATCCCGGCCACGATCGTGAAATTTTGAGAGGTGAGCGAGAAAATGACTGGAAAAGTGCACAAGATCACCGAACCGAACCCATCAACCGATTTAGTTAAAAAGATAAGTGGCGAATTCTCGACGATCCTCGCCGATCCACCATGGCAGTTCCAGAATCGTACCGGCAAGGTGGCACCCGAGCATCGCCGTCTGCTTCGTTATCCGACCATGGAGCTGAAGGAGATCATGGATTTGCCTGTGGCGAAACTTGCTGCAGCCCAGTCACACCTCTACCTGTGGGTTCCCAATGCCTTGTTAATGGAAGGGTTACGGGTCATGGAGGCGTGGGGTTTTACCTACAAGACGAATCTGGTTTGGTACAAGATTCGAAAGGACGGTGGTCCCGACGGCAGAGGCGTTGGCTTCTACTTTCGTAACGTTACTGAGCTCCTTTTGTTTGGTGTTCGTGGCAGCATGCGCACACTTCCACCTGGTCGAAGCCAAGTCAACCTGATGGCTACCCGCAAGCGCGAACACTCCCGAAAGCCCGATGAAACCTATGGGCTAATAGAATCCTGTTCTCCCGGACCCTACCTGGAACTATTCGCCCGCTTTAGCCAGCCCGGTTGGCATCAATGGGGTAATGAGGATGTTGAGGAGAATTCCTTGTTCGGAGTTGCAAAACGTAAGGCGCATAGCGAAGGGCAGCTAAGGCTGCTGGATGCTCCAGAGGGTTACCGGGCCAAACGTTGAGTTTTCTGAGGGCGATTGTCCTTTGTTCGGAACTCATAGACCGTAAGGAGAAATCGTTTTGAGCGATTCCCGCTCTGGCGGCAAGGGGAGCTTCGACCCTTGTTTTTGAAGTATGTATTTTCCACCGCCCATTGACCGCACCCCGCGCCTGTCCTGTCCGCACTGCGACTTGCTCACGCCCAAGGCCGATCCCAGCTGCGTGCACTGTGGTCGTGCGATCCCTGAGGGCTATCGACAGCAGCAAAAGGAAGCTGGGCGCGTGAGGCGATTGAAGGCCAAGCGAGCCGCGCTGGTGGTCGTTCCTGTCGCCCTTGCCCTACTGACTTTGCTGTTCTGGCTGATGGGCTACTAAAGACACTTGGACTCGAGCTGATTTAGAACTTGGTTTGATCCTCAAGTCGCAATAGATGGCGAATAAATGGCGATTCGCGATATAATTCGCAAAAAGTGACGATAAAGATTGATCAGCAATTTAGTGATGATGCGGTGCTGGCCGAGCTGGGCGAGCGCCTGGCTGCGCGTCGGCTCGAGCTTCAGCTGACCCAGGCGGCGGTGGCCGAACAGGCTGGGATCGGCAAGCGCACGCTGGAGCGGATCGAGGTCGGGCAGAGTTCGCAGTTGGTGTCGCTGATTCGCGTGCTACGGGTGCTGGATGCCTTGCCGGGGCTCGATGCGCTGCTGCCGGCTGTCGGTGTCCGGCCCATGGACTTGCTGAATAGCAAGGGCAAGCCAAGGCAGCGGGCCCCCAGCCAGCCGGCGACTGAACAGGCGCGAAGGCCTTGGCGCTGGGACGATGGGACGTGACCACGCTGGCGGAAGTTCGTTTGTGGGGAAAAACCATTGGCGCGGTGTCGCTGGAACCGGGGAAGGGCCTCGCCTGCTTTCGGTAAGAATCAGCGGCTGAGTTTCCCGATTTCCGGATTGAAGGCGTATGCCCCTTAGTACCAATGACGTTGAGGTCGCTTCCTTGCTAACCTTCTGGGCTGGAAACTTTCTTTAGTCAGGACTCGACATGACCGAACCGCTTTGGCAGCCGACGCAGGCGCGTGTTGACGCCAGCAACATGAGCCGTTTCATTGGGCAGGTCGCCCGTGGACTAGACCCGCAAGTGCGCGACTGGGACAGCCTGTATCGTTTTTCCATCGACCAGCCGGAGGCGTTCTGGAACGCGGTCTGGGAGTTTGGCGGGGTGGTAAGCAGCGCGCGCGGCCAGCGCTTTGCCGAGGGCTGGCCGGCGATGCCGGGTACGCGCTTTTTTCCCGACGCGCAGCTGAATTTCGCCGAGAACCTGCTCAAGTTCCGCGACGATCAGACCGCGCTGATTTTTGCCGGCGAGGATGGCAGGCTCCGGCATTTGAGCTATGCCGAGCTTTACCAGGCCGTGGCACGCATGGCCGAAGCGCTGCGCCAGGCCGGTGTCGAGCCCGGCGACCGGGTGGCGGGCTACTTGCCCAATCTGCCCGAGACCGTGATTGCCATGCTCGCGGCCACCTCGCTGGGTGCGGTGTGGTCGTCCTGCTCACCGGACTTCGGCGTCCAGGGTGTGCTGGACCGCTTCGGCCAGATCGAGCCGAAAGTGCTGATTGCCTGCGCGGCCTACCGCTACAACGGCAAAAATTTCGACTGCCTGGGCCGGGTGCGTGAGTTGGCCGGGCAGATGCCGTCGATCGAGAAGATTGTCATCGTGCCCTACATGGAACCCGAGCCGGATCTGGCCGGGCTGGACAAGGCCGTGACCTGGGATGCTTTCAGCGACAACGCCGCCGACACCATCAATTTCGCCCAGCTGCCCTTCGATCATCCGCTCTACATCCTGTATTCCTCGGGCACCACCGGCGTGCCCAAATGCATCGTTCACGGGGCCGGCGGCACCTTACTGCAGCATCTGAAAGAGCTGATCCTGCACACCGACCTGACCCGCGACGACCGCCTGTTCTATTTCACCACCTGCGGCTGGATGATGTGGAACTGGCTGGTTTCGGGGCTGGCGGTGGGATCCACCGTGGTGCTGTACGACGGCTCGCCGTTTCACCCCGATGGCAACGTGCTCTGGGACCTGGTCGACGAGGTCGGGATTTCGGTGTTCGGCACCAGCGCGAAATGGATCGCGGCCTGTGACAAGGCCGCGATCAAGCCGCGCGAGACCCATGAGCTGGCCGATCTGAAGGCGATCCTGTCAACCGGCTCGCCGCTGCTGCCGGAATCTTTTGATTATGTCTATCGCGATATCAAGCCCGACCTGCAGTTGAGCTCCATTTCCGGCGGCACCGATATTGTTTCCTGCTTTGCCTTGGGCAACCCCATCTTGCCGGTCTACAAGGGCGAGCTTCAGTGTCGCGGCCTTGGCA
>SKKV01000175.1 GCA_007123575.1 Wenzhouxiangella sp.
CATGGGTCAAAGCTTACTAATCACCTGCCAGCTTGTTGATCCCTTGCAATCGTATTCACCCCGAATTGATCTCGAAAATCCGAGTTTGCAAACGTATGCAGCCAATGTATACGTTTGCAAACGATTGTGAGCAGACCGGCTGCCTGACTAGCATCGACAGACAAGATATGACTGTTCAATTGCAGTCGTATGCAAACTCAAAAATCAGACCAATGCTCGGGGATCACAATTCAGATGAAAAAGCTCAGGCAACACCGGAACCAGCCATCTTCTCGCGCCAAGCTGCGCCACAACGTTCTATACATGGCCCTTGCGGCCAGTCTCTCGGGTGCGCCTCTGGCCTGGTCCCAGGACGGTGTCGATGAGCGCGAGGGTGATCACAACGCTGAAGAAGAACATGCCGATCTGGACCGGATCGTGGTTACCGGCTTCCGACGCAGCGTCGAGCAGTCGATTGCTACCAAGCGTGACAGCACCTCGGTGGTCGAGGCGGTGTTTGCAGAAGATATCGGCAAGCTTCCGGATGTCAGTATTGCAGAAGCGCTGGCGCGCCTACCCGGCCTGACCTCGCAGCGTACCGATGGTCGCTCGCAAACCATCAGCGTGCGCGGCCTCGGTCCTGATTTCAGCGTCGCCCTGTTCAACGGCCGCGAGCAGGTCACCACGGGCGATAACCGCGGGGTCGAGTTCGATCAGTATCCTTCCGAACTGCTTGGCTCGGTTGTTGTATACAAGACGCCGGATGCCAGCATCATCGGCCAGGGTCTGGCCGGCACGGTAGATATGCGCACCATCCGTCCCCTTGATCTTGATGAGCAGGTACTCTCGGTCAGCGCTCGCTACGAGCGCAATGATGACAGCGCCTTCAACCCGGACGGCAGCAATGATGGCTACCGGGCCAGCGTGATCTATATCGGCCAAAGCAATGATCGTTCGTTCGGGCTTACCCTGGGTGCTACCGTGCAGTCCACACCCAACCAGATCGAACGCTTCAATGCCTGGGGTTATCCGGATACTGGCGATGGCGAGACCCGCGTGCCGGGCGGCGCCAAGCCTTACGTGCAGTCCAATGAGCTCAAGCGCCTTGGAATACTGGGTACCTTGCAGTACTCGCCCAGCGATACCTTTAGCACCACCTTGGATCTGGCTTACTCGGACTTCGAGGAAAAGCAGATCCTGCGCGGTATTGAATTCCCACTGTTCTGGTCGTCCGCTCAGCTTCAGGACGGTTTCGTGGTCGACGATGGTCTGATTACCCAGGGCCAGTTCAACAACGTCTTTGGCGTGATGCGCAGCGACCGCAACGACCGTTCGGCCGAACTGCTCAACCTTGGTTGGAATACCCGCTTTGATCTGACACCGGCCTGGACATTGGATACCGATGTCAGCTACTCGCGAGCCACACGAGAAGATGTGCTGCTTGAAACCTATGCCGGCACCGGTCCGGGACAAAGTGGAATGCCCGATCAGCTGGGTTTCACGATTGCACCGAACGGCGTGTTCCAGTTCAACCCGGCCATTGACTATGCAGACCCCAACCTGTTTGTGTTAACTGACCCGCAGGGCTGGGGCGCGGGCGCCCAGCCGGATCCGCTGACCCAGGCCGGTTTCATCAACAATCCCGAGACCACCGACTGGCTGGCCAATGCCAGGGCCCAGATCGAATACGGATTCAACGACGGCCCGTTCAGCAAGGGTATTGGCGGACTGTCTTTCACCCGTCGCGACAAGGAACGTTCGATCGGCCAGACCTTCCTGATTCCGCCTGGCGGCGCGACTTCCGGCGACATTCCGGCAGCCGCCCTGCGCGGCACGACCGGGTTGGGCTTTATCGGTATTCCCGGCATGATTGCCTGGGACCCGCGCTACCTGGTGAACAACTTTTACGACCAGGTTTCGGTGGAGCTGTCTTCGTTCAATGTGCCGCAAGACTGGAGCGTGCGTGAAGATGTGACCACGGCTTATGTTCGCTTTGACATTGATGCCGATCTCGGCCGGGTGCCCGTCACCGGCAACGTTGGCCTGCAGGCGGTCTACACCGACCAGGGTTCCAGCGGCTTCCGGGTTGCCGGCGCCGAGGTGGGGGCGGGCGTTGCCGAAGGCACCTTCATTCCCGTCGACGATGGCGATGATTACTGGCGCATTCTGCCCAGCCTGAACCTGGTGTTCGATATCGGCAATGATCAGCTCGTGCGCTTTGGCGCCTCGCGAGTCATGGCCCGGCCGCGCATGGATCAGCTCAATGCCAGCCTGGCCCTGAATACCAACTTCCCGCTGTTGGAGTCCACCGATCCTAACCAGTCGTTCTTCAGCGCCGGGGGCGGCAACCCGTCACTGCGGCCGATGATCTCGAACTCATTCGACCTTTCCTACGAACGCTATTTCGCCAATGATTCCGGCTACATCGCGCTGACCGGCTTCTACAAAGACCTGGAAGATTTCGTCAATCCGAATGACTCCTTCGTCACCGACTTTTCGGCATTCGTGGACGACTTCCTGACCCCTGAAGATGCTGCACGACTGGGCACGACCGACGGCCTGGTGTTCGGCCCGACCAACCGCGGCAGCGGCTGGATTCGCGGTTTCGAGTTCACCACCGCCCTGCAGGCCGAAACCTTCGTGCCTGCCCTGGCCGGCTTCGGTTTCCTGTTCAGCGCTTCCTATACCGATTCCAGCGTCAAGCTGGGCGATTCGGATGATGCGATCAACGTACCCGGTCTGTCGGACTGGGTCGTCAACAGTACGGTTTTCTATGAGCGGCACGGATTCCAGCTCCGTCTCTCGCACCGCTATCGCGACGAGTTCCTGTCCGAGGTGTTCGGTCTGAGCGGCACCCGCATCACCCGAGAAGCAACATCGGAGAGTATTTTCGATGCCCAGATCGGCTACCAGTTCAGCGATGGCGCGCTGGATGGTCTGAACCTGTTCCTCCAGGCCAATAACCTGACCAACGAGCCCTTCACGACCTTCGAAGGTGGCGACGAACGTCTGGTGGTCGATCGCCAGCGCTTCGGCCGCAGCTTCCTGCTCGGCGCTTCCTACCGTTTTTGATTCCAGGCTCTCTCCGCTGCCCGTCACCTGCGCTCTGGCATGGCCAGGGCACGGGGGCGGGCTTTTTTACAATGAGCGGTATCTGTCCACCAATTTTGTTGATGCAGCATGACTGAATCCGCTGTTCGCAAGGTGCTGGTCGTTGGCGGTGGCACCGCCGGCTGGATGGCCGCCGCGGTCCTGGCCCGCGCGTTCGGCCAGGCGCTTAAGATCGAACTGGTTGAATCCGACGCCATCGGCATCGTCGGCGTTGGCGAGGCCACCATCCCGCAAATCCGGCTGATCAACCAGTTTCTAGGCATTGACGAAAACGCCTTTGTCAGCGCAACGCAAGGCAGCTTCAAGCTCGGCATCCAGTTCAACGGCTGGCATCATCCCGAAGGCTCGTAC
>SKKV01000134.1 GCA_007123575.1 Wenzhouxiangella sp.
GCATGGCATCCAACTCGGCATCCTGGCGGGCGTTGTGTTCGCGCAAGGCGAGATTCTCGGCCTCGAGCTGCTGATTAAGCCCCTGGATAGCGGCCAGGGCAACGCCGGAGGCATCCACCGAGCTGATCACGCTCGAATCAACGCCCAGTCCGAAAATGGCGTAAAAATCTTCAGCCATTGGCCCCATGTGCTGTCCTTCGCCCGGAGAATCCCTGTACAACCAGCGACTGATTGGCAGCTCCAGTACGCCGGCCAGCACTTCACTAACGTCAAGCGACTCGAAGTCCGACTTCAGGTAGCGGCTGGAACTATTGGTCCAAGCACCCCCTGTAGTCAGGTGAGCATCGGTGGAGGTATTGATAAAGCGGCCCGCCGGAATGTTGGGTTGTCCGCCCGCACCGAAAAAAAAGCCTCCCTGCGCACGAACCAAGAATCTATTAGGCCCTGTCGATACAAAGTCTTGATTCTGGGAGTCAGCCCATACAAAGGTTCCCTGATCACCACCAAGACTGGAAACCTCATCGATATCGATGCAGCCAGGCGGAATACCTGTAGGGGGGGGGCTTGGGCCAGGAGCACCTGAACCACTTCCCGGGCGAACTTTAGCTCGACGACCTCCAGCCCAGGAAAAACTCCCACCTGCGCAATTCAGTTCGCCACCAGAGACAGTGCTGCTGCGATTGCTAGCAGTATTGGAGCTGCCACCTGCGACTGTTGAATTCTGACCTGTTGCAAAGTTGGTATTCCCACCGCTGACCGTGCCGGCAATCTCATGCACTTGGTTATCCTTTCCTCCAGCAACTACACCATGGGCTTCTGTTACCCTGTTCTTGTCACCGCCTATGATTGCACTGTAGCTGCCGCGGGCAATATTGTCGAAGCCGCCTGCCACGGTGGCATACTGGCGGCCCGCGATGTTATTCCAGCCGCCGCCCACCGTAGGAAAGAGTGACTCTTGCGGCGCAGAGTCACTACCAGCCGTATTGCCAAATCCCCCGGCGACCGTACCCCAGTTGCTCAGCACGCGGTTGGCGGAACGAGAAGTTGTCGACGTGTCTTCTGCACCACCCCCGCCAATGGTGGCGCCCCGAACTCCAGGTCCAATGAAGTTCTCGGGGCTGCCCATGATGATATTCGCCGACGGCCCCTGACCGGTGCTGACGCTTTCGAACAAGGCCAGGCGCTGGTTGCCGGCGCGCAGCACCAATGGTGCGGCGTCGGTGGTGCCGACAAAGTTGTTGGCCGGGTTGGTGCCGGCATTGCCGGTCAGGCTCCAGCCGCTGCCACCGGATACACAAGCCACGCTGCCGTCGCTATTGATCTGGGCAATGGCCTGGCCGCCTGTGCAGATGTCAGCAACTCGCCGCTGCACCTGGCTGGTGTTGATCTGACCAGCCCCTACAGCACCAGGCTCAATGCTGTCCGTATTGACCGAGCGCGCCAAGGCGAAATTCGACGCCAGGGCGAAGGGAACGGCGGTTAGTCGGGTGCGAGGGCTCAGCGTCTGGTAGCTACCGCCCACACTGCTGTCGCGCACCTGGATCTCCAGCCAGCGGGGCTGGCTGGTAAACGCCGACGAACCGAAATCCAGGCTGACGGTAAACACGCCGTCAAGCACCGGTACGCTGGATAACTCGATCTGTGAGCCCTGCTGGTTGCCGCCGGTCTCGGCGTTGAACAATTGAAACCTGAAGTCATGGGCGCCAGCGATTGGCGTATCCGCCAGCCGCAGCTCGCCCTGATAGGTAAAACTGTTTGTTGATCCGGCGTGCGCGGGTAAAACCAGTACAACAAGAACCAACGCCACTGCCCACGTGGATATTCTCAAATACGAATTCATGACCGGCCATCCGGCTTTGATCTTTAACATGTCATCATCTGCCCCTGGTGCCTGTGCGTCAAGCCTACCCCGTCACACCTTCGTCAAATAAACTCTGCAATCCCCTGATCACCCTCTTTTCTTGACCATTTCTTACCCAACTAGTGCAAGTATAGCCATTAACGACCAACATCAGCGGCAACCGGCGATACGTTGAAGCCCTGACCTTCGGCGATCAGACGAAAGGCCACATGGTACTTGTAGATATTGCTGACGTATTCCACGGTTTCGCGCCCGATCACCCGGGCCGCGATGAATTCCACATTATCGAACCAGACATTCGGGTCCAGGCCTTCCTGCTCAGCCTCACGCCGCATCTCCCGGACCCGGCGCGGTCCGGCATTGTAGGAAGCCAGGGCAAACAGCAGCCGGTTGTCTTCGTCCATCGGCTCGTTTGCATAGTAGCGGTCAATCATCCAGCGCAGGTAACGAGCACCGGCATGAATATTGTTGGGTAATTCATTGATATCACCGACGCCGAGCTCTGCCGCCGTCGATGGCAAAAGCTGCATCACACCCACCGCGCCAGCCGGAGAGCGGGCCTGCTGGTTCAAGCGCGATTCCTGGTAGCCCTGCGCGACCAGCAGCAACCAATCCAGCTCGTACTGGCTGCCGAAATGTTGAAACAGGTCGGCCTTGCGCCGGAACCGGGCCATGCGCTCTTCCTGCCCGTCGTCCATTACCCAGCGCGTGTCGCGCAGGAAACGCTCGAAAGCGACGTTGCCAAACAATGTACCAGCGCGATGCGTATTCAAAAACTCGTTCAGCTCGGCTTGAAGCTGGGGGCTGCCGTGACGAACGGCGAAGGCAATGTCGGCCCCTTCGCGCAACGCGATATCCTCATGCACGGTCAGGTCCGGCAAAACCCTGGCCCAGAACTCGGCCAGGTAATCATCGGCCACGGCGTGGGGCATTACGCCGGTGCTGACCAGCTCCAGCACATCGCCAACTTCGAAATGGGCGGCGGCCGGCTCAAGATGGATCAGCGCCCGCCCCTGGTTCTGGAGCTGGCGGTTCAGATCGGTCAGGCTTTCGAAGAAACTTGAGCCGGGGCGCACGTAAACCGTTCTGCCGCTCAGCGCTTCCAATGATTCGATCGGTTCGGCTGCGGGCCCGGATACCAGCAGTTCGCTGACATTCCGAACCAGCGGATCGGTAAACGCGACCCGGGCCTGGCGCGCCTCGGTGACGGTCAGGTTGGCGGCAATCAAATCACCGCGCCCTTCCAGCAGCCAGGGGATGAGGCGGTCGCGGGTCACCGGCACGTAGACCACTTGCACGCGCAGATGGCCGCGATCGAGCTTGTTGTTCAGGTGGTCCTCGAAGGCTTCCATGAAGGCGTGCGACAGGCCACGCTGGCTGCCTCTGCCATCAAGAAAGAAAAACGTGCGGCTGTACGGAACCAGGGCCCGGATCTGACGCCGCTCGATCATTTCATCGAGATCGCCGACATAATTGCCGACCAGCGGCGCTGCCACTTCTGCCAGGGTGTCATTGGCCTGCTGCCGATCATCATCTCGCTGACAACCCGCTGTCAGCACCA
>SKKV01000130.1 GCA_007123575.1 Wenzhouxiangella sp.
GTGGACTGCTGCAGCTCGGCGATCCGTTCGCTCAAGCCCTGGACTTCCTCGCGGATGACCTTGAGCAGGCGCTCGCGCATCGGTTCGTCAAGCTCCGGGTCTTCCAGAATTTCGATCGCGGCCCGGGTGTTGGCCAGGCTCGCCCGGCTGCCTTCGGTCAGCCCGCTGAGCAGGCGGCTTTTCTCGGCATCGGCACGCATGTCGTCGGTGATGTTTTCAGTCAGCAAGACGAAACCGGTCATGGCATCGGTCTGGCCCTGTTGGTCGACGCTTCGCACCGGGGTCATCTGCACGCGCAACAATTTGCCTGAAGCAGTGGCGGTAACGAACTGCGCTGACGGGCTGGCCGCACCACGCTTGAGGCGACGCTGCACGTTTTCCAGCGCGTGGCTGACCAGCTTGCGATCGAGCACGGTGTAGATCGATCGGCCCAGGCCCATCAGTTCGCTGCCGCCGGTGACCGCGCCGCTGCTGGATAGGCGCTTGAACTGCAGGCGGGCGCGATTGTTGTAAAGCAGGATGCGGCCATCCAGATTGCAGACGACCACGCTTTTGGTCAGCTCCGACATCAGCGCGGCCAGGCGGGCCTTTTCCTGCTCGGTGCGACGGGCGGCCTCACGAACGCGTTCGTCCATGGCTTTGACCAAGGCTTCGCGCTGCTCGATGGCCTCGTTGATAACGCCAGTCAGTGCGCGAATTTCCCTGCTGCCCTTGGGCTCGATTGGGCGTGCGTCCTTGCTTTCCAGACGCATCCGCGCTTCCTCGGCCAGCCGGGCCGGGGCGCGCACGTATTCATCGATCAGGTAATTGAGTGCCGCATGCACCGGAATCAGGGCCATGGCCCAGAGAAACAGCAGCAGGCCGGCGCGACCGCCGAGCGCTTCCAGCACTGCCGACCAGTCCTCGGGTTCAAGGACAGCCCAGAGCAGCAGGGCGGCCACGGCCAGCCAGGCCAGACAGACAAGGCCAACCAAGCCGACCGCGCCCCAGAGCTTGAGCTCGCTGCGCTTCACGGTGCCTCGCTGCCGGACAGGTCAAGCAGGCCGCGAACACGCTCGACCAGTTCGCGGGTGGAGAAGGGCTTGATCACGTAGTCATCGGCGCCCAGCGCCCGGCCTTTCTCGATATCGGTATCGCGGCCCTTGGCGGTGAGCATGATGATCTTCAGGCCCGGTTTCCTCGAGCCGACCGCCTGCAGGACCTCAAAGCCGGTCTTTTTCGGCATCATCGCATCGAGCAGCACCAGATCCGGCCGTTCGGCCTCGATCAAGGCCAGCGCTTCCTCGCCATCGCGCGCAATCAGCACCTCGAAGCCCTCGCGCTTCATCAGATACTCCAGCGAAATAACGATATTCGGCTCATCGTCGGCAATCAAAATCTTTTTCATTGGCTATCCTTTAAAAGCGTTCTCTCGCAAAGGCGCATAGGAAAACAAAAGGCTTTTCTCTCGCAAAGGCGCAAAGGCGCAGAGGGAAACAAAAGGCTTTTCTCTCGCCAAGGCGCGAAGGCGCAAAGGAACATAAAAATCATTCATTTTTTCTTCGCGTCTTAGCGCAGTTCGAAATCATGAGTCGGATTGCCGAAGGCGAAAAGACTCGTGATGTAGAACGTCCGCGCGTGTCTTTGCGAGAACATCATTTTTCAAAACCTTTTCTCTCGCAAAGGCGCGAAGGCGCAAAGGAACATAAAAATCATTCATTTTTTTCTTCGCGTCTTTGCGACTTTGCGAGAGGATTACTCTCGTCCAGGTTTCGGGGGAGGTAGAAACCAAACGTGGCTCCCTGCCCGGGGTTGGATTCGACCCACATGCGGCCGCCGAAGTGTTCGATGATCTGGCGGCTGATCGGCAGGCCCAATCCCGTACCTTCGCGGTACAGGTCCCGATCGCCGACCTGGCGGAACTTGTCGAATACTTCGGCCTGTTCTTCGTGGCTGATACCCGGACCATTGTCGCTGACCGTGACCGTGATGCCATCGTCGGCATCACTGATCGTGACATCCACGCGGCCTGTTTGGGAAGGAATGACCTTCAGGGCGTTCGACAGCAGGTTGAGCATGACCTGGACCAGGCGGTCGGCATCGGCCCTGAGCGGGGCCGGGGCGGTGTCGCCGTGGACGGCAAGCTTGGCTCCCTTGTCATCGAAGCGGCTGCTGATGCTGCCCACCGCCTGCATCACCACGGCATGCAGGTCAACATCGCTGTTGTGCCACTCGGCGTGTCCTGCCTCGATTCTGGCCAGGTCCAGCACCTGGCCGACCAGGCGGCTCAAGCGCTCGCTCTCGGCAACCATGATGTCGAGAAATTCCTGGCGCTGCTGGGCCGGCATGTCAGGGTCATCGCGCATCATTTCGGTCAGGGCGCGAATCGAGGTCAGCGGGGTGCGCAACTCATGGGTGACCGAGGACATGAAGTCGTCTTTCAGGCGGTCAAGGCTTTGCAGCTGCTCATTGGCGGCTTTGAGCTTTTCGGTCGCCTTTTCCAGCGAGCGGGATTTCTCTTCCAGCGCCTGGGAGTAGGCCCGAATCTGCGAGGCCTCTTCCAGAATGCGCATCACATCACTGATCTCCAGCGGCTCTTCGTCGACGGCTGATGCGACCATGATCCGCGCCGAGGCCGAGCCGATGGCGCCGGCTAAGCGTGTTTCGACTTTCTGTACCAATCTGGCATCGGCGGGAATCTGGCTGATCTTGCCGACGCCGACTTGCTCCGCGTGTTCGCGGAACAGCTGATCGGCGGCGACCGGCCCAAGGAAACGGGCGCTCAGGTCCTGCAGGTCTTCAACCCGAGCCCGGCCCTGCCAGAACACTGGCTCGCGCTCGCCGCCGCGCTCGAACACATCGACGAACAATAATGCCTGGCTGGCCTCCCGGGCTGATGGCCGGCTCCATAGCGACACCAGGACGAAGGCGGCGATGTTGCCGAACAAGCTCCAGAACAGTGAGTGGGTGATCGGGTCCAGGCCTTCCAGGCCGAGGAAAGCCTCCGGCCGCAGCCAGCTCAGGGCGAAGGGCCCATGATCGACAAAGCCGGTCGGCATCCAGCCGGATTTGGCAATCGAGGGCAGCATCAAGGTGTACACCCAGAAGCCGAAGCCCACACCCAGGCCGGCCAGCACGCCGCGCCCGGTGGCCCCTTTCCAGTACATGCCGCCCAGCGCTGCCGGCGCGAACTGGGCCACGGCGGCGAAGCTGATCAGGCCGATCGAGACCAGGGCGTAGGCCTCGCCGGCCAGGTAGAAATACAGGTAACCCAGCATCAGCAAGGCGACGATGGCAATCCGTCGAATGGTTTTGAGCAGCCGGGTCAGGTCGCCGCCGCTGCGGCCGCGAAAGCGCCGGGTCTTGAGCAGGGCGGGCATGACCAGGTCGTTGCAGATCATGGTCGACACGGCGATCGACTCGACGATGACCA
>SKKV01000247.1 GCA_007123575.1 Wenzhouxiangella sp.
ACCCTGGTCGACATCAATCCCGAGCGTGCCGACCTGGCAGCGACACTCGGCCTTCGTTTTGCCAACCCCGATCAGGCCGCGGCCAATCAGGATGTGGTGATCCATGCCAGCGGCAGCGAAGTCGGCCTGGTCCGGGCGCTGGAACTGGCCGGCTTCGAGGCCCGCGTCATCGAGCTGAGCTGGTTCGGCAATCAGCGCCCTGCCCTGCCGCTGGGCCAGGCTTTCCATTCCCAGCGCCTGGACCTGCGCTGCAGCCAGGTTGGCCATCTCCCCGCCCACCGCCGCGCCCGCTGGGATCACCGCCGCCGCCTGGCCAAGGCTCTGGAACTGCTGACCGACCCACGCCTGGACGCGCTGATCAGCGGTGAAAGCGATTTTCGTGAGCTGCCCCGGGTGATGCCGGAGCTGCTGGCAGACGGCGCCGATGTCTTATGTCATCGAGTGAGGTACGGAAAGCCCGCAAATTGACCGAGGCATGCTGTCCATCGCGTAAGCTTCAGATTGGCACGCACCGCAAACCACTTTCATGTACAGCTTGACCGTTCGTGATCATTTCATGATTGCGCATAGTTTCCAGGGCGAGGTATTCGGGCCGGCGCAGAAGCTGCACGGGGCCACCTACGTGGTGGATGCCAGCTTCATGCGTACGGAGCTGGATGGCGATGGGCTGGTGGTTGATATCGGCCTGGCTTCGCAGGTACTCAGCGAAATTCTGGCTGATTTCAACTACCGCAATCTTGACGAGATCGATGAGTTTCAGGGTCACAACACGACCACCGAGTTCATGGCCAAGGTCATCTTCGATCGGCTGGCCGGCGCCGTCGGTGACGGGCGGCTAGGCGATGGTGCCAGTGGGCTTGAGAAAATCAAGGTCTCATTGAAGGAATCGCATATCGCGTGGGCCAGCTACGAGGGTAATCTCTGACCTGCAGCCATGCGTGACACCCTGGTCTTTATCGTTCCCGGCGATCCGAATCAGCGCACCGGCGGTTACCTGTATGACGCACGCATTGTTGCCGAGCTGCGAAAACTGGGCAGAAACGTTCAGGTGATCGGCCTGGAAGGTCGTTTTCCGCAAGCCTGTGCGACGGCCCGTCAGGCCATGGATGGCTGCCTGGGCGACCTGTCGGACGGGGCAGCTGTAGTGATCGACGGCCTGGCCCTTGGCGGGCTGCCGGCGGTTGTTGAAAGTCACGCCCAGCGCTTGAACATCGCCGCCCTGGTTCACCATCCGCTGGCCGACGAGACCGGCATCGAGTCGGAACAAGCCCGACAGCTGCTGGTCAGCGAGCGGCGCGCCCTGGCCGCCTGCGGACGAGTGATCGTGACCAGCGCTTTTACCGCGCGCCGGCTGAAGGCATTAAACCTCTATTCGGGTGCAGCCTTTGTTGTCGAGCCTGGCGTTGACCCGGCGGCATCTGCGCCGGCGGCCGAGCACATGGCTGCCGGCCAAACGCCAGCCGGCGCCTTGAACATCCTCTGCGTGGCCAGCCTGACGCCGCGCAAGGGCCACGCCATACTGTTCAGCGCGCTTGATCAGTTATCACAGCACAACTGGCAGCTAACCATTGTCGGCAGCGAGAAGCGCGCCCCGGATCACGCCGGCAAGCTCCGCCGCCAGTTGGAGGGAAGCCAGATCAATCACCGCATCGACTGGCTGGGCGAGCTCGACGAGCAGGCGCTGGCCGATGCCTATCGTCAGGCCAGCCTGTGCGTGGTGCCTTCGCTGTACGAGGGATTTGGCATGGTGGTCACCGAAGCCCTGGCCCGTGGCCTGCCGCTGATCAGCACCACCGGTGGTGCCCTGGCCGACACCGTGCCCGATGACGGCGCGCTGAAGGTCAGGCCTGGCGATGTTGATGAACTGGCCGCCGCGCTTGCATCCTTTTTGACTGACGCCGAACTGCGCGCTCGCCTGTGCCGGGCTGCGTTGGCCAAGCGCAATCAGATCCACACCTGGACCGATGCGGGACGCGCTTTCGTTCAGGCCCTGGGCCAATGAGCGCTCACTTTCAGGCCGACTGGTTAAGCCTGCGCGAGCCGGTCGATGCCCGCGCCCGCAGCCTTGCACTGGCCGAGCAGCTGGCCAGTCGCTGGCCGGCACAGCAGCTGCTGCGTATCGTTGATCTGGGCGCCGGCCACGGCAGCAACCAGCGCTGGCTTGCCACCCGCCTGCCGCAGCCGCAGTACTGGATACTGGTCGACCACGACGAACAATTACTAGCGCGCGCCCTGGCCGCGCCGCTGCCGGAACGCGTTACCACGCAGACACAGGTCGCCGACCTGGCCGACTGGAGGCTACCCACCGACCCGGCACCCGACCTGGTGACCGCCTCGGCCCTGTTCGACCTGGCCTCCAGGGAACTCATCGAAAAGCTTGCCGGTGCGCTCGCCAAACATGAAACAGCCGCGCTGTTTGCCCTGACCGTTGACGGCCAGTGGGCCTGCCTGGACGATACCGGGAGCCCCCTGCAAGACGAAGAGACCGATCAGGTAAAGGCGCTGTTCAATCGCCACCAGCAGCAGGACAAGGGGCTGGGCCAGGCGCTGGGACCGGAGGCGGCGCACGTGCTCCCCGAGTACCTTGCGCGGGCGGGATTGAAGGTATCAGTTCGCCCCAGCCCGTGGCTGCTGCCAGCCGGCGATGTCAGCGCCCTATCCCTGGCCCAGCAACTGTTGACCGGATGGGCAATCGCTGCCAAAGCACAGGCCGATCACGATGGGATGGAAATCGACTGGATCGATCGCTGGCAGCAGCGCATTGAACAAGCACTGCTCAGCGGGAGCCTGGGTTTGAGTGTCGGCCATGTCGATGTGCTGGCCTTGCCGCCAGGATGAAACCGGCTGCCCGGGTTGTTCTGAACTGGACGGTCAGCGCGGTCGTGCTGGCGGCCCTGGCCTGGTGGCTGGACTGGCGTGAGATTCTGCACGGGCTGGCCGGGCTTTCAGCCGGCTGGCTGCTGCTGGCCCTGAGCTTTGCACTCCTACAAACCCTGCTGGCCGGCTGGCGCTGGCACTACACCTGCGCGCGTCTGGCCCTGGCGCTGCCGCTGGCGGTAGCGATCAAGGAATACTTTCTTTCCAGCCTGGTCAACCAGGTCCTGCCCGGCGGCGTGCTCGGCGATGCCTGGCGCGCTCAGCGCCATGCCGATCTCAGCCGGCGACGCGGCCCAGCCTGGCGGGCGGTGATTCTCGAGCGCGCCTCGGGCCAGATCGCCGTGGTGCTGATCACCCTGGCCGTTGTGCTCACTCCGCCCTGGCGGCAGGCGCTGGTCCGGCTCGACTTGCCCTGGTCGAACTTAGTGCTTGCGCTGCTGGGCCTGGTGGCACTGACCGTTTTGGTCCTGATCTTGCTCTACCGAAGCCAGACCTTGCGCATGATGCTTGATCAAAGCTGGCGAGACGCCCGGCGCGCTCTGCTCAATCGCCGCGACCTGCCGCTGCAGCTGGCAAGCTCGCTGTTGATTGTCGGCTTGCTGGGCGCCGTGTTTGCCAGCGCCGGGCAGGCGGCTAATGTGGATGCCGGTTTCGGGCTGTTGTGGCTGTTGGCCGTGCCGGTGCTGCTGGCCATGCTGATTCCGGTCTCAGTCGCCGGCTGGGGCCTGCGCGAAGCAGCCGCCGCCGGCATCTTCCTGGCGATGGGGCTGCCCGCAGAGCAGGGCGTAACCGTCGCCGCCGCCTACGGATTGATTGTTCTGGCGGCGAGCCTGCCGGGTGCCATGGTTCTACTCCAGGCGCGAACCCAAGACGACGTTGATCCGGGCACGAATTAGTAGCCAGTCCCGGCTTTTAACCACCACTTTGGGTGTACCCAATAAAGTCGAACAATCGACGAGCCAGAACCGGATCGATGGAGAAGGCTTCAACATGGTCCCCGGCCGCGTTTGGCCGGGCTACGGGCTCGGAGGCGTTTTCGGTGGGAAAGCCATGCTGGCGGGCAGCCTGCCGGAGGGCGTTCAGCTCCGGGCGCGAACCTAAGACAATGTTGATCCGGGCACGAATTCGTAGCCCGGTCCAACGTGGCCGGGGGCCATGTTAAAGCCTTCTCCACTGGTCTGGTTTTGGCTCGCCGATTTGCCAGTTCTCAGTGACCTTACCCAATTGGTGGTGCCGAGGCCAGCATGGTCCCCGGCCACGTTGGGCCGGGCTACGGTATCGGGCACGTTCCGAGGTTGGAGTCGTATCGGGGCATTTCATGGGTGGATAGGAATCCGGCGAAATTCACGGGTGGAGGGTTTGCATGTACATGATTCGAGAGAAGAGGACGTCAGGCACGGATGCATAACCGGAGCGCGCGATAATGGGGCCATGAACGATTTTTCAGATGCAGGTGTCAGCCTGCAGGCGCTGGGCCAACTGCCGGCTTTCACCATAGGCCAACTCGGCCAAAGCCTGGATGGCAGGATTGCCACAGCCAGCGGGGATTCGCACTACATCAATGGTGAGATTGCGCGCCGACATCTGCATCGGCTGCGGGCGCTGGTCGATGCGGTGGTTATCGGCGCCGGCACGGCGATAAGCGACCAGCCCCAGCTCACCGTTCGCCTGGCTGATGGCCAAGATCCGGTGCGCGTGCTGCTGGATCCGAGCGCGCGCGTGCCCCCAATCGGCCCCCTGTTCGAGGGCGGCCCGGCGCTGATCTGGGTGATTGCCGAAAATACACCGGTGCCGAAGCCACTGCCGGCCCACGTCGAACTACTCCGGCTGGCCACCGGAAAGTATGGATTCCCCCCACCAGAGGTAGTCAAGGCCCTGCACCAGCGCGGCCTCAAAAAACTGCTGATCGAGGGTGGATCAGTCACCGTCTCCAGGTTCATGGATGCCAACGCACTGGACCGACTCCACCTGCTGATCGCCCCGCTGCTCATCGGCTCGGGGCCCACGGGCATCACCCTGCCGGAAATCGAGCGCCTGGCCGATGCAAGGCGGCCCCCGATAAGATGTTACACCTTGGCAGACGAGCTCTTGGTGGACGTGGCATTAAATTTGGGAGGAGATAAGGGGTAAGACGGGAGAGGACCTGCACTTTTCGGTGCCTTCGGTGTCTTCGGTGGTTCCAGAAATTGTTGTTGATTGTCCATTTTCCGTACGGCAGCGAGCCCGGCATCACGACACTTGCGTAGGATGGAGTTTCTGAATTGGGAAATAGGCGCACAATGCATCAGATTGAACGGGCGGTTTTTGACCTGCGGCGCGGCATGCCCGTGGTTATTGATGCCGCCAGCGGCACAGAACCCTCGGTGCTGGTCTGGCCGCTTGAGGCGGTTGACAGCAATGACTGGAAACGCTGGCTTACTCCGGACAACGGTCAGGTCGCCCTGGTGCTGACCAGGCATCGCCTGGCTGCCCTCGGGCACAGTTTCCGCGCCGAAGCGGCCTGCCTGCCACTGGCTGGCGGTCAGCTGCCAGACCCCGACGAGCTCTACAGACTTGCCTGCCAGGACGGCGCGGCCCCGGACCGGACGTTCGACTCTCCACGTCCGGCCGGGGCCGCGGAACGGGGCGCGCTGGCACTGATGCGGCGCGCCCTGCTTGTACCGGCCGCGCTCACCGTGCGGCTGGACCCTGGCCTGGCAGGGGATATCAGCGCGGCAGTGGAACAGGGACAGCTATTGCGCGTTGCCGCATCCGATGCGTTGCGCTGCTTTGAACTTGGCGCTGGCTTGGTACGCCGGGTAAGCGAGGCCGATATCCCACTGGCCGAGGCTGTCCAGACCCGCTTCATACTTTTCCGCGAAGCCGATGGCCTGCGCGAGCACGTGGCCATTTGCATCGGCCAGCGCGAAAGCTGGCCCGCGGCCGTGCCGCTGCGCCTGCATTCGGCCTGTCTGACCGGCGACCTGTTCGGCAGTCTGAGATGCGACTGCGGTGAACAGCTGAGAAATGGCGTCGCGACCATCGCTCGCTTAGGCGGCGGCGTGCTGCTGTACCTGGCCCAGGAAGGCCGTGGCATTGGCCTAGCCAACAAGCTGCGCGCCTACGCCCTGCAGGATCAGGGTCACGACACGGTCGATGCCGACCAGGTGCTGGGCTTTGGCGAAGACGAACGCCGTTACGGCGTTGCCGTGGACATGCTGGCCGACCTGGAAATCAGCAAGGTCCGCTTGCTGACCAACAACCCGACCAAGATGAAAGCGCTGGCCGAGGGCGGTATCGAAGTGGCCGGCCGCGAGGGCTTGTACGGCCAGGTCACCGAGCAAAACCGGCGCTACCTGAGCGCGAAGGCCAGTCGATCAGGACATTTGTTGGACGAGGTATTGGGGTGCGGTGCTGTGGAGAGGTAAGAGGGAATAGTCAATTTTTCTACTGACCTTCACGCCTTGGCTTATCGAAAGCGGCAGTTTCGGTGAGGGCACGAGCGAGGGAGGTGGCGTAATGGTCCACCAGCAGCTTGCCCTGTTCGTGGGTGGCTGCGGCGGCATTGCCGGTTACGCCTTCGGCATTGAGATCTTCGGCCAGCCAGGCGAAGCTGGCCGGGCCAGTCGGGCTCAGCAAGCTGTCGATGTCGGCACTTGAAGGGAAATCATCCAGCCGATCGCGCCTGACCTTGGCAGGATGCAGATGCAGCATCATCGCGGTTTCAGCCTGGCCGCCGTGCAGGCCCACGGCCAGCTCGCGGGCGGACAGAACGTCAGCCGGCGGCGGCATTTGCATGTAGTTGACCTTGACCACCAGCAAGCCCAGACGACGGCGGATGTCCAATGCCGCCTGATCCATCCAGCCGATATTGCCGCCGTGACTATTGAACAGCACCAGGCGCTTGAGCCCGATCCTGCTCACGGCTTCGGCTACCGCAATCACCTGCCGGGCCGCGGCCTCGGCGCCGATGCTCAAGCTGCCGGGAAACGACAAATGCTCGTCGCTGGCTGACACGGCCAGTGGCGGCAGCACGAGCACATCAACCTTGTTATCCAGCCTGGCAAGGGCGGCCGCGAGCAAGCCCTGGCCGATATCAAGGTCGGTCGACAACGGCAGGTGTGGCCCGTGCTGTTCGATAGCGCCCAGCACCATGACGCAGACCAGGCGGTCATGAACCCGCTCGGCCAATTCGGTGGACGTCAGATCCTGCCAGTGATTGATCATTCTTTTAGTGTAGCGCGGCGCGCGTACAGATCACCGGAGGCGATACCCTCGGCACCGCCAGCCAGCCATTTCAGTACCGCCTCAGGACCTCGCCACTCAGGCCAGCGCATGTCGCGCTGCTCGCCGCAGACCACGTTATAGCGATAGTCAGCCAATGCTTGCAGATAGCGGACACAGGTCTCGGTGCGATTGAGCGTACCGGACACGAACTCCACCGACAGGGCCGGCAGAGGCTGGCTCAAACCAGCCAGCACCTCGGCCTCGAACCCTTCCACATCGATCTTGCAGAAATCCGGTCGCCCGTAGCGCTCGATCAGCGCATCCAGGGTGGTCAGCTCGACCTCAACCGACCCATCCCAATCCAGCCCGGAAAAGCCGGCATTGTTTTGCCGAATCTGCTTGATCCAGTCTTGCGACAGCGTGGACACCGAAGGGTTGGAAGGGTCTACCCGCAGCTCGGCCCGACCCGCTTGCGCGCCAACAGCAAGGCCAAGCAGGGTCACGCCGTCAGCGCCGCCGTGAAAGCGAACCAGCCAGCGCAGCAGCTCAGGCTGCGGCTCCACGGCGACCACGCGCGCGCCCAAGGCTCGAAACGCTCGGGTGCGATCACCAAGATGGGCACCGATATCAAACACCAGAGCGTCGTCCGGCACCAGCGGCTGGTACAGGCGCTTCAGCCCGGCCAGCCGACCGGGGCGCCGGTAAATCCACAGCGAGCGCAGCAGCCCCAGCGTCCGGCGCAAGCGCCCGGGCACACCGGCCATTGCGCCCGCTGTCACCGCAGCTGTGTCATGGTGTTCATCCGCCGATTGTGCACCGATGCCGTGAACCGCGCAGATCATTCCCTGAAACCCGTGCTGCTGGCCGGGCTGCTGTTGAACGCACTGCTGGTGCTGCCGGCCTGGTGGCGTGAGGGAACAGTCAGCCTATGGCTGGTTCCAGAAGCCTGGGCGGCACCGGCGCTTGTGGCCCTGATCGGCCAGCGGGCGGGGGCTGGTTTGCTGCGCGGGCTGCTGGCCGCCCTGCTGGCCCTGGCCATTATCGCCGGGCTGTTTGATGGCCTGCTGCAATCGGTGCTGAGCCGGCCGCTGAATGCGTTTTTAGACATTCTGATGCTGTCGGCCGGCTTTCACCTGATTGACGGCAGCATGGGACGCCCGGCGGCCTTGCTGGCCTCGTGCCTGGTCGCCCTGGCGGCGCTGGGCGTGATCTGGTTGTGCTGGCGACTGCTTGATCCAGGAAAGCACCAGGCAACGCCTGGACTGGCGCTGGTGACAGTAATTGGTCTCGCGCTTTGTCTGCCCTGGCCCGCCCTGGAGCGCTGGGGCGTGGCTTCTCAGCTGGTGTTCCAGTCTAATCAACAACGCCACGAGCTACGCGCCACCCTGGCCGCGCATCGCGCGCTGGAAGATGCCAGGCAGTCAGCCGCCTTCAGCGCCCAGCCCCTGCCCGGACTGGCCGATCGGGATGTCTATATCGTCCTGATCGAATCCTATGGCATTAGCGCACTGGAACAGGATCGTTACGGTGAACGTTTGCTGCCGTTACTGAACCAGTGGCAGGACAAGCTTGCCGAGGCAGAACTGAACGTCGTCAGTGGCCAGCTTGAGGCACCCATTCGCGGCGGCCAGTCCTGGTTGGCCCAGGCAACGGTCCTTAGCGGCCTGATGCTGGAAAACCAGTGGTTCTACCGGCGCCTGCTCGATGCCGATATCGACCTGCTGGTCGACGACTTTGCCTTGACCGGCCACACCACCCTGAAAGTGGCCCCGGCCATCATCATGGACTGGCCGGAGGGAGAGCAGCTCGGCTTTGATGCGCTCTACCCGGCTGACGCCATGGAATATCGCGGGCCGCGCCTGGGCTGGGCAACCATGCCGGACCAGTACACCTTGCGCCATTTCAGCGAACAGATTCGCCCCAGCCAGGATGGCCCGGTGTTTGCCCAGATTGCCCTGGTCAGCAGCCACTGGCCCTGGACCCCGCTGATCAAGCGCTTCCGCGACTGGGCAAGGATAGACAACGGCGAAATCTTCGAGCACTGGCGCGATGCCGCCGAAAGCCCCCTGGCCCTGTGGATGGACCCGCCGCGACTGCGCGACAACTACGCCGAAAAACTCGCCTACTCGCTGTCAGTCACTTTCGACTGGGCCCGTCATTACCTGCCCGACGACGCGCTGCTGATCGTCCTTGGCGATCACCAGCCGGCCAGGATCATCACCGGCCGTGATGCGCCCGCCAGCGTGCCGTTGCACGTTATTGCTGCCAACCCTGAATTGCTGACGGGATTCCAACAACGGGCATTGGTCGATGGTTTGATTCCCGACCAACAGCAAAACCCGGATGACATGGCCAGACTCCGCCACTGGCTGAGGCAAGACTTCATCAATGGTCATGTCGCCGAATGAACCCTGGCATCGTTATTAAGGCTGCCATCCATGAAATTTCCTGACCATGAAACGCATCCGACATTTCTTTAATGCCTTGCAGACCAACTGGTCGGACGATCCGGCCGCGCGCGGAGCAGCCAAAATGACGGCCGGGGCCGTGCTGGTGGCCGAGGGCGTGTTCGGGCTGGGCCGTCGGGCCATGCGTGGTCGGCGTGGACGGTCGGGCAAGCGCGGCAAGGGTGGGCTGATTGGCGGCCTGATCGGGCTGGTTGTGGGTGTCGGGGTGATGATTGTCGGTTTCGGTATGGCGCCCTCTTCCTACCCGGACGAACGCAGCACAACCGGAGAGATCGTGTCGGTTGAAACCAGCCGCAACGACGAAGGCGAAACCCGGTTCCGGGCTGTCTACGGTTTCGAGGTCGATGGTCAAAGCTACCAATTCCCCAGCCGCATGCGGACCAACATACGGCCAAGTCAGGGCGATACCGTGGCTATCGCCTATTCCGCGTCCGATCCGGAACAGGCACGGCGCACCGATGGCTGGGGAAACCGGGTGCACTGGGCATTTATTGGCGGTGGCTTGCTTGTGCTGTTGTCGTCCCTTTTCAGCCTGGCGATCAGTATTGCGCTTATCGTGCTCGGCATCATGCTGTTTCGCAGCGGCAGGGCTGATCGCAAGGCGGCCGGCGAAACCGGCGGCTTTTTCAGCGACCTGATGTCGCTGGCAAGGCGCGCGTCCAGCGGTGAGATTGATGTCGAGCAGACTGCGGTTGGACAGCCGGGAGCAGCACAGGGGTCTGTCTGAGCAGGCTCGGAGAGTTGGCGAGTTGATCGGCAAAATCAGTTCGCTGGCGAATTAGTCAGCATGGCCCCCGGCCACGTTGGGCCGGGCTACGGTTGCGGAACCCGGATCAAGCGTCATGGGGCCGGGCGGTCGGCCTGAACCAGCTGCTTGCTTGCCTGGTCGGGACCCGGCCATTACCATATTGGCCTAGCCTTCTCGCTCGGAGGCAGCCTCGGTTGAGGGTTGATGAACCGGGGAACAAAGCGGGCGTCGTATAATGGTGATTACCTTGGCTTCCCAAGCCAAAGATGACGGTTCGATTCCGTTCGCCCGCTCCACTCCCTTGAAGATTTCAGCTTTACTACCCCCTTTACGAGACGACCAAACCTGACATGACCGAAGCACTGGCCCAGGTCATCGAGCTGCTCCGTCTGGAGCGCATCGACGACAACCTGTTTCGCGGCGACAGCCATGACATTGGTGCGCCGCAGGTATTCGGCGGCCAGATCCTCGGCCAGGCCCTGGTGGCCGCCGAGCACACCGTCGACGACCGCCGGCCGCATTCCCTGCACGCCTACTTCTTGAGACCGGGTGACTTCAACCATCCCGTGGTCTACCAGGTCGAGCGCGCTCGCGACGGCGGCAGCTACAGCAATCGCCGCGTGGTGGCCATTCAGCACGGCCGCCCCATTCTCAACCTTACCGCCTCGTTTCATAACGGCGACCCCGGCTTTGACCACCAGGCCGAGATGCCAGCGGTGCCCGGTCCGGAGGGGCTGGCCAGCACAAGCGATCTGCACAAAGGCATTGCCGAGCGCGTGCCGGCGAAGCTCAAGCGGCTGCTTGAGCATCAGCCCCCGTTCGAGTTTCGTCCGGTCGAAACGCCCAAGTTCATCGACCCATCAGCCCGACCGCCGCGCAAGCACATATGGATGCGAGCCTGGGCCGAGTTGCCCCAAGACGAGCGCCTGCACCGTCACTTGCTGGCCTATGTCTCGGATTACGAGCTGCTGGGCACGGCCACCCTGCCACACGAGCTGGACTTCAGCAAGCAGCCGGTACAGATGGCCAGCCTCGATCACGCGCTCTGGTTCCATCGCCCGCTGCGCGTTGACGACTGGCTGCTATATGCCTGCGACAGCCCGAACAACGCCCAGGGCCGCGGCTTCTCCCGCGGCCAGTTCTTCAGCCGCGACGGCCGGCTGCTGGCCTCCGTGGCCCAGGAAGGCGTCATCCGGCCGATAGCAAAATAGGGCGGCCGGAACATGATTTGAGACTTTGATACCGCTTCCCCTCTTCACTCATTCGTGTTAACGTAACAACACGTTAATACACTAGAACATCATGAAGCGCCTCGACGAACAACATGCCGAAGCCAATCGCGCTGCCCGCTCCAGCCTGGCCGAGGCCTTTCTGGCCATGCGCAGCGCCGATGAATGCCGCGCCCTGCTCAAGGACCTGACCACGCCGGCCGAGCTGGAAGCCCTGGTCGATCGCTGGCGCGTGGTCAAATTCCTGGACCAGGACATGCCTTATCGTGAAATTCACGAACGCACCGGGGTCAGCGTCACCACCATCGGCCGCGTCGCCCGCTTCCTCGCCGAAGGCAACGGCGGCTATCGCCTGGCCCTTCAGCGCCTGAACGAACCCGCCAGCCCTACCGCTGAACCCCGAACCCCGAACCCTGAAACCTGAACCCTTTTCCAATGACCCGTCTCAAGATCGCGATCCAGAAATCCGGCCGCCTGGCCGAAAAATCCCTCGCCCTGCTCGAGCGCTCCGGGCTGACCTTCGCCCGCTCCAAGGACAAGCTGTTTTGGTACGGCCGCAACCAGCCAGTGGATCTGCTGCTGGTGCGCGACGATGACATTCCGCGTCTGCTGCTGGAAGCCGTTTGCCAGCTCGGCGTCGTGGGTGAGAACGTTGCCCTGGAGAAAGTTTTGGAAAGCCGGGCCCGGCGTCCTGATGCCAAGCTCGAGCCGATGCTCAAGCTGGAGTTCGGCCACTGCCGCCTGATGCTGGCCCTGCCCGAGGACGAAGCCTATGCCGACCCGGGCCAGCTCACCGGCCGCCGGGTGGCCACTAGCTACCCGCACCTGACTCGACAGTACTTGAAAGACCA
>SKKV01000280.1 GCA_007123575.1 Wenzhouxiangella sp.
GGCGGCTGATGGACGGCTTGCTGATTCTGCGCGGTACCTTGTTCGATCTGCTGCCGATCGCGGCGGTGATCTTCGGCTTTCAGTACCTGGTCATCCGCCAGCGTATTCCCCACCTGGGCCGGGTGCTGATCGGCATGATGATGGTGTTGCTGGGGCTGTCGCTGTTCCTGTTCGGCCTGGAGCGCGCCTTGTTTCCGCTCGGCGGCATGATGGCCGAGCAGTTGACCAGCGCCGAGTTCTTGCCGGCCCTGGGTGCTGGTATCGAGCGTCACTGGAGCGACTATTACTGGATTTACCTGTTCGCCTTTGCCATCGGCGCCAGCACTACCATTGCCGAGCCGGCCCTGATCGCGGTTTCACTCAAGGCCGGCCAGATATCTGGCGGCACCATCGACCCGTTCGTGCTGCGCCTGGCCGTGGCTCTTGGGATGGCCTTTGGCATTACTCTGGGTGCCTGGCGCATCGTCATGGGATGGCCGTTGCATTACTTTGTCATCGGTGCCTACGTACTGGTAATCATTCAGACCCTTTTGTCCCCCCGTTCGATCATTGCCTTGGCCTACGATTCGGGTGGCGTGACGACCTCTACCATTACCGTGCCGGTGATTGCCGCGCTTGGGCTGGGTCTGGCAGGCGCCATTCCTGGGCGCAGTCCCTTGCTCGATGGTTTCGGCATGATTGCGCTGGCTTGCCTGTTTCCCATTATCACGGTCATGGGATACGCGCAGATTTCCGAGCTGCGCCGTCGCCGCCGGGCCCGCCACCAAGCGGGTCGGGTTAAGGACCCTTGAAACTGGAGTGAATTTCAGATGCGATTCAAGATGATCATAGCCTTTGTCAACCCGGATCAGACCGAGCTACTGTTGAAGGAGGCGCGCAAAGCCGGTGCCAGCGGTGCCACCGTGATCAGCCATGCGCGTGGCGAGGGGCGTCAGCAGATACGAGGCATCTTCGGTCTCGAGATTGCCAGTCAGCGCGATGTGTTGCTGTTTCTGGTCGAGCAGTCCTGTGCTCGCCGAGTGCTGGAACGATTGGCTGAAAAAGGGGAGTTTGATGAGTCCCCGGGCACCGGCATCGCCCTGCAGTTGGATGTGGAAGATGCCCTTGGAGTGCGACACCAAATGATAGGGCTGTTGACTAAGCAGGATAACGATCAGACAGGAGTTAGCCAATGAGCGACTTCAAGCACGTGGGGCCATCGGTCAGAGAGTTGATGCACAAGCGCTTCTGTCGCGTTGATGGTCTGACCCTGGTTGATCAGGCCATCGGCCTGCTTAGGGGGCAGGACGCCGTTGCGTTGCTGATCGAAAAGCGTGATCGCGATGACGAATATGGTCTGGTCACCCTGGTCGATATTGCCAACCGGGTGTTGGCAGCGGACCGTGCGCCGGAGCGGGTCAACCTATTCGAGATCATGACCAAGCCTGTGCTGTGCGTGCGCGCTGATATGCGAGCCCTTTACTGCGCTCGGATGCTACGGAGCTTCGATCTGTCGCTGGCCTTGGTTGAGGAAGGGGACGAAATCGTTGGCATTATCGACCAGCAAGCGCTGGTGCTGGGTTGGGCGCGCTGAATCAAACGGGCGGCAGTTGCTCTGACAGCACCTTGATATGTTCTTCCAGTCCCGTCGCCCGGGTCACATCCAGCTCCAGGGCAATGCCCGTCTCTGCAGTTTCGTCCAGACCGCCGGCTTCGGTAATAGCGTCCATGACCGTCTCCGACCGTCTTGCCTCGACCAGAAACAGCAGGATATTGCGCGGCCCGAGAAACTCCAGGCCGAAGAAGGTCTTGTGACGCTTCAATCCCTGGCCGCGTGCGTTCGGAATGATCGTGGCCCCGGTTGCTCCGGCCAGTCGCGCTGCATCGAGCACCGCCTCAATGCGGCCGTCATCGACCATCGCCATGATGAGTTTGAATTTCATTGCCTGCCTCCGCTGATGCAGACCAATAGCTTAGCGAGATTCACCGTGTTTTGGGGAGTCCACCTATTCCCTTTTCCTATAAAACCCCCAAACGCCTGCCAACCCGGCTAAACGCATCCACCGCCCGCTCCAGGTGTTCGCGGCTGTGGGCGGCCGAGATCTGGGTGCGGATGCGGGCCTCGCCCTTGGGGACTACCGGGTAGAAAAACCCGATCACGTAAATGCCTTCCTTGAGCAGCTCCTCGGCCATTTTCTGGGCCAGCGGCGCGTCGTAGAGCATCACCGGCACGATCGGATGGTCGCCCGGCTTGATGTCGAAGCCGGCTTCGGTCATGGCCTGGCGGAAATAGCGGGTGTTTTCTTCCAGCCGGTCGCGCAGCGCGGTTGATTCGGTCAGCATCTCAAACACCTTGATGCTGGCAGCAACCAGCGGCGGTGCCAGCGAATTGGAAAACAGGTAGGGGCGCGAGCGCTGGCGCAGCATATCGATCACCGGCTGGCTGGCGACGGTGAAGCCGCCCATGCCGCCGCCCAAGGCCTTGCCCAGGGTGGAAGTGAAGATATCGACCTTGTCCATCACGCCGTGATATTCGGCCGATCCCCGGCCTGTGGGTCCGAAGAAGCCGGTGGCATGGCAGTCATCGACCATCACCAGGGCGTTGTAGCGCCCGGCAAGGGAGGTGATTTCGTCCAGTTTGGCGACATAGCCGTCCATGGAAAACACCCCGTCGGTGGCAATCAGGCGAGTTCGCCTGGACTGGGTGGCCTTGAGCGCGTCTTCCAGTGCGTTCATGTCCGAATTCGGATAGCGATGGCGCTCGGCCTTGCACAGGCGGATGCCATCGATGATGGAGGCGTGGTTGAGCTGGTCGGAGATGATCGCGTCCTCAGGCCCCAGCAGGGGCTCGAACAAGCCGCCGTTGGCATCGAAACAGGCGGCATACAGAATGCTGTCGTCCTTGCCGAAAAAGTCAGCGATGACTTTTTCAAGCCGCTTGTGCAGATCCTGGGTGCCGCAGATAAAGCGCACCGAGGCCAGGCCAAAGCCGTAATCGTCCAGCGCCTGCCGGGCCGCGGCAATAACCTCCGGGTTGTCGGCCAGGCCCAGGTAGTTGTTGGCGCAGAAGTTGAGCACCTCGCCGCCTTCCCGGGTCTGAATCTCGACCCGCTGCGGCGTGGTGATCGCGCGCTCGCGCTTGTACAGCCCATCGGCGTCAATCTGTTGCAGTTCTTCGCTTAAGCGTGCAAGGGTCGTTGGGTCGGACATGACTCGATTCTTGGGTTTGACGATGGGTGGAAGTCTACCTGATCGGGCCTCGGACTCTGTGCTTGTCTGGTGCCTTCTTCCGGCATTGAATGGGCGGGTATGGAGGGGCATCGGGGGGTACCCGCCAGCTCGTGGCCTGGCCGGGTGAACGGCTTGGGTAGCTGCTCATGGTTTGCGGGCCTTGGGGTCGGTA
>SKKV01000305.1 GCA_007123575.1 Wenzhouxiangella sp.
TGTTGGCGACATCGCCGCGCGCGGTGATGCGGTCGGCACCGGTGATGATCCACTGCGCCTGGCCGGAGGCCATCAGCGCACCGGCGGCACCCTCGACAACAATCTTGGCATCGACCCCGGCACGGGCCAGTTCCCAGGCGGTCAGGCGTGACCCCTGAAGCCAGGGGCGGGTTTCATCGGCAAACACGCGGGCGATGCGCCCTGCCCTGGCACCGGCCACGATCACGCCCAGGGCGGTGCCGATGCCGCCGGTGGCCAGGGAGCCGGTATTGCAGTGGGTGAGTACGCCGGCACCCGGCTCGATCAGCTCGCTGCCCAGGGTGGCCATACGCCGGTTGGCGGCGATGTCGTCGCGGTGAATGCTGACTGCCAGTTCCGCCAGGGCGTCGACATCCAGGCGACCTGCTTGCTCCACCTGCTGACTCATGCGCCTGACCGCCCAACTCAGATTGACGGCGGTGGGGCGGGCCTGCTCCAGTCGGGCCATGTCGGCCTGCCATCCGGCCAGGTCGTCACCTCGCTGGCGGGCGGCCAGGACGGCGGCATAGGCCGCGGTGATACCAATCGCCGGGGCGCCACGCACGACCAGGTCGGCGATGGCCTTGCCGGCCTGCTCGGCTGTTTTCACATCCAACCACACCTCCTCGGCCGGCAGCCGGCGCTGATCCAGCAGTTCCAGGCGCTGGCCGTCAAAGCGAATCGCCTGGAAACCATCTTCCTGTTCCGAAAATTGATAGTCCATGCTGCAAGTATAGGGAGTTCAACATCCACGCCGACAAGCGGGCGGCGAAAAAACAGTATCATTGTCGGCCCACCAACCGAGATGGATATTGCTTGCCATGCGCAAACTGATTCCTTTCCTGATCATGCTGCTGCCGCTGATGGCTTCAGCCGAAGACAACGCCGATTCGGCGGAAACCGAAACCACGGAGTACCCCACAGTGATCCTGCATACCAACCACGGCGCCATTACCCTGGAACTTTACAAAGACAAGGCCCCGAAGTCGGTCGAAAACTTCATTCAATACGCGCGTGACGGCCACTACGACGGCACCTTGTTCCACCGCGTGATCCCGAATTTCATGATCCAGGGCGGCGGTTTCGACACCGACTTCAACCAGAAGTCGACCCGCGACCCGATCGAGAACGAGGCCGACAACGGCCTGCCGAACGTGCGCGGCAGCCTTGCCATGGCGCGGACCAATGATCCGCATTCGGCCACCTCGCAGTTCTTCATCAACGTCACCGACAACGCGTTCCTGGACCATCGCAGCAAGGCATCGGGCCAAACCTGGGGCTACGCCGTTTTCGGCCAGGTGACCGACGGCATGGACGTGGTCGACAGCATCCGCGAAGTCGAGACCGGTCGCCACGGCATGCACGCCGATGTACCGCGTGAGCCGGTCATCATCGAGCGGGTCGAAATCCCTGAGTGAGGGCCCGGTCTATCTGATTTCCGACCTCCACCTGGAGGCCGGACGGCCGGAGATCACCGATCTCCTGCTGGACTTTCTCGCGGGCCCGGCTACTCGGGCCCGCGCGCTTTATATCCTCGGCGATCTGTTCGAGGCCTGGATCGGCGATGACGCCGCCGAGGCCCTGGCCGACCAGGTGGCCACGGCGCTGGCTGCGCTGGCTGCCAAAAAAGTGACCATTCGCTTCCTGCCCGGCAACCGCGATTTTCTCCTTGGCCAGGATTACTGCAGCCGGGCCGGCATGCAGCTGATTGCCGAACCGTTTCTACTGGAAGACTGCGACCCGCCTGCGCTGTTGATGCACGGCGATACCCTGTGCACCGATGACCTCGCTTACCAGCGCTTTCGGCGCAAGGTGCGCAACCCCGACTGGCAGGCCCGGGTGCTGTCGCGACCGATCTGGTGGCGTCGCCTGCTGGCCCGGCTCGCGCGCACGATCAGCAAGCGCCAGGGTCGGACCAAGCCGGCCGAGATCATGGATGTCAACGATCAGGCGGTGCGGCAGTGTTTCCAGGAGCACGGCGTGGCCCTGCTGATCCACGGCCATACCCACCGGCCGGCCGTGCATCATCTGCACGTTGACGACAGCACCCGACGACGCATTGTCCTCGGCGACTGGAATGAAAACCAGGGCAGCGTATTGCGCCTGAAAGCTGGCCAGGCCGACTTGCTGCTATTGGAGCGGGAGCAGAATGGCCAGCTTGCGCTGCGGCCGCTGGCCTAAGGCCGACTGCACGCAACCTTCGGGCGCTCGATTCCGGACTCGCTGCCTTATCGGGAACCGTAAAACCTTTTGGTCGCAAAGCAGCAAAGAAGCCAAGCAGAAGGAATTGCCTAAAACCTTTGCTTCTTTGCTGCTTTGCTTCTTTGCGTTCCCAAGATTTTGCTTTTTTTATTTTTCCCCGCTACAAGAACCAAGTCGCAGCGGCTCGGCCGCTGGTCCAGGCGCCCTCGATGCGATTGCCGGCGCACCAGTCACCGGCTACCGCCAGGTTCTGTTCCGGGTGGCCCAAAAACTGGCAGTCCAGCGGATTTTCCGCCTGGGCGTAACGCCAGCGATGAGCGCTCTTCAGCGATGGGCGGCGGTCCTTGGCGGCAGGCACCAGCGCATGGAAGGCTGTCAACAAGTTCTCGGTAACCGCATCGGCTGAGTCTTCCAGGTGTTCGCGCGACCACGCACCTGAAGCCTGCACTACCCAGCTTTCTTCATTTCGGCCCGGCTTGGTGCCATTCCTGGCCAGCCAGCTGATCGGACCTTGGTTGACGAAGGCTGCGTCCGGCACCTGGTCCAGCTTGCGATCAAAACCCAGCATCAGGGTCCAGCACGGTGCCATGCGCACGCCGGCCACCTGCTCGGCCAGCGGGTGATCCGCGCGCAGCAGGGCGAGCGCTTGCGGTGGCGGCGCGGTCAACAGCAGATGTCTTGCCTGAATGCGCTCGCCTTCGCTGGAGACAAGCTGCCAATGGCCATCGAACTGCATGCTTTCCAGTCGCCATCCGAACTGGCAGCGCTGGTTTTTGGCCAGGTAGCTGAGGACGGCATTCATGCCAGGCACGCCAACCAGACGCTCAGCCGGCGTTTGACCGGCGTTATCCGGGCGTGCCCCGACAACGTCAATGGCCGGATCCCAGGCCTGGATCAGGCCGAGATCGCGCCATGCCTGAACCTGCTGGATAAACGCCTCGCTGCGGGCCGTGAAATACTGGGCACCGTGGTCCAGCGTGAATCCACCCTGGCGGCGTGTCGAACTGCGCCCACCCGGCCCCCGGGCCTTGTCCAGCACCAGCGCCTCGCGTCCGCAGGCTTTGAGCAGTGCAGCAGCGCTCAGCCCTGCCCAACCGGCCCCGATAATCGCGCAATCAATCCTTGTCATGTCGTGTCCAGGTCAGCTCGTCGGTGGCAAA
>SKKV01000009.1 GCA_007123575.1 Wenzhouxiangella sp.
GGTCTGCACGTTGGCCTGCCCGGTTTCGATGAAGTCGATACTACCGTTCGGCAAACGAACGATACGGGTACCAGCCGGCAAATCCAGACCCTCGCGCTCGAGGTTCAGCAGCGCGCCCAGGCCAATCTGGCTGATCGCGTCATCGAGATCAATCCGGTACAGGTCAGCCGAAATGCTCAGATCGTCCAGCGGCTGGAACACGACACCGAAGTTGAAGCTTTCGGAATCCTCGGCATTCAGATCCGGGTTACCGCCGCTGAAGTTCGTGACCTGGCGGGTCGGACACTCGTCGGCCGGAACTCCCTGCTGCTCACAGAACAGCAAGTCGGTGACCGGGTTGTTCGAATCGGCGCGAACCTGGTTCAACTGAATCAGGGTCGGTGCACGGAAGCCCTGGCCGTAAGAAGCGCGCAGCATCAGCTGGTCGATCGGCTGGTAGCGGAACGCAACGGTCGGCGAGAACGCGGAACCGAAGTCGCTGTAGTCGTCGTAACGCGCAGCGATGGTCATTTCCAGGGTGTCGATCAGCGGGATCAGCACCTCACCGAAAACTGCCCAACGGTCACGCGTGCCAGACGCGGTGTTACCGGCAGAACCGATGACGTTGCCGGCTTCACGCTGGCTGTCGTAGATATCCTGGTAACGGGTGTCGGCGTACTCAACACCGCCAGCCCAGCCGATACGGCCAGCAAAACCGCTCAGGGTCAGACCAGACTGCCAGGTGTCGTTGCGCAGGTCACGGGTAAGGGTCGCGGAGCTTGCGGTCACGGCATCAGCATTGGCCGGGTTGGCCGGGTTGTTGAAGTCATAGACGCCCTGGGCAACCAGATCTTCGATGATGTTGGTCAGCACGTAGCCGGTATTGTAGTCGATCGACTCAGCCTTGAAGAAACGGGCGTAGAAGTCGTAGTCGATATCGCCGAAGCGACCTTCCAGACCCAGCACGTTGTCGAGCTCGTAGGCGCGGGTATCGTCATCACGCGGTCCATGGCCAACGAAGCGGTGCAGCAGGAACATGTCTTCGCCGAAGGTGTTTGCCGGGTTGTCGCCACCGATGAAGAACAGGCCGGCTGCCGGGGCATAGCGACCGAAGCTCTTGACTCGGCTGAAGGTGTTCTGGGCATAGATCGAGTGGTCCGGGGTCAGCTCGTAAGACACATTGAGGAAGCTGCCGAGACGTTTGATGCCACCGGTCTGGGCCGATACGTCAGCATACGGGAAACCGCAAGCGGTATCGCCCGGGAACGGCGGATAGTCGAAGATACCTGCAAAGCCGGCATCATCGCCGCAATCGCCTACGGCGCGGTAGGCACCGGCCAGCGGGCCGCCGAGGATGAAAGCAGTGTTACCGAACTGGCTGACACCGACGGTGTCGACGCCAAGGCGGTCGCCCGGTGCAAACTGGGCCGCGCTGTAAGGACGGTCGCCGTCAAAGATCGGATCACGCTCGAACCACTCAGCGGTGAATACGAACGAGGTGCGCTCGCCGGAGCCACCGAAGACGGTGTTGAAGCCCTTCTCGTCGCCACCGGCGCGGGTCGGGTTGGAAACAAATGCACTGACTTCGGCGCCTTCATAGTCATCGCGCAGGATGATGTTGATGGCACCACCGATGGCATCGGCACCGTAAACGGCGGAAGCTGAGTCGGTCAGAATTTCAATGCGCTCGATGGCATTGATCGGGATCGAGTTCAGGTTGGCTGCGGCACCACCGGTGAACGGGCTGCCGGGCTGGCGGCGACCGTTGACCAGAACGGCGGTACGGCCAGCCCCCAGACCACGCAGGTCGACCAGGGCAACCTGACCGAAGCTGGTGCCCGAGCGCTCACGGAACGAGCCGAACGAGTTGAAGGTGGTGGAACGCAGTAGGTCAGCGATATTCTCCTGGCCGGAAAATTCGATTTCCTCACGCGTAATGGTGGTTACCGGGGTGGCGCCTTCAACGTCGGCCCGGGAAATACGTGAACCGGTGACCTGGACGCGGTCCAGATCGGCGGCCTCTTCGTCCTGGGCAGCGACCGGCGATGCGGTCATTGCCAGGCCAGCAATCATACCCGCCCCAAGGGCGTAGTTGATTGCCTGGGCAAGTGGGTTACGGTTGTGCTTCATCAGACTCTCCAAAGTTGTCTTTTGATTGTGCTTTGAAAGCATTCGATACTAGTATCGACAGCAATGTGTCGGAGCTAGAGAAACCTCACACCAAAACATCGCCCCATGGCGAATTTCTGGTTCGGCCCTCCGACTCTGCGCCGATACTAGCACCATCCATCGGCGATGAAAAGGGGTTTGTTAAAGTCTCGTAAACCTCACGGGAATCTGGGATTGCCCGTCAGGTCGCTGATTCTATTCGAAATCACTTTCTTCGCCGACCTTTTCTGGCGATGATTACTTGGATACACCGCCTTCAAGGCACTCCGGCTTGGGGCGCCTTCAGCTCAAGGCCGATTTAACGCGCGCCAGCTCATCCTTTAACGCTTGCGGCACGCGCGGCTCGAATTCTTGAAGGAATGCATCAATGGCCTGGACCTCTTCGCGCCACCCGGCCTGGTCAAAGGCCAGCAGCGTGTTCATGTCTGGCTGCTCGGCCAGCCCGTCCAGGTTGATGTCGCCGTCGGCGGGCAGCAAGCCAACCGGCGTTTCGCTGGCCTCGACTTCGCCACGGCAGCGAGCCAGGATCCATTCAAGCACACGCAGGTTGTCGCCAAATCCCGGCCAGATAAAGCCGCCGTCAGCATCGCGTCGAAACCAGTTGACCTGGAAAATCTTCGGTGGATGGGTCAGTTTCTCGCCCAGCGCCAGCCAGTGGCCCCAGTAGTCACCGAAGTGATAGCCGCAAAATGGCTTCATTGCCATCGGGTCGCGCCGGACCACGCCGACCTGGCCGGTGGCCGCGGCCGTGGTTTCCGACGCCATGGCGCCCCCAACCAGAACGCCATGCTGCCAGTCACGCGCCTCCAGGACCAGCGGCGCCAGGCTGGCGCGTCGGCCGCCGAAGACGATGGCATCGATGGGAACGCCGGCCTTGCTCTCGGCCTGGTCGGAATAGCTGGGGCAGCGTTGGATCGATACGGTAAAGCGGCTGTTGGGATGGGCGGCCGGACCGTTTTTCGGATCAAAGTCCCGACCTTGCCAGTCAGTGGCTGGCACCCGGTCATCAAGCCCTTCCCACCAGGGCTGGTTATCTTCGGTGGTAGCGACGTTGGTGAAGATCGCTTCGCGGTCAAGCATGGCCAGTGCGTTGGGGTTGGTCTTGTCGCTGGTGCCGGGGGCGACACCGAAGAAGCCAGCTTCGGGGTTGATGGCATACAGGCGACCGTCTTCACCCGGATGCAGCCAGCAGATGTCGTCGCCCACGGTCCAGACCTTCCAGCCCTGTTCGCGGTAGGCTTCGGGCGGTATCAGCATGGCCAGGTTGGTCTTGCCGCAGGCCGAGGGGAATGCGGCTGCCACGTAGCGTACTTCACCGGCCGGATTTTCGATGCCGACGATCAGCATGTGTTCGGCCAGCCAGCCCTCGCTGCGGGCCTGATAGCTGGCTATGCGAAGCGCATGGCATTTCTTGCCCAGCAGCGCATTGCCACCATAGCCGGAGCCGAAGCTCTGGATGCTGAGCTCCTCCGGAAAATGCATGATGTAGCGGCGTTCCGGATCCAGCTCGCCAGTGGAGTGCAGGCCCTTGACGAAGGTTCCTTCGCGCTCGACCCGATCCAATGCCGCCTGACCCATCCGGGTCATCAGCCGCATATTGGCCACCACGTATGGGCTATCGGTCAGCTCGACACCGCAGCGCGACAGCGGCGAATCGATCGGCCCCATGCAGTAGGGCACCACATATAAGGTGCGACCTTCCATGCACCCGGAGAACAGACCGTTCATCAGCGCATGGGCTTCGGCCGGATCCATCCAGTTGTTGTTCGGGCCGGCATCGTCCTTGTTGCTGGTGCAGACGAAGGTCAGGTGTTCGACCCGGGCGACATCTTTCGGGTCCGAGCGGTGCAGGTAGCAGTCCGGATGGGTTTGTTCGTTGAGCTTGAGCAAATCGCCGGTTTCAAGCATCTGCTCGATCAGCCGCTGGGTCTCGGCCTCGGATCCATCACACCAGTGAACCCGGCTGGCGCGACACTGCGCGCTCACCTGGTCCACCCATTCATTCAGGGCGGAAAGTTTCGAAGTCATCTGCGCTTTACTTGGGATCGTGGTCAGCTATGTAAGCCCCTCAGGTTACCCCCCCGCTTGCTGTCTTTGCAAGTGTTCGAGGCGATAAGTTTTTTGCCCGGCCGACACGGGCAGACTTCATAATGAACGAGTGCCTAATGCTCCGGTCGGAACTGATGCACTGTCAGGATTTGCGACCGTTTCTCGTTTCTATGAGGCAGCACAACCCTGACTGAAAGATTTTTGAATATCACCGGAGGTTTTCGACATGAAACGCTTGTATCTTTCCACCATGTGCCTTGCCCTGATCCTGGGCTGCAGCCTGCTGGCCGCCCCGGCCCTGGCTGACCGCCCGGTGCTTGGCGTGGCTGAATTCACCAACGAAGCCACAGGCGCGCGCTGGTGGCGTGGCGGGGTTGGCTGGGAATTGTCCAGCATGCTGGCTAACGAATTAGCCGCCATTGGCGCCTTTACCATCGTTGAACGGACCAATCTCGAAGCGGTGATGAGCGAGCAGGATCTGGGCGCGTCTGGCCGCGTCCGGCCGGATACGGCCGCCCAGATCGGGCAGCTTACCGGTGCCCAGTACATCGTCCTGGGAACGGTTACGGCGTATTCGGAAGACACCTCGCGCACCGGCGGGGGTGTGAATCTGCGCGGCGTCAATATCGGCGGTCGCAGCACGAACATTGGCGTTGGCGGAAAGCGCACCCAGGCCTACGTGGCTGTTGATCTGCGCGTTGTCAACGCTACTACCGGAGAACTGGCCCATGTGCGTACCATCGAAGGTCGGACCTCGGATTCCGGGATCAACCTGCGCGCCAGCCGTGGCTGGATTGGCGGCAACCTGGCTCACGAAGAAAACACCCCGGCTGGTGAGGCCATACGCGCGGCGCTGATCGAGATCACCGATTATCTTGAGTGCGAAATGGTGCTGAAGACCTCGGCCTGCCGGGCCACCTACCAGGAGCGCGAAGACACCCGCCGCGAACGCACCCGTAGTCGGCTGCGGTTCTAGCCCAAACCACCATTGACACGGTCAAAAAGCGCCGCCCCCGGGCGGCGCTTTTTGCTTTACTGAATCTCCATCCCACCCTGCCGAAGACGCTCAACCAGCGGTGCCAAATTCTCGCGGTACTGCTTCCACAAGCCGACTGAGCGGGCATGAATGGGCTGGTTGACCTGGCTGGCGCTACCAGTGGCCGTGGGCCGGGTTTGCTGATGGAACGCCAGGCAGCTTTCCTGCCAGCTCAAGTTGGCAAAGGCCAACATTTTTTCCACGACCTCGCGCGGCGACTGAACCAGCGTCTCGTAGCGGCACACCATCAGGGATGAATCCGGGATAACGGATTGCCAGAAATCGGTCAGCTTGCGGTGGGCCAGGTAATAGCGGGCCAGCTTGTCCAGGTCGTAGGAATAGCCGCAGGCCTTGCCGGCGAACAGGTGCTTGTAGAGCGCATAGCAGTTGTCCACCGGGTCGCGCTCGACCAGGATGATGCGGGCATTTGGCAACGCGGCATGGATCAGGCCCAGGTACAGGGCATTCTGCGGCATCTTGTCGGTGAAATGACTATGCTCGCCGGCCCTTGGTGCGACACGCTCAAGCCAGGCCCTGCCCAGCGCGCCCAGGTCAAGCTGCTCGACACTTCCAGCCACCCGCGCCACCAGTGGTTCGTTCGGGTCTCCGCCCACCTGGCGGGTCAGCAGCATTTGCAGGTCCTTAAGCTCGCCGCAGGGGGCAAGATCATCGTGCGCGCCGAGGATGTTTTCGACCAGCGAGGTTCCGCTGCGCGGCAGGCCGACAATGAATACCGGGGTCGGGCCATCGGTCGGCGCATCTTCGGCCGGACCGAATGACCGGGGATCGAGATCGGCCAGGGCCTGCATCCCGGCGATTTCGGCATCTGGCTGTTCGTTGATCAGGCGATCGACTTCGCCCGCGCCGGCCGACAGGTGCTCGAACGCGGCTTGAAATTGCTCCAGGTCCTCCAACTCCTTGGCCAGGGCGTAGCGAGCCAGCGCCCGGGTGTAGGGTGCAGAGGCGTGTTCGACGGCCTGTTTCAGGGCATCGAGGTGGTTTCGGTCAGCGGTCTGGGTGCGAGTCATGGAGCGCTGGTAAAGCGCACCGAAATCGCCGGGATTGAGGCGCAGCGCCTCGTCAAAGACCTGCTCGGCCTGCTCGGACATGCCAAACACCCGCAGCGAGGTGGCCAGGTTATGCAGGATGCCAGGATGTCGCGGGGCGCGGCGGGCAGCTTCGGTAAACAGGTTCAGGGCCATGCGGTGATCGCCAGCGCGGCTGAAGATATTGCCGAGATGGTCGAACTGGTCGGCCCGGGTCGGGCCCAGCTCAAGCGCCTTGCGGGCAAACTGGTTGGCACCCAGGTATTCGCCAACGTGCAGCAGACAGCGACCGAACAGGATATTGAAATCGACCGATCGATCATCGAGTTCCAGCGCCTTGCCGGCCGCGCCGCCGGCTTTCTGATACTCGCCGCAGCGCAGCCACAGCTCGCTGAAAGTCGCCCAGCCCGGCGCATAGTCAGGGGCTTGCTCGACCAGCTGCTCGCACAGGTTGCCGGCCGACTCAAGCTGGTTTTCGCGCATCAGGCGCTGAATTTCGCTGACTTGGCTGTCAGGAGAAGAAGTTTCGTTCATGGCAATGGGTTCCAAACTCAGGGCCGCAGGCCCAGTGTTGTTGAAGGTCAACCGGGCATGATAGCGGATCAGCCCGGCATTTTTCCTGCCAACCTGGCCCTGTGCTAGACTTTCCGGCTGTCAGTTGTTGCAACGCGCGCGCCCGATCCATGCTCCCCCCCGGCTACGAAAAAAAATCCTTTCGCCGCTTCAGCCAGGCCGTCGACCTGGACCGCCTGCGCTCTGATTTCGAATCGATTCCCTCCGAAACCTGGCAGGCGTCCTACTGGGGCGATATCCACTGCTCGGTGGGCATGCTGCTGCTGCGCGGCGGCACCCAGGGCACGCAGGAAGACTTCTACTGCAGTCAGGTCAGTGACCACGCGCTGCTGGGACGACTGGACTATATCCGCGAGCTGATTGACACGGAAGGACCGTTCGGCGGCGCGACTTATGCGTTCCTGTTTCGGATGCGGCCCAACGGCGTGACCCTGGTCCATCGCGATACCATCGAGCGCTGGTTCGACATGTATCGCATCCACGTGCCGATCCAGACCAATCCCGACGCATTTCTGATTGCCGACAATCGCTCCCAGCACTTTGCAGCCGGTCACGCCTGGTCGTTCGACAACCAGTCACGCCACGGCGTGGTCAACGGCGACGAGGAGCGCATTCACCTGATCTTCGACGTGGCCTGGAATCCGAAACTGAAAGAACAGATCGACCGCGCCGAGCTGCTGCCCGGCGAGGTCAATCAATCACATATCGACCGGATTCACGCCAAGGAAAAGGCCGTGCCCTCGTATTTCGGCGACCCGGTTGTTCGTCAGGGCATCCAGCGCCTGCGCTCACGCGGCATGGGTGATGAGCAGATCGTCCAGTTCTTCAACGCCAAGCGCGTCCCTACCAGGAACTACTACGACCAGCGCTGGACGGTCGACATGATCCGTCAGGTCGAAAGCGCTTCTGTCTGACCAACCCGCCCGCCGGGCAGGGGCTTAATCTGAACCACCCAGCCGGGCGCTGATCCTGGCCAGCTGCGGGGCGATGGAGTCTCGGGCCTGACGGGTGGCGTTGAGCGCGGTGTACTCGATCTGTTCCAGATCGGACGCATCCAGGCGCTGACGTGCGCTCAAGTCATAGGTCACCGTCTCGAACTGAACAATAAACGCGGTATCGGTGCGGCCGTAGTAGCGCAGTTGGCGCTCACCGGACGGCATCGCGCGGGCAACCACCGCATAGCGGGCACCGGCGGCGGTGGCTGCGCTGGACAAGCCGGCCAGGTCAACCTCGGCACCGCCAATCAAACCGGACAAGCCGCTGACATAGCCGCGCTCCACCACCGTATGGCCATCGGCGCGCAGGCGCTGCTCGATTTCTCGAACCATCGGATCGATAAACACCGGGTCACCGATACCTACCACGAGCACGCCTTCCGGGCTGGGGCTTGGCGCCGGGCTTGGTCGCGGCGCCGGTTCAGGCGCGGCCCTGGACTCGGCCGCTCGCTCTGCCGGAATAGAGGCCAGCACCAGCGGCTGATCAGGCTCGGGTTCGACCGCGGCAGTCTCGGCCCGGTCTGCTGACCTGAGTTGCTCGGCTTGATCGCGCTGCGCGGTCCGGTCGGCAGCCGAATCTGCAGCTCGATAGGCAGCAGGATCAGCGGGCGGATCCGGATGGGCGGTTGCCGGGGCTGGCTCGCCCTCCGAAGGGCTGGCGCTGGCAAACTCCGGCGGCGGCGTGATCGCAACAGGCTCGGATGACTGCGCCGTGTCCGATGCCGGACTCGTTTCGCGATCCCGGTCGGGTTTGTCATCCGGGCCGGACAGGCGTGCCGAGGCGGCGCTGAAACTGGGCACGGCCGACGGCGCTTCGCTCTCCAGCGACTGATCAATCAGCTCGTCGGCGGATGGCTGCGGCGCGTCTTCCCTGGTCGTCGAGGAGTCGGCCAGGACAAATCCAAGCTCCGTGCTGACAGGCTGTTCGGACTCGACAGGACTACTGCCTGTTCGCTCGGACGGATCGGACTGGGCCATCCGCGCAGTCGGTGCCGGGTCCGGGCCGGCGCTTGTCTCTTCGTCATCGCCCGAAAACGGCGCGACCGCCATGGCGGTGAACTGGTCCCAGCGCTCGGGCATCAGGAAAGCCAGGCTGGCCACGGCAGCACCGACCAGCAAAAACAGTCCGGCGGCCAGCCCGATCACCAGCCCCAGACCACCGCCGCGCTTGCCCGCAGACGGCGGCGGCGCCGCGCCGGCCGTTTGCGGCGGCGGCGTAACCGATGGATTGACGGCTTCGGTCGGCGGCGGCTCCGTGCCGTGATTGGCTGCCGCGGCACCGGGCGTCGAGGGAGCGACCACCGTGGCCTCGTCGGACGTATCGACGGCCGCAGGCGGCGCGGGCACCGGGTCTTCGACCGGGGCCTGCTCCAGGTCAGCCAGCAGGGCATCGTAATCCTGGTAGCGCTTGTTCGGGTCCTGGGCCAGCATGCGGCCGAGCACGCCGAAGGTGCTCTGGTCAATCTTGTCGTCGAGGTCGGCCAGCACCGGGAAATCGGAGGCCAGCAGGGTGCGCGCCGTGTCTTCGATATCGCGCCCCGGCACCAGCCGCCGGCCGGCGAGCATTTCGTAGTACACCGCACCCAGGGCGAAAATGTCGCCGCGATGGTCGGCCGGCTGACCGGTCATGACTTCCGGCGGCAGGTAGCCGGGGGTGCCCATGATGTATTTGCTGACCTTGGGCTGCTGGTCCGGGTGAACGATGCTGGCAATGCCGAAATCGGTCAGAATGGCGCGCCCTCGACGATCAATCATGATGTTGCCGGGCTTGATATCGCGGTGCACGATGTTTTCCTCGTGCGCGGCCTTCAGCGCCTCGGCCGACTCCTTGATGATGCGAAGCGCCTGCTCCGGCATCAGGCGCTTGTCGCGCTGAAGACGCTCGGCCAGGGATTCGCCGTCAATGAACTCCATGACGAAGTAAGGCCGGCCCTCGTCTTCGTCGGCCAGGAAGATCTGGGCGATGTGCGGGTGATTCAGCGCGGCCACGTTGCGCGCTTCGCGCAGGAAGCGGGTGACGGTGATTTCGTCTTCGCTTAGCTCGTCACTCAAGCACTTGATGGCGATGAAGCGCTCCAGCTTCGGGTCGACGGCCTTGTAGACCACGCCCATGCCGCCGCGGCCGAGTTCGCTGATGATGTGGTAACGACCAAGTACCTTGGCCATGGCAATCTCCTAAAAGGTTGAACAGCGGCTGCTGTCACGAGTGTCGCCTGTAATTACGGGAAGTGCAATTGGATTTGGCCACCCGGCGGTGTCCTTCGCCATAATTCCAGTCGTTCTTGCGTAATGATGAGTGCGCCCCAAGCCACTCGACAACCGGTGACCCTGACAGACCAGCCCATTGCCGCCCTGCGCGCCCTGCATCCAGGCGTGCTCCCGACCGAGATCACCCTGCCCCGGGCCGGGCTGGTGATTGGTCGCGATCCGCGCTCGGCCGGCCTGGTCATCCGCCGCGATGGCGTATCCAGGCAACACTGCTGGTTGGGCTGCCTGGCCGACGGCGAGTGGCTGGTACGCGACCTGGATTCGCGCAACGGCGTCTATGTCAATGGACAGCGCGTTGCCGGCGAACAGCGGCTGGCCGCCGGTGATGTGATCGGCTTGGGGCGCGCGCGCCTGGGCGATGTCGAGCTGAGCATCAATGGTCATGAGCGCCGGGTCACGCTATCAGGCGACGGGCCATGGCGCATCGGCCGTGATCTGGGCTGCGATCTGAGTCTGCCAGCCGACCCCGGCGTCAGCCAGCAGCACGCGTTGGTGCATCTCGACGGCCAGCGGCTGAGGATTGAAGATCGCGGCAGCCGCAACGGTACCTGGCACAACGGCCGCCGCGTTCGGCGCGCCCGACTTCAGCCTGGCGATGAAGTGTTTGCCGCCGGCAGCCGGCTGCGCCTGCGCTCGATCACACCGGAGATCGAGTTCGGCATCGCCGCCATCGAGCAGGCGCTGGGCGTGCAGGCTCGGTCGCTGACGACCGATGTCAAGGCCGACCAGGGGCTGGACTTTGCCATTGCGCCGGCCCGACTGCAGTGCCTGGTAATGGGCGATGATCGGCAGCGCCGGGCCGTACTGGATGCCCTGGCCGGCCTGAGCCTGCCGCGGGGTGGCAGCCTGGACTGGAGCGAGCCGGAGCTGAACGCAGCGCGTGGCCGACTGAGAACCCGTGTTGGCCGGGTCGGCGCGCGCGATGTGCCGGTCAGCGCGATGCCGGCCGGGACATGGCTGGAACAACAGGCCAGCCTGGCCGCCGCCGGCGATCTGTCCGACCAGCCCCGGCGCGAGCGGGTTGCCAGCCTGCTAGCCAGGCTGGACGCTGCTCACCTGGTCGACTTGCCTCTGGATCGACTCACCGCCCTGGAGCAGGCCCTGACCATGGTGGCCTCAGAACTGCTGACCAATCCCGGACTGCTGTTGATCGACCTGTCGGCCTTGCTCGACCAGGCGGCCGATCGCACCGACCTGGTCGATCGCCTTCAGGCCCTGACCGGCCCACGCCTGACCGTCGTGGTTGCCATCGACCAGCCCCTGCAATATCTGCCCGGCGCCAGCCAGGTAGCGATCGAGATCGGGCCAGCCGGTTCGGCAAAAAAGCAGGGAAGCGTTCGGCTGCGACCGCGCGGCTTTTCAGCGACCGCCTCGATGGCCCTGCTGCGCGGCCAGCTAAGGGGCTGGCGCAACCAGCCGCTGATGCTGCTGGAAACGCTGCTGCTGCCCATGCTGCTGATTGGCGGCTTGCTGCTGGCGCTGACCGAACAGACAACCGCCTGGACGGTCACGGCCAGCCTCATCCTGGCGGCCGCGCTGGGCGCGGCTTTCCAGGTCTCGCGCCGGCCCGGACGACTGCTACGGACGGCCCAACGTCACCTGCTGCTGGACGATGCACTGCTGGCCATCTTCACCGCCGCCTGCCTGGTTGCCGCCATCCAGACCACCCTCGGGCTGACGGTCGTGGCCCTGGTCATCGGCAGCGCGTTTTCCTTTCACCTGGCCGTGGCAGCCGCGGCAGCCGCCCTGACCGGTACCGCGCTGGGGCTGGCCTGCGGCGTGGCCGCCGGCCAGCGCAGCGATCTGGCCCTGCTATTGGTGGCAGGCCTGGGCGCCATAGTGATCGTGATCGACAACCTGGCACCAAGTGAAACGTTGTCCGGCCGCGCCCTGATGCTGCTAAGCCCCCTGCCCTGGGCCCAAGCGCTGGCCGATTGGGGCACCAATAGCGGCCATGTGCTTCGGGCGGGGCTGGTGCTTGTCGGGCAGATCACCGCGCTGGTGCTGGCCGCCCGCCACCTGCTGGTACGCAGGCTGTAGCCGGTTCAATTCTAGTGGTCCTTCAACCTGATGTTAGGATTCAGTTGGTCTGTCAGCGTTCAGGGCAAGGCGCGGCTCGCAGTGAATGGCCGTCGCCCTTCACAAGAGCCGGAACGCAGCCATGGACGCTGA
>SKKV01000215.1 GCA_007123575.1 Wenzhouxiangella sp.
GCAAGGACTCGGTAGTGACCATGATGGCCCGTGCCGATCAGGCCCTGTATCAGGCCAAGAGCCAGGGACGCAACCGCGTGGTGGTGGCTGAGCCAGATACTCAGGATCTGCCTGAAACCAGGACATGCAGGATTTAGGTCACCAAGGAAAGCGACTGCGGCTGCGCCGAGATCTATTCGGCTCCGGCAGCCATCGAGCTGTATGCCGAAGTATTCGAAGCAGCCGGAGCGCTGGACAAGCTGGAAGCCTTCGCCAGCCTCAATGGCCCGGCCTTTTACGGCCTGCCGGTCAATGAAGACTTTATCGAGCTGGAAAAGCGCTCCTGGTCGATGGAGCGGGAAATCACGGCCGCTGAAGAAACCATCGTGCCATTGCGTGCCGGTGAACCGATTAGCTGGCGACAATCATCCATCACTGCTGTGCCCAAAGGCTGGTAAATTCCGGCACTAATGATCACGGTCGGCGTAGTTGTTCAGTGGCCCGGTCTTGTCGATGATGCGCGCACCGGCTTCCTGGGTCTCGATCTCGACCTGCTCGACCTCGTCGATTCGTTCAGCCACCTCGGGATGGAGTTGAAACGCGCATTCGACCGCGGTCTGCGCGTGGAACTCGGCCGGGAAGGCAATCTTGAAAAGGATGTTCTCCATCACGTAACTGCCCAGCTCACACTCCAGCACCACTTCCCTGCCACCGAACAGCACATCCTGAAAACCCCAATTCCGGGCCGAGGGCGCCGTCGGGTAGCCGATTTCGCCCTTGAGCGTGAGCAGGGCAAGCTGCACGGCGCGCCGGCAGGCATCCCCGGCCGCCCAGCTCTTGCGCGGGCCGGTATTGGGCGCATGCCGATAAGTTCTCAGGGCACCTCCATCGACCCAGGCCTGGCTGAGCGCGTTGACCACATCGTCGCGGCTGCCGCCGAGCATGCGCGTGACCACCGCCGTGGAAGCCACGCGCACCAGCAGCACATGATCAAGTCCGACCCGGTTGAAGGCATTCTTCCCCACCCGCACTTGATCAACGCAGGTACGGCATACTCCGAAGCCCTGACGGATCAGGGTTAGCCCCACGCGGCCATTGAATTGCTGGAATCGTTACGGCAGATCGCACTCGATGCATTCGAAGGACCAAACACTATGTACACCAACATTGGTTTCCGGCTTGCTGGCGCCCATGCCACCACTGGCCGGGATACCGCAGCCGTGATGATCTGGGAGCGCACATTGCAGGAAATCACTGAACAGAATCCGCAAAGCAAAGCGATCCCGGAACAGAATGTCCGCCAGTTCCTCCAGCGTCAACGCCCAGGAACGGCCGGTCAGGCGCCACTCGAGCCGGTCGATGTGGGCCCGAGAGGTATCGGAAACGATCGGATAAATCCGACAGGCTCCTAGATCGCCGTGGACATTGTGCCAACACCACTCCCGGGTCTGGCCCGGGTCGGAGACCAGGCCGGGGCCGCGTTACCGGTTTCCCGATACCGGCTACTGTGCGACGCGAACCAATCGCACAAGAAGCTCATCGCTTTTGAACACGGTGTTGTCGGAACCAAAATCAAAATCAACAGACCAGGCCAGCCACTCATTATCAGATCTCACTGATGCTGACCAGAAGCGGACAGTAGGATTTGTATTAGGGAAGACTTGTCGATTAATGGCAGGGTCTGAGCGACAAATCTCGACGATGCTCGCAAGCTCCTTGATATTTGGCAAGCGCCAGCTATCAATGTCGTCGGCGTGTTCCAGGGCTTCTTGCCAGGTCATCACCAGATGCGAAATTGAGTCGCAGGCAATCCCATCCCAGACCCTACCCTCGGGGCAGCGCCGCCACTCGAGGCCCGTACGATTATGCAGCACGATGCTGCCATCCCCTACTTCAGTGAATTCACTCGATGGCGTAGTCGGAAAAATATCTCCATTGGTGCAGGTATCGTTCGGGATATCCCCGCCGCGGGCGACCATAGCCAGCAGTATCAGGATCAGGGCCATCGGGGCCTTGAGAATTCGATTAATAGCACTCATGCTAACGCTCCCATGCGAATTGAAGGAAAAGAGGCAGAGATCACTTTCCCGTACGAACCAACCGAACCCTGGAGCCAAACTGGTGTAGCTTGCTCCAACCGCCAAACCCACCGGTTGAGGAAGTCCAGCGCCAGGCATGGTCCGGTAGATTGGCCAGCGAAGAGGCTGACCAGTAGACTGACTCTGTATTCGGGAAATACTCCTCGTCCATGGCCGGCGAATCGCTCCGGCCATAGTGGACAATGGAGCGCATCTCCTCGCGCGACGGCATCCGCCAGTCACTCGCGCCGCAGAGTTCAGCTCCGTTGACAGCGGAAACGAAATTCTCGGTGTTGCAATTTTGTCCATTGAGCGTGTCGTTGCAGGTATCGGTATCACCCTCGCGACCCGGATGACCGCCGTCATTCTCGCCGGTAGAGTTGTACCAGGTGTATCGGTGTTCGAAATGGCGAAAGTGGTCTCCGTCGTCATCATCGACCTTCGTTTCCCAGATCAGACCGGTGTGGTTGTCACGTACGCAGGACCATCCGGCTGCCGTTGACGGCAAATCGTCGCCATTGTCATCGAGCTTGGTAAAGTCAAAGCCAGCCGCACCGCCGCCAACCTTGTTCAGCTCGCCCTCGCGGGCCAGGGCGTCCCGGCCGAAATCGGCATCCTGGCCGGGATAGTCCGGCTGCGGCTTATCCAGAAAGTGCTCGCCTCCCGGGCCAGTCGCCCACCAGTCGATACCGGTGTCATTGAGAAGGGACTGGGGTACGGTCTCGACGGTCTCGAATCGATCACTGAAGATGGCATCGTCGTCTTCGCCCTCTCCTTCCCCTAGCCTTGTCGCCCAGAAGCCACCGGTCAGGCGCCACTGGCCGGCGGCATGTGCGCGGGCTTCGGTGGCGTCCCACTGGCCGACGGTTCCCGAAAGCCGCCACTGGGGCGGGGTGTCGCCATCATCGGCTTCGATCACTCCCCCCGAGTCGATGGTGTACCAGTCGACCGACCAGTCGTCGGCGACAAGTGGGGCGGCGGCCGCCAGAAGCAGCACACCGGCGCACAGGATGGTGGTCGATTTCATCATTGTCCACGCTCCACAACCTGGCGGTCTTCGAGCAGCAGGGCTTCAAGAGCCGCCAGGCGGTCTTCCAGTTCGGCATTCTGTTCAGCCAGCCGGCTGTTGGCGTCGACCTGCTCGCGCAGCCCGGCGATCTCGTCGCGAAGTTCCATGTTTTCGGCCTCGACTTCGGCCAGGCGCTGCGCGTCGGCCTGCCGCTCGGCATCCAGCCCCTGAATGGCGGCCAAAGCAATACCGGCCAGGTTCATGGCGCTGACCCGGAGCTCGTCCTCGCCCAGGCCGAACAGCGGGTGAAAGTCCTGGGCCATGGGCCCCATGTGGCGGATAGATTCGTCCTGGGACTTGTAGCTGTATTCGCTGACTTCCAGTTCGACAACCCGATTGAGCACATCGACCGGATCAGTTGGCTTAATGGCCGTCTTGGCTTTGCGGTCGCTGACCACACTCCAGCCACTGCCGCCGGGCGCCAGTTCCACGCCCATGGTGCGCTCTTTATCGCTGATGAACTGAACAGCGCCGGATGCAGCCACCACGAACTGATTCTCGGCCGTCGACTCGACCCCGCGTTCAGCACCACCGCCTGACCAGACAAAGCTGTTGGCGTGCAACGCCTGCGCGCTGGTGCCGGCGGCGAAGGTGTTTTCAGCGCCAGCTGTGTTATTGCTGCCACCGCCGATATGGGCGTTGGTACCGCTGGCGGTGTTGTTGAATCCACCCACCACGGCGGAGCGCTCTCCGCTGGCTTCGTTATCCCAGCCGCCGCCTATAAAGGCATTCGCATCGGTGGCATCATTGCTGTTCCCCCCCAACACGGCGGAGCGCGCCCCGCTAGCCTCGTTGAGTAAACCGCCGCCTACAAAGGCGTTGGCATCGGTGGCATCATTGCCGGCTCCCCCCACCACGGCGGAATTCGACTCGCCGGCCTCGTTCGAGAAACCGCCCCCAATAAAGGCGTTGAGATCAGTGGCATTACTGCTGTTTCCCCCCACCACGGCGGAATGCCTTCCGCTGGCCTCATTTAGCCGGCCGCCGCCGACAAATGCATTCTCTTCCGAGGCAGTGTTCTGTTCGCCACCTCCAATAAAGGCATGGAGCTCGCTGACCTCATTCTCTCCTCCACCTACCACGGCGGAACGTTGACCGTTCGCCTGGTTCTGCCAGCCGCCGCCGATAAAGGCGTTGAAATCGGTGGCATCATTGCTGTTCCCCCCCACCACGGCGGAGCGCGTCCCGCTGGCATCGTTATCTGTGCCACCGCCGATAAACACGTCCCAGGCAGTGGCGGTATTGCTGGATCCGCCTGCCACGGCGGAGCGCTGCCCGCCGGCCTCATTGTTCTCGCCGCCACCGATAAAGCTAAGGGGGCTGCTGGCGGTATTATTTTCCCCGCCGCCGATAAAGGCGGCTCCACTGGCGGCGGTATTATCGACCCCGCCAACCACGGCAGCCCGAAAGCCAGCGGAGATGACCTGGTTGTTCTCACCACCGCCGATAAAACCGCTGGACTGGTTGATGAAACTGTCCCTTCCGGCCACGACGGCGGAGTTATTCCAGGTGACCTCGTTACTCTCACCGCCCCCGACAAAGCTGCCTCTAGCCTCCGCGATGTTTGGAGATGCACTGTCGCCACCCGTGACAAAGCTGTTCTCCCCCGAAGCTTCGTTGCCATCAAATCCGAAATGACCGCTGCCATCCACCTGCAGTGGCACACTCGGGCTGTCGGTGCCGATACCCACATTGCCCTGCTGGTACACGGCATCATCGCCGACCTGGTCCCAGATGCTGTCGCCACCGTTGCCCGGGGCTCCGGAACACTCGGCCAGCGTGCCTTCCTTCGTGCGGCAGACATGCTCGGAAGTTTCCGAGGCAAAATTGCCCACGCGCAAGCGGCCGGCCACATCCAGGGCCTCCTGCGGGCTGTTGGTGTTGATGCCCACGCCGCCAGCCGAACGGATCAGAAATTGGTCTTCGCCGGTACTCACGAAAACACTCTGAGCGTCATTGTGGGACCAAACAAATGAACCCGAATGCTCAGCAATGGCCTTGCGCCCGGCGGCAAAACTGAAGTCACCTTCGGCCACATTGTCCCCTCCACCGGGCACCGTGGCCCTGGAACCGTCGGCTGTGTTCCGTTGTCCGCCGCCAACCGTGGATCGGCCGCCACTGGCGATGTTGTCCTGCCCACCGGCCACCGTTGAGAACCAGCCCTCACCGGTGTTGTCTTCCCCCCCGCCTACTGTCGAGAAGTTAGCGCTGGCAACATTGTCCTTTCCGCCCGATACTGTTGCACGGCTGCCACTGGCAAGATTCGAACGGCCACCACTGACAGTCGCAGCCGTACCACTGACGGTATTGTCTCTGCCCCCGCTTACGGTCCCATAGTTTGCTTCTACGAAGTGAGGCTGAAAACCAACGCCACCACCCGCAATAGTTCCCGCCAACACGTCGGATTCAATCGAGTTGGCTCCATGTCCGGCAACCAGGTTGGGTGCGAAGTCCGGATTATCTTGCGGCTGGATATAAAGCGCCCGCTGACCGTCGACGCGGATTTCGAACGGGGTCGCGTCAGCGGTGCCAAGGAAGTCGGTTGACGGATCAGTATCCAGGTTGCCGCCCAGAAGCCAACCCCTGTGGCCGCCCTCGCCGTCTCCATAAAGCGCATACAGTGCCATGGGGCTGGGCCGGATTGGATGGCGCTCAGGCAGGGGCGTGCCGTCGATGATGATCTGCAGGTAGCGTGGATCGCCGTCAAAAGCACCGGTTCCGAATGCCAGCTCTTCCTGGAACAGCCCATCGCTGACTTCTACAGTGACTGGTCCGTGGGTGGCGATTTCGCTATCCCCAGTCTCCGACTCGTGCAGCTCGAAGATCATTTCGACAGAACCGTCGAATGACTCATCCCCGCTTTCGAGCTTCCCCTGGTAGGTAATGGTATCGCCCATCGCCGGCAGGCAGAAAACGGCGGTCAGTAGTAGCAGCCACTGAAATTTCATCTCGATCTCCCGTGGAGTGTGTGTCGGTTCTGTTTTGACTCCTCCGGGTGCGTGCCCCGGCAGTCATGATCAGACGCCTCACACCCTGTATCGGATAAATCCGGTAAGTACCGCCACCGCGGCCGCAGGACCTTCCCCTCAAAGCGGCGGCTTTTCTCCCGCAGCAGCGTGATCGCAGAGCCCGTGGGAGACGTGTATGGCGATTGCCGAACGTGCGCTTTTTGAAGGTTGTGGGGTGGTTCCGGTATGATGGCAGTCAGTAATCCCGGTGGCTTTGCCCACATCAGTTTGATAAGGCCGAGCCCGCCCTGGGGGTTGGCTCTGGGCGGCAAGTCCTTGTCTGATTGGGGGAGCGCCGGAGCGGTTCTGGTAACGAGAGGTGCAATATTCCGGGAAACGAGTTTCCAAGATTGACGAATCACCGGCGCCGGGCATTGGACCGGTTACTCGACCATTACCTGGAATTGGAGCCCGCCGTCCGGCCCGCATTGCTTGACCGGGTCCGCGCCCGTTGGCCGCGGCTTGCCCGCTGGTTTGTGCCGCTGGCCGATGAAAGCCGGACCACGACCAGCCTGCTCAGCCGCTGGCCGTCCCCCATTGCCGAAGCGCTGATCGAAGAGCACTTCCAGCGGGAAACGCCGAATCTCGAGCCGGGCACCCGGCTCGGGCCTTGGCGGGTCACAAGATTCGTCGGGGCCGGCGGCATGGGCAAGGTCTACCGCGGCGAGCGCGCCGATGGCGCCTTCGAGAAGGAGGTCGCAATCAAGCTGATCGGCTCGCGCCGGCCGGACCTGGCCGACCAGCTCCGGCAGGAAAGCCACCTGCTGGCCCGCCTGGACCATCCCACCGTGACCCGGCTGATCGATGCCGGCGTGACCGAATCCGATGAGCCCTTCCTGGTCATGGAATGGGTCGAGGGCAGCGATCTCGAGGACTGGCTGGCGGCCAATGAGATCGCCCGAAACCAGCGGCTGGAGATGTTTTTTGAAGTGGCCCTGGCCGTGGCCCATGCCCATCAGCGCCTGACCGTCCACGGCGACATCAAGCCCGGCAACATCCGGATCACTGCCAAAGGGCGGATCAAGCTGCTCGATTTCGGCGTGGCCCGGCTGCTTGGAGACGAAGCTCGGTCAAACCGTACTGCCGCCCTGACACCGGCGTTTGCCGCACCTGAGCAGATCGAGGGCGCGGCACCGACACTGGCCAGCGATGTCTGGGCCCTCGGCGCCCTGCTCAACTGGTTTTTGACCGGCGCCACGCCCCGACAAAGCGACACAGGGTCGTTGGCCGACGCATTCCCCGGTCGCCCGGCACGTTGCCGCGAGCTCTCGGCAATCATCGAGAAAGCCTGTGCACAGTCTCCCGATGACCGCTACGCCACGGTCGCCAGTCTAATCGATGACCTGGAACGCTTCCGGGATCACATTCCGGTCAAAGCGCATGCCCCCGGCAAGGGTTACCGCGCGCGTAAATTTGTTCGGCGCAACCCGGTCATGATCGGTGGTCTCACCGCCACTTTCGCCAGCCTGGCCGTTGGCCTGATCGTGGCCGGGGTGCTCTATGTCCAAGCCGAATCGGCCCGCCAGCAGGCCTCAGTGGAGCAGCAGCGCGCCGAAAGCCACGCCGCGGAACTCGAGCAGGTGGTCCGGTTCCAGTCCGAGCAACTGTCGGAAATCGATACCGAAGCCATGGGTATCGATCTGCGCCTGGCCACGCTTGAGCAGTTCGATCAGGCCGCAGACGAGGCCGAACTGCCCGATGCGATTTCCGAGCAGTTCGAGGCGCTGGCCGGCGGGTTGGACTATACCGGGCTGGCGCTGGATCTGTTTGATGTGCACGTATTCAAGCGCGCAGTCGAAACGATCGATGAGCAGTTCGAGGACCAGCCCTTGCTGATGGCGCGTCTGCTGCAAACACTAGCCGATACGTTGCACCAACTCGACCAGTACGAGCCCGCCGAACATCTGGTCCGGCGAGCGCTGGCAATGCGCGAGGAGCTACTGGGCGAAGACCACCCGGACACGCTCAGTTCGATTGCAGCACTTGGCCGCCTGCTTCGGGATACGGGCGAATACGAGCTGGCCCGGGAGCGTCTGGATCAGGCGCTGAACGGGCGCCGCGACATACTGGGGGAGAGCCACCCCGATACCCTGGAGTCGCAAGGGGATCTGGGCTCATTGGTTTCGGTGCTTGGTCAGCACAAGGAAGCCGAGACATTGTTTCGGCATATACTCGCTGTTCGGCGACATCAACTTGACGATGGCCATCCGGATATCGCCGAGTCTCTGAACAATGTTGGCAACGTAATCCACGAAAGTGGACGCATGCCCGAGGCCGAAACCTACTATCGGCGATCACTGGCGATTCTCGAGTCGGTTCTGGGTCCGACGCATTCGCGCACCCTCAAGGTACTGAACAATCTTGGCTACCTGCTGACTGGTCTGGGTCGTTATGAGGAAGGCGTCGAGGTACTCGAACGGCACCTGGATCGCTCGCGCCGGGTTTTCGGGGAGGATCACGCGCGAACGCTTCGCGCGTATCACAATCTCGCTCATGGATTGCAAAACCTCGGGGATTTACAGAAAGCACACGCCCTTTACCAGAAAGCCTATGAGGGACGGCTTCGGATTTATGGCGAGAACCACCGCCTAACCCTGTATTCTCTTTCCGGCGTGGGGCACGTATTGATGTGGCGGGGAGAACTCGAACAGGCCACTCGCTATCTACGCCAGGCCATTGATATCAGCGAAAACGTACTGGGTCCGACCCACGGCATCACCTTCATGACCCACCACAATCTGGCCGATGTGCTTTCGCGCGCCGGCAACCACAAGCAGGCACTAGTGCATGCCTCGCACGCGGTTGACGGCATGACGCAACATGTCGCCATCGACCATTTCCAAACGCTCCTGGCACACCATAACAAGGCAGGAATCCTGGCCAAACTGGAACGTCTTGACGAGTCCCTGGGTTACGGCTTGCTGGCCTGGGGAATCGGGCATCGGCTGTTCGGGCCATGGCACCCGCATACCATCAAGACGCTTGACCAGATCATCGACACTCATGATCAGCGCGCTGTTGCTCGGGGTTCCGAAACAGAGCCAACACCGGTAATGATCGGCTTCTGGAGGCTCCATAGGCAACTCAATGAGTCAACCGAGGAACGCACCGGGGAATCATCGGGATGAGATCTGGCAGACAAGACAGCGGTTCTTCGACTGAACAGGTCACGACCCTGCTGGCCAGACTGCAGGAATCCCCCGAAACACTCGACAAGATCATGTCCATCGTCTATGAGGACATTCACCGCATTGCGCACCACCAGCGACATTCCCTGGCAATACCCGCACCACAGACCACGGTTCTGGTCCACGAAGCCTTCATCAAGTTGTTCGGCGAACGGTCTCCGGAAATCAATGATCGCCATCACCTGAAAAACATGGCGGCCCTGGCTGTGCGCAACCTGATCGTTGATCGGGCGCGGGCGCAATTGGCGCAGAAGCGTGGTAGCGGCGCCGTGCATACGGGACTGGACGACGACCGACATGCGGCGCGTTCCGATGATGCCGAGCATGTTCTGATGGTCGAACAGGCGCTCGAAAGGCTCGAACAGTATGACGCCGAGCTGGCTGACCTTGTTGTCCGCACCTACTACGGCGGCTATACCGCCAAGGAAATGGCCGAAATCACGGGACAATCCCTGCGCACCGTTCAGCGACAGCTCAAGCGAGCCCGTGGTTGGCTGAATCTCGAGGTAGGCCGGCAGGGCGGCATCTGACGACCGGTTTCCGTCGGACGAACCAGGACATCAGGCACTGTTGACGTTCCAAGATTTTTGCACCGGTGCCGAGCGGTGTTGATTCTTCAGATCCTGCCAAGTTGTTTTGGCCGTGGCTTTGATGCTAGGCTCGGAGGCTGTTCATCACGTTGGCAGGTTAGGCGATGAAGTCATCGAGTGTCATGAGTTTTGCAAGGGGTTTCCTATCAGCTTCTGCGTTTGGCGAGGCGACCTCATTCGGTCGTATTGTTACCGTTCGCCCGGGCTGGTTGTTCATGCTGGCAGGGGCCCTGCTGGCCCTGGCACCGGGGGTTCAGGCAGATGTCGCTACGGCAAGCGTCGAGATCGTTACACCGCATCCCGCGGTGGATGGCCGCGTAGGCCTGTTCATCAACGGTAGTCGAACAACCAGCGCTGGTGGGCCGGTAACAATTCATGCCGTGCGTATCGAAGGCGAACAGCTTGAAATTGTCCTGACCTCTTCACCAGGCCAACTACCTATGTTCGATGGCTATTCGGTTTCGGTAATGCTCGACGGTCTGGCGCCGGGCGACTACCAGGGCCGGGTCTTGGCACGCGAGCCGGAGTTGAGTGATGAAAGAGAGGTCGGAGAGTTTGGCCTCTCAGTTATGGAACTGCAGCCGGACAATCTCACGGTCTCCTATCGCAGCTGGCCGGCCGACCCCACGGTGTTCGATCGTGTCTGGACGCTGTTCGACCCGATCCGAACCTGCTCGGAAACCCAACAGATCGAGGGCCCCGGGCTGGAGGTCGACGAAATACCGGCTGACTGTCCTTCCGATACCGTGCCGCGCTCGAGCATGTTCGACCGTGGCACTTTCGATGCCGGGCTGGTAACGGGCTCGTTTCAGTACCGGCTGGAAGGTGAACTGGTTACACAGTCGGCGCTGCGTTTGATAGTTCGCGATCGGTTGAGCTCGCGCATGGCCGGGTCCTGGTACAACCCGGCCGAGTCCGGCCACGGCATTTCGCTGGAAGTGACCGGCCCGAACCAGCTGCTGGTCTACTGGTATACCTTCGATAACGCGGGCGATCCGTTGTGGCTGATCGCGATGGGCGACTACCAGGGCCAGGGCTTGGCCGTGCTGCAGGCCGACCGGGTCTCTGGTGGGCAGTTTCCGCCATCGTTCGATCCCAGCCAGATCGAGTTGCACCATTGGGGTGAGCTGGAACTCGAGTTCCACGATTGCAGCGAGGCGACCCTGCGCTGGTTGCCTGAGGACCCCAGCTTTGCCATCGGCGAAATGCCGCTGGTGCGGCTGACCCGCAGCCATGACCACGACTGCGTCGGCCCACCGCCGGAATCAGCGCTGAAGCCCACCTGGTTCCGCCACGGGCAATGGTATTACCGGGTCGACGACGACACTTTGGTCGCTCCGTCCCTGATGTAGGTATGTACGGCGACATCGGCACAGCGAGGCTGAAATAAGCTAATGATTTCGACGAGTCGATGTATGTGGTTGGCGCTGCAGTGGCTACTGGTGTTCGTGTTGCTGCAGATCGCGCTCCAGATTGGCATTGCGCTGTTTTCACCGCCTGAAACGCAGCTCCGGTTGACATTTTATGCCGGCCAGTCAAATTGTTCCGAGTTCTCGCGTCGTCTCCACGCCAACAACATCCAAGGCGTCTCTTATACGGTGTCCTCCTTCGGGGATGCCGACAGCGCCACTCTGTGCTGGCTGGATCTCACCGGGGCAGTTTCGGCCTACGATGTCGGCGATCAAAATCGACCGCTGCTGATGGGTGTCCAGAACACGGATGAAAAATCGGGTTTCATCAACCGCGAATTCACGGCCACGCAAGCCTTTGGTGATTGGCAGGGGACCATGGTTACCGCCGTTGCCTTGCCGCTGAGCTTGCTGTGGCTGTGGGCTTGGCGGCTCAGAGCGTTTCTCCGGAGGCGCCGAATCGCCCCAACGTCTGCTGACCGCTCTGCAGCGCTGGCCTGCCCAACCGGGCCAAAGAGCCAACGACATTAGCAAAGCTTCACGCCTTGATGACTCTACCGTGATTTTATAATGCTGCAGGGCTAGACAATCTGAGCGCGTAGCGCCAGGGAGATTGGGCATGACTCGGTTTGGGATGGGAGGATGGTGGTATCGCCTCGGCGTCTTGGTTGGCGCGGCGATAGTGGCTGTTGGCAGCAATGCCGGGTCGTTGGTGGTGGACCCTGAGGAGCTCGATGGTGGCCTGTTGTCCCCTGGCAGCTCGGCAACCAAAGCCCTGCTGATAGAAAACACGGGCCCCAATCCCGTGCAGTTCGAGTTTCCAGGTTTTTCCGATCCGTCATTCCCCGGTGCAGAGCTGGCCATATCTCTGGACGACGAGCTTTTTGATGGATTCGAATTCCGCGCCGCTGCAGACGGCCCCGTCTCGGGAACCTGGACCGGATTCAGTGC
>SKKV01000002.1 GCA_007123575.1 Wenzhouxiangella sp.
CAGAGATACTAGTAAGTAAGGATCGAAGTACCGACTTTCAGCACTGTTTCTCGTCTGAAATGAGCGATGTGCTCGCACCGGGCTGCATTTGCTGCCGGACAAGGTCCGTCCGCTGTCCGGCTTCGAGCATCCCGATCCGCACTATCGAACCAACGGCCCGAAAACTCGCCGCGAGTTTCTCAACCTGATGCGCCGGACCGGCGGTCAGGCCGCTTGAAGTGCCGACAAACGGCGGTCGAGTTCAGTGCCGCTTCGAACGGATGCTGAAGCGACCCGTAGTCAAGTAGGTGGCGAAGCTGGCCAGCCAGTGACTGCCGGCATAGAACTCGTCGGTCACGCCCTCAAGGCCAGCCTCTTGATGCGCGCCTGCTGCATCCAGCAGGGCTTGCTGGCGGTCGTCATTCGCCGGGAGTCCAATGGCCATGCCGCTGAGCATCCAGGCGCGGGACAGGTTCAGTCCATCGATGTGAGCCAGTTTGCCATCCTCGCGGTCGGTCACCGTGGCAACCGCCAGCCAACCTGGCTGGCCGATTCTCGGAAGGAACCCGGTCAACCATTCAGCGAAGTCCTCGGGCGCAAGCACCCGGCGCATGAAGTCAGCCTCGGCCAGGCAGGGCGAGAGGAAGTCATGGCCTGAAGGTTCCCAGTCCAGCGGACAGTTGCGATCATCGAGGTAGAAGCGTCTGGCCGCATCTTCGAGCAGCGCCCGGGTTTGCTCATCTCCCGATTGCGCGGCGTAGTCATGAATCAAGCCGAAGGCGAAGGCCGTCTGCGAGTGCTCGCCGTCGCGAATCGGGTAGTGCAGCAAAGGTATCCAGTCGTGCAGACGTTGCACCGCGATGGCTTTGGCCGGTTGCAGCCATTCGCGCCACTGATTGCCCTGCGGATCGTCCCACTCGTCGAGTTCGGTAACGAGCTGCAACAGCCAGGCAAGACCATAGGGACGCTGAAAGCCGGCTCGCTCCGGATGGGCCATGTAGGCGGCCTCCGCCAACAGCTTGTCTCGGGTCAGGTTGGCCGCGAGTTTCTTTCTGGCATCGGCTGCAAACTCGGCTTCCGGGAACCATCGGCTCAGGCGTACCAGCAACCAGTGGCCGTGCACCGCTGAATGCCAGTCGAAGCATCCGTAGAAGGCAGGCGTAAGCTGGCGCGGTGTACCGGCGTCGTCGTCGCTGGTCATCACATGCCGAATCTGGTTCGGGTACTCACGATCCACACAGGCCAGGGCCAGGGATGCAAAGTGAGCCGCGGTAGACTCGGCAAGTTCTTGCTGTTCAGCCATGCCGTGTCCGCTCATGGGCAAGACGATGCAGATTAGCAGTGCGTATGGGCGAAGCTTTGAATAATAGGAAAGCAAGGGTGGTTCCCTCAGATCGTGTTCGTGGGTCAAACCGTCTCATGCGCAGGCTCAGAAGCGCTGGTATTGCCGGCAGTGGTCTCGCGTGCCGACGTAGAACAGGCCGTCTTTCAAGCCGAAACTCGATGGTTCGAGTTTTTCTTGCCGGTCGGCGTTGTCCGTTTCCAGCACCAGCGCCTCGTACTCATCAATGTTCAATTGGCGCCGCGTACTCAAATGCTCGCTGGGGTCCAGGGCATCACGCCATTGATCGGCCCCTTCGCTGATCGTTCCGATGCAGTAAGTGGCACCACAGCCGCTGCCATAGGAAAAAAGACTGACCTCGCGTCCCGCAAAGGCATTGTCGGCCTGACGCAGAAGATCGATCAGCGCCAGGAAAAGCGAGCCGGTGTAGATATTGCCGATATCGGCATTCAGGCTTAGCCATGGAGCCGTCAGGCGCTGGTAGCTGTCGTCGAGTGCTTGCCAGCGCGCTGCCTGTTCGCGCGTTATCTGGGTGCCAAGCTCGATTTCCATCTGCCGCTGGTGGGCTTTGAATGCCATCTTCACGAATGGTACGTGGTAGAGGCATGCGGTAAGCGACTCAAGCAGTTCGCTGCACTCGCCGATCGCATCAAGGCGCGCGCCGACCAGGGCGTCGAGATAGCACTCGATTGAGTAGTGACCGTCAGCAAAGGCGTATTTCGAATACAGCGGGCGCCAGAAGTCCATGACCTGCCGGGTGTAGTCTCCGATCCGGGCCGGGTCGATGGCCAGCAGCCTCGGGGTGTCGGAGACTGCCATCGCCACTGCACCTGCGCCTTGAGTAGGTTCACCGGCCGTGTTCAGTCCATATCGGGCGATGTCTGAAGCAATTACCAGCGCCTTGCGTCCGCGCGCGCGCCCCGATGCGATCCAGTCCATCGACGCCGTCAATCCCGCCATGGCCCCGTAGCAGGCATGCTTGGTTTCGAAGGTTCTGCAGCGTTGATCCAGTCCGAGCAGTTCATGGACGTAGACCGCAACCGGTTTGCTGTGATCAACCCCGGTCTCCGTGCCGACAATCAGGGTGCCTATTTCACCTGGGTCTATGTCGAAGTTATCAAGCGCCTTGGAGCCTGCTTCGACGGCCATGGTTACCGTGTCCTCGCAGGGCGTGGCAATCGCCATTCGGCGCTGGCCCAGGCCGACCAGATACTTGGAGGGGTCGACATTTCTTGCCCGAGCCAGATCCGTCATTTCGAGATAACTGGCTGGTCCGGCGAAGGCTAGTGCGTCAATTCCAGTGAGGGGCAAGGGTGCGCTCTGCAGTGCTGTGAACAGCGGTCTAGCATAGCTGATAGAGAAATCTACCGGGAAAGTCTGCCGCGGGCGGCTCCATGATGCGATGGGGCGTTTATCAGGAGTAACGCCAAGGGCCTCTGAAATCGACTTTTCAGGCTGTTAGACTTGGCAGGCATGTTGTTGCCCAATCGCTTGCCAGATTTTCGGTGATGGCTGCGCTTGTCGAGTATTTCTTTATTGCCATCGTCGGCATGTTCGTCATCGTCAACCCGCTGACCACGGCGTTCGTGTTTGCCTCATTGACGGCTGATGCCGAAGATGACGAGCGCGAACAGACGGCGCGTCGGGCGGTGATGACGGCCAGCGCCATGCTGTTTGTGTTTGCCTTGCTGGGCTCGCTGATCTTCCAACTGTTTGGCATCACCCTGGCTGCTTTTCGCATAGCCGGCGGCTTGATCCTGTTCGGCATCGCCATGAACATGCTCAACAAGAGTGAAGCGCCGGATCACGACAAGGCCGATGTGCGCAAGTCCAAGGCCTTGCTGGCCCAGGACATCAGCATCGTACCGCTGGCCATTCCCTTTATCAGCGGTCCCGGTGCGATTGCCACGGCGATGATCCTGACCACGGAGGCGCCGTCAATCTATCATCTGGGGCTGGTCTACGCGGCCATCGGCATCTCCACGGTGGCGTGCTATTACGCGATGGTGCACTCCACTCACGTGGCCCGCTTTCTGGGGGAGACCGGGC
>SKKV01000288.1 GCA_007123575.1 Wenzhouxiangella sp.
GCGAGAGTAAATTCCCTACCAGCCGCAATCTTTGAAAACTGATTTTCTCGCCAAGGCGCGAAGCCGCCAAGGAAACAATCAAAAGGTTTTTCTTAGCGCCTTCGCGTCCTAGCGAGAGTAAATTCCCTACCAGCCGCAATCTTTGAAAACTGATTTTCTCGCCAAGGCGCGAAGCCGCCAAGGAAACAATCAAAAGGTTTTTCTTAGCGCCTTCGCGTCTTTGCGCGAGTTAGACCTTCCAGGTAAAAGTACGGTCTCCGTGTTTGTTGATGCTGGCGATATAATCACTGGCTGACTTTTATGCTGATGACACGGGGCCATGAAACGACAGCCCGATTACTCGGTGGCGGTCTACCCCGGCACCTTTGACCCGCTGACCAACGGTCATACCGACCTGGTTGCACGCGCCGCGCGCATGTTTCGCAAGGTTATCCTGGCCATCGCCGAGAGTCCGCACAAGAAGCCAGCTTTTGAGCTGGAGCAGCGTATTTCCCTGGCCCAGGAGGTGCTGGCCGAGGCCGGGCTGACCAATATCGAAGTGGTCGGCTTCGATAATCTGCTGGCCAATTTCGTCCGCGACAATGGCGCCGGCGTGCTGCTGCGTGGTCTGCGCGCGGTGTCCGACTTCGAATACGAGTTCCAGCTTGCCTCGATGAACCGTCACCTGGTCAAGGAAGTTGAAACCGTGTTCATGACGCCGGATGAAAAGCACAGCTTCATCTCCTCGACCCTGGTCAAGGAAGTAGCCCGCCTGCATGGTGACGTTCGCGAATTCGTTCATCCGCTCGTGGCTCGGGCGCTGCGCGCGCACTTCGGCACGGCAGAGAAGGGCTGATGATGGGCAAACTGCGCTCATTCGGTCCGATTGGGTTGTTGCTGGTCCTGGTCACCCCGGCGCTGGCTGATAGCCCTGGCCAGATTGCCGTGTCCAGCGCCCATGAACTGGCCACCGAGGCCGGCATGGACATCATGGCTGCTGGCGGCAACGCCTTTGATGCCGCGGTCACGGTCTCGGCCGTGCTGGCCGTGGTTGAGCCTGCTTCATCGGGTATCGGCGGCGGCGGATTCTGGCTGCTGCACCAGCCAGAGTCCGATCGCTCGGTCATGGTCGACGGACGCGAAACGGCTCCGGCGGCCGCGTATCGGGACATGTTTCTGGATGCCGACGGCCGGGTGAATCGTGACCTGGCGATCAACGGTGCCCTGGCTGCCGGCATTCCAGGTGCACCGGCCGCCTGGGTGCACCTGGCCGAGCACTACGGCAGCCTGCCGCTGGCCGAACTTTTGGCACCCGCGATTCGCCTGGCGGAAGAGGGCTTCGAGGTCGACCAGAAATATCAGACCCTGCTCAATTTCCGTGCACACATCATGCTGCAGTGGCCGGAGACCGCTGAGATTTTCATGCCCGATGGAGACGTGCCGGCCCTTGGGACCATCATTCGCCAGCCCGATCTGGCCGGCACCCTGCGTGCGCTGGCCGAGCGCGGGTTTGACGGTTTCTATCGCGGTGAGGTCGCCGAGCGCCTGGTCGATGGCGTTCGTGCCGAAGGTGGCATCTGGACCATGGAAGACCTGGCGAACTATGTAGTGGCCGAGCGTGAGCCGATAAGGATCAGCTACCGCGGCCATGAGTTGATCACCGCCTCACCGCCTTCGTCCGGCGGCATTGCCATCGCCCAGATTCTCAACATCATCGAGCCCTGGGACTTGAGCGAGCTTGACCGGGTCGAGCGGGTTCATCTGCTGGCCGAGGCCATGCGTCGCGCCTACCGCGACCGGGCCCTGTACCTGGGTGATCCTGACTTTGTGGCAATACCCACCGACATGTTGCTGAGCCCGGCCTACGCCGCCGGCCAACGGTCCACGCTGCGCATGGATCGAGCGCTGCCCTCGTCAGCGCTGGCCGCCGATCCGGCCATGACCATGGAAAGCGACAACACAACCCATTTTTCGCTGCTGGATGCCGACGGCAATCTGGTCTCGGGCACGCTGACCATCAACCTGCCGTATGGCGCGGCCTACGCCCCGCCGGGCACTGGTGTGTTGCTCAATAACGAGATGGATGATTTTTCGGCCGCGCCAGGCGAGCCCAATGCCTACGGCCTGATCGGCTTTACCGCCAATGCCATCGAGCCGCGCAAGCGCATGCTTTCATCCATGAGCCCGACCATTGTCAAGGGGCCGGATCGCATCGCCGTGCTCGGCACGCCCGGAGGCTCGCGCATCATCACCATGGTGCTGCTCGGCCTGCTCGATTTCATCGACGGCAACGGCCCGGAATCCTGGGTTTCGATGCCACGTTTCCATCATCAGTATCAGCCCGACGAGATCCTGGTCGAGCGCGGCGCCCTGGAGGATAAAGAGATCGCCGCGCTACGGGCGCTGGGTCATGAAGTCAATGTCAGGGCGAGGCCCTGGGGCAATATGCACGGTGTGATGTTGAACCGAAAAAACGACAGCGTCGAAGCTGCCCATGACCCGCGCTGGCAGTCTGGTGGTGCCGAGGTTCGAAGTCAGCCCTGAAGAATTGTCCAAAAGCGTGAAGCTCGACACGTTTTTTACTGCGTTTCTGCAGTAGGATTTTCAGCGTTCCTCAATCAAAAAGCCTACACCATGGATCAGTTCGCTGGGGGGACCAGCGCTGTATCACCCGCCGGGGACGGGGATCGCATATTCGCCGACCGCTTTGTCGATCAGACGCAGGAAGAACGTGGCTTTGCCCGGCGCGTGTTGGAGAGATTCAGCTACGGCACCAGACCAGAAGATATCAGCCATTTTCTCAGCCTTGGCGCTAGTTCGGCTGAACGCCTCGCCAATTGGGCGGCTCAGCAGTTGGCCTGGCAATCTATCGCTGACAGTGCTTGCCAGGCCCGGATTGACGCTGCGGGGTACCAGACACTCGACAAGTCAATTACTCAGCTCTGGGCTGATCATGTGCGCGGTAGTCAGACCGGGTGGCCGGAGCGCTACTTTCCGGTAGCGGAAACCGACGCCGCCCGGATCATTCGCGCCGTTTATTCGCGACGCCAGCTCTACGAAATGCTGGTCGAATTCTGGCACGACCATTTCAATGTTGCCGGTTGGGAATTCAGCATCGCGCCGGTTTTCGTTCAGCATGATCGGGACGCGATTCGCCCCAATGCGCTGGGCAATTTTCGCGAAATGCTGGAAGCGGTCGCCAAGACCACGGCGATGCTGTACTACCTGGACAATCGAGCCAATCGCTCGGGCGGTTACAACGAAAACTGGGCGAGGGAGCTGATGGAGCTACACACCTTGGGTGTGGAAGTCTACTTCCCCGGTGCGTTTCACGGCGCAATTCCCTTGGGTGATGATGGTCTGGCGATTGGCTACAGCGACGCCGATGTCTACGATGTAGCCCGCTGCTTTACCGGCTGGACCGTACGCAACGGCCACTGGCAGTTCCCGCAAACGCCCGAGTATGACACCGGCGAGTTCTTTTACCACTCCAGTTGGCATGAGGGCGGTTCGAAGTTCGTGGTCGGCAGATGGCTGATGCCGGCCGGTCAGCAGGAAGCCCATGAAGTGATGGATATCCTGTGCCAACATCGAGCCACCGCACGCCATATCTGCCGCAAACTGTGCCGGCGCTTTATCGACGATGAGCCGCCAGAGAGCCTGGTCGAGTCGGCCGCTGAAATCTGGCGTGAGCAGTGGCAGGCCCCTGACCAGATTGCCCAGGTCATGGCCCACATCATCAACTCCGATGCCGTCTTGCAAGGGCAGGGCAGCAAGGTGCGGCGGCCGTTCGAGTTGATGACCTCCTGCATGCGCAAGACTGGCGCTGAGATACAGCCGCATCATTACCAGGGCTGGCAACCCTATGGTGAAATGTTCAGTCGCTTTCAACAGTCCGGCCACGGCGGTTTCCGCTGGCCGGCTCCAGATGGTTATCCGGATACGGCAACGCGCTGGACTTCGGCGTCCGTGCTGGGTCAAACCTGGCGTCTGCTGAGCCGTTTGCCCGAGCTGCGCATGCCCAATGACGGGCCCTTTCTGCTTAGCGTGCAGGAGCTGACCCTGCAAGGCCTCCCGAACGAGGAGCAGCATACGGCAACGAATCTTGTCGATTGGTGGCTGGAGCGCCTGATCGGAGCCTCTGTGCTGCCGCAGCGCCGCCTGGAACTGATCAACTTTCTGCGCCAGAACGCGCCGGCTGATCAACCCCTGAACCTGACCACCAACCCGCCCTACGGCAACTGGTCGGCAGGCAACATGAGCGCCCACTACACGCCGGTGCGGCTGCGCGCGATGGTGTCCATGATCATGATGCTGCCGGAGTTCCACAGACGATGAAACGGCGCACTTTTCTGAAATCCTGCTGCGCAGCGGCGGCCGCCGGTTCGCTGCCTGGCATGGCCTGGGTCAATCCGCTGTTGGCCGGCACCGGCAGCGGTCAGGATGTGCTGGTTTACCTGTACCTGCGTGGCGGCATTGACGGGCTGCACCTGGTTGTCCCCTACGCCGGCCCGGAGCGGGTTGCCTACGAGAGTCGCCGGGGAAACATGCTCATTCCCGAAGACAGACTGCGGCCGATCAGCGCGCATTGGGCCCTGCACCCGCGCGCCGGCGGTGGTCCCGGCGATCCGGTTACCTCCACACCTCGATGGCTGCAGCGCCTTTGGCTGGAAAGTCGCCTCGCGATTGTCCAGGGGGCGGGCATGCCCACGGATTTGTCCCGCAGTCACTTCGACGCCCAGGCCTGGATGGATTTGGGCACGCCCGGCAACAAGAATACCTCGCAAGGCTGGCTGACCCGCTACCTGCAGCAGGCAGGGTCACTGCCTCCGGCCACGCTAAGCAACGCCTTCGGCTTTGCCTCGACCCAGCCGCTGGCCCTGATGGGTGCTAACCAGGCATTTACTGTCAGTAACGCGCAGGAGTTCCGGGTCGACGGATTTCACTGGTCCTGGCAGGAAACCAACCCCGATCTGCCAGGTCACCAGGGTGCCCATCACCGAATTCAGAATCTTTGGCAGTCTGGCAGCGGCCCGCTGGAGCAGGCCGGACGCCTGGCGGCCGAGGCGCTGGCCGAAATGCGAAACATGAATTTCGCTGATTACCAGCCTGAAGGTGGCGCCCAATATCCTGATTCCGGCCTCGGCACCCAGATGCGCAATCTCGCGCAGTTGATCAAGGGCGATTCCGGCGTGGTGGTGGCGACTCTGGATTACGGCGGCTGGGACACCCACGAAGGGCAGGGCATCCCCAACCCGGGCAATCCCAATCATTTCGATTTCTATGGCAACCTGGTGCAGGGCTTGTCGGAGGCCGTCGACGCCTTCTATACCGACCTGTCACAGTCCACCCAGGGCAACCTGATGAACCGGGTTTCCATCGTCATGCTCAGCGAGTTCGGCCGCAACGTGACCGGCAACCAGTCCAACGGCACTGATCATGGCTACGGCAACGTGATGCTGGCCCTGGGCGGCCGGGTCAACGGTGGATTTCATGGTCAGTTTCCCGGGTTGGACAAGGGCTCGTTGTTCGAAAATCAGGACCTGGAAACCACCGTGGACTATCGCCAGGTGCTGGCCGAGGCCCTGGTGCGCCGCCTGGGCCTGCCTGCTGCCGGTCTGGAGCAGGTGTTTCCGACCTTGGACAGCTATTCGCCGCTGGGGGTGTTTCAGGATTGAGGATCAAGGAGCAAGGTTCAAGGCTGAGAGGCCATGCCGGGGCTGGTGATTCGCTGACATATCTTCTTCCATTTGCTTGATTGGCAAGGTACAATTGCGGGTTTGCCGAAACAGTGTTTGGCGAGTGGCCATTGAGGTTGCCGCCGTTTTGATGGAGATAACATGGTCAAGATCCGTTTGAGCCGGGGCGGTGCCAAAAAGCAGCCCTTCTACCACATCATCGTTACCGACAGCCGCAGCCGTCGTGATGGTCGCAATATCGAGCGTCTCGGGTTCTTCAACCCGGTTGCGCGCGGTCAGGACGAGCGTCTGCGCCTCGATACCGATCGCGTCGACCACTGGGTTGGCCAGGGCGCCCAGATGAGCGAGCGCGTCAGCCACCTCGTCACCGAGGCACGCAAGGCGCACCAGCAGAGCGCCTGATGACAAAGCCGGGCGCCGACGACAAGGTCGCGCTCGGCCGCATCAACGGTGTCTGGGGAACGCGCGGCTGGATCAAGGTGTTTTCGGACACCGATCCGCCAGAAGCAATCTTTGACTACCAGCCCTGGATGCTGGACCAGTCCGAAGAAGCGCTGAGCGTTGCCGAGTGGCGCCGCCAGGGCCCTCGCCTGGTTGCGCGGGTTACAGGAATCGACTCGACCGAACAGGCCGCTGGCCTGATCGGACGCAGCCTCAGCGTCCGTCGCAAGGATTTACCCCCGCCCGAGCCCGACCGCTACTACTGGTCCGATCTGATCGGCCTGGAAGTCATCAACCTGGAAGGTCACGTCTACGGCAAGATCCAGCGCCTGGTCGAAACCGGGGCCAATGACGTCATCGAAGCGTCCGGCGAGCAGGGCACCACGATGATTCCTTTTATCCCCGAGCTCTACGTCAAGTCCGTCGACCTGGTCGGTGGCAAGGTGACGGTTGACTGGCCGCTGGACTGGGTGGATGAAGCTGATGCTGAACAGGATTGATGTCATTACCCTGTTCCCGGAATGGGTGGAGGGTTTGAAAACGCTGGGACTGACAGGCAAGGCCCTGGCCTCTGGCCGGGTGGCATTGAGCTGCTGGAACCCGCGAGATTTCACCGCTGATGTCCACCGGTCCGTGGACGACAGGCCTTACGGTGGCGGACCTGGCATGGTCATGCGGCCCGAACCGCTGGCCAATGCCATTGAGGCTGCCAAGGCAGCCGGCGAGCCGGCGAAGGTGGCCTGTTTAAGCCCGCAGGGCCGCAGGCTTGATCAGGACGGCGTACTGGAACTGGCAGGGCGCGAGCGCCTGATCCTCGTCTGTGGTCGCTACGAGGGCATTGATCAGCGTGTACTTGACGAGCTGGTGGATGAAGAGTGGTCGATCGGCGACTACGTACTGTCCGGCGGTGAGCCGGCAGCGGCGGTGATGATCGACGCGGTGGTCCGCCAATTGCCGGGCGTGCTGGGCCACGAGCGGTCGGTCGTGGAGGATTCCTTCGCCGACGGCCTGCTCGATTGCCCGCATTACACCCGGCCGGATACCTGGCGCGGGGAGACGGTGCCTGAAGTGCTGATCAGCGGCGATCATGCGCGAATCGCCCAGTGGCGACGAGCCCAGGCATTGCACCGCACCCGTCGACTGCGTCCCGATCTTTGGGAAGCTTGCGAGCTGGATGACGCCGACAAGGCCGCCTTGGGCGCATGGCCTGAAGAATTTAGGGCTAAAAAGCTGTAACTGAGCGAGAAAACAGGTTAAAATTGCAGGCTTGTGTTCCGCGCTTTTGTGCGGATGTGACGAAGAATTCAAGCACTTTGGAAGCAGCAGGCATGAGCAATATCATCGAAGAAATCAATAACGAGCAAACCCAGCGCGAAATCCCGGATTTCGCTCCCGGCGACACCGTTGTCGTCAACATCTGGGTACGTGAAGGGGATCGCCAGCGCTTGCAGGCTTTCGAAGGGGTGGTTATCGCGCGCAAGAATCGCGGCGTCAACTCTGCCTTCACCGTTCGCAAAATCTCGCACGGCACTGGCGTCGAGCGTGTATTCCAGACCTACAGCCCGTTGATTGAATCGATCAACATTAAGCGTCGCGGCAAGGTACGTCGCGCCAAGCTGTTCTATCTGCGCAACCTGGAAGGCAAGGCTGCCCGGATCAAGGAAAAGCTGGCCCGTCGCGCCAACGCCTGATCGCTTAATAAGCGTTTCATGAAAAAAGCCTGTCGCTCTGCGGCAGGCTTTTTTCATTGAGGCTTTTGAGCGGGCTTTCCAGCGCGGAGGAGACCGTCGGTAGCGATCAAGTCTCTGTCGCGGTCTTGGTTTTGGATTCGTTGCTGGACTTGCTGTCCTTGGCTTTCCTGTCGTGAGAAAGCTGACGCGGTGGTTCCTGGCCACGGATCTTGCTGGTGCCGTTGAAGCGGGCCCCTGACTCTATCACCAGCTTTGCAGTTGAGATCGTCCCGGTAACCTCGCCGCTGGCCACGATTTCTAGTCGCTCAGCCTCGACGTCGCCAGAGAAATAGCCGCTGATCATCACTCGCTGGGCCGTGATTTCGCCCTCAACACGACCCTGCTCACCGATGCTGACTTCGCCGTCTGACTTGATTGCACCTTCGATGGTACCGTCGACGTGGAGACCGTCGCTTAAGGCAAGGTCGCCGACCAGCTTTGTGCCTGCAGCAATGACGGTCGTTCCGGTGCGTTTGCGGTCCTGCGAATGACCTCGACTAATGATTCCCATTCAACTCGATCCTCCTTGGCAAAAAGCAGGTCATAATCGTCGATCGACCAGCGCATGAACGGGGCAGGGTCCAGGCGACGATTGAGGTGGCGTACCTCGTAGTGTAGATGCGGTGCAGTGGCGGCTCCAGAGCTTCCGGCATAGCCCAGTAGCTGACCACGTTTGACGTAATTTCCAACGTTAACCTCAATTTGGTCCATGTGACCATAAATCGTTGAAAAACCATAGTTATGTACCAGCTTGACCATGTTGCCCAAGCCGCTGTTGTGGTGCTTTGAGGCCCATTCGACGACGCCATCTGCAGTGGCGAAGATTGGCGTACCGCGCGGGGCTCTAAGGTCAACGCCGCCGTGCTTGGCCATGCGCTGGTGGATAGGGTGTCGGCGCATGCCGAAGGGGCTGGTAACGCGCTCGGATTCCACTGGAAAACCGGACGGGATGGAATCCAGCATCAGGCGCTTTTCAAAGGCGGTCTGGCTTGCGGTGTCAACGCGCTGGGCCAGGGGGCGCTCGGGCTCCGAGCGAAGGCCGATGAGAATTTCGATGTGCTCCATCTCATCACTCAGGGCCTGTAGAGACGCGGATTTCGCTGCCACTTCCTGCTGCAGCCGGCTTTGCTCGGCCAGCAGCTCGTCGTTTTGCGAGCGGATCGAGCTATGCAGGCTCTTGAGTTCGGCAAACTCCGCGTTCAGGTTGCCGACGCGCTGGCTTAAGGCATGAATGAGCAAGGAGCCGGCGAGAAACATCAGCACGGTTGTGCCGAGCACAACAGCCAGGACACGACGCATGAGCTGGCTTAGCGTGAAGTGGCGTGCCCCGCGGTAATCCGTGACTGTTATTCGATAACGATGGCGCATGGGCGGCTGGTATTTTTGATTTTCTTGGTCCAGAGTCCATCTGCGGCCGGTGCGAAACTGCCAAGGCCGGGAGGTAGAGACGGGTTCGGCAAGTCCCTAATTATGCGAGGCACGGCGCGATCATGCAAATTTAGCGGTCTGGATCGCATTGAAGTGTGATATTCATCACATTTTTTAGACTAACCGGCCATCAACGGTGCGTGGATTACTGGCCAAATCGCTTGAATTCTGGTCCGTTGAAGCCCAAATCTGGCTTGTCTTCAAGCCAATGAATTCGCCATGAGTGACTCAACTGCTGCCCAAACCCGCCGATTTGACGCCGAAGTCCATCAGCTCTTGAAGCTGATGATCAATGCGCTTTATTCGAACCGCGAAATATTCCTGCGCGAATTGATTTCAAACGCCTCCGACGCCAGCGACAAGCTGCGCTTCGAGGCCCTGACCCGAGAGGAGTTGAAAGGTTGCGACCAGGATCTTGATATCGAAGTGAGTTTCGATGCCGGCGCCGGGCGATTGATAGTCGTCGATCGCGGTATCGGCATGAACCAGGATGAAGTGGTCGAAAATCTCGGCACGATTGCTCGCTCCGGCACCCGCCGCTTTCTCGAATCCTTGTCTGGCGATGCCAAGAAGGACGCTCGCCTGATCGGCCAGTTTGGTGTCGGTTTCTACTCGGCCTTCATCGTTGCCTCGGAAGTAGAGGTGGAGACGCGCCGGGCCGACGAGCCTGCTGAAGCCGGCGTGCGTTGGCATTCGACCGGCGAAGGCGAATACAGCATTGAAGGTATCTCGCGCGAAGAGCAGGGCACCCGCATCACCCTGACCATTCGCGAAGAACATCGCGATCTGCTCAGCCGCTGGCAGCTCGAGCGCATCATTCGCCACTATTCCAATCATGTTGCGTTTCCGATCCGCCTGGTTGAGCTTGGCGCCGAAGACGAGAACAAGGAAGATGCCGAGGATGCCAACAAGCAGGTCATCAACGATACCCAGGCACTGTGGGCCAGGCCGCGTAGCGAACTTGCGGATGATGATTACAAGTCCTTTTACAACAGCTTGACCGGCGACCCGGAAGACCCGGTCAGCTGGGCCCATCATCATGTTGAGGGCAGCCAAAGCTACAGCCTGCTTTTGTACCTGCCGGGCCAGGCTCCGTTCGACTTGCTGATCAACCGCGACGAGCGCGAGGGGCTGAAGCTTTACATCCAGCGGGTATTCATCATGGATGCCGCCGAGCAGCTTCTGCCGCGCTATCTGCGCTTCATGCGCGGTGTGGTCGACTCGGCCGATTTGCCGCTGAACGTGTCGCGCGAGATTCTCCAGGACAGCCCGCTGCTGAAGAAGATCAGGGCCACGGTAATCAAGCGCAGCCTGGATATGATTGAAAAGCTCGCCCAGGAAGGTGGTGAGCAATGGGAGAAGTTCTGGGAGGCCTTTGGCAGCATTCTCAAGGAAGGTGTGATCGAGGACTTCGAGCAGCGCGAGCGCATCGCCGGCATTCTGCGTTTTGCCTCGACCACCAGCGATGGCAAGGAAACCGTTTGCCTGGATGACTATATTGGCAGGATGACCGAGGGCCAGGACACTATCTGGTACCTGACCGCGGACAATCTGAAGGTGGCGCGCTCCAGCCCCCATCTGGAAGCGTTTCAGCGTGGCAATATCGAGGTTTTGCTGCTGACTGATCGGATTGATGAGTGGCTGGTCGCCCACCTGAACCAGTACAAGGACAAGCCGCTGAAATCTGTCAGCCAGGGCAAGATCAATCTTGATGACGACGCGCCTGAACCCGATGAAGCCGCCCGCAAGCTGGCCGGACGGGTCAAGAAAGCGCTGGGCGATCTGGTCGGCAACGTTCGACCGGGCACTCGCCTGACCGACTCGCCCGGCTGCATCGTGGATGACGAGCACGGAATGAGCCTGCAGATGCAGAAACTGCTGCGCCAGGCCGGCCAGGAAGTCCCGGAAACCAAGCCCGACCTGGAGATCAATGCCGGCCACCCGTTGCTGCTTGCGATGGGTAGCATTGACGACGACAGGCGCTTTGAGGATCTGAGCCAACTGCTGTTCGAGCAGGCCAGACTGGCTGAAGGCGGGGAATTGGCCGATCCGGCCAGCTACGTGCGTCGCGTCAATCAGCTGCTGGTCGAGGCCCTGACTGCGGGGGGCGCATCGTCAGCCGACAAGGATAGCGGCAGCGGAGAAGACGCCAATGCCACCTCGGCCTAAGGAGAAGGCAGGTGACCCGCCAGTTGCTGGCTGGCGGGAGCGACTAGGAAACTGGGTGGAGGGCGTGCCCTTCACCCGCTTCATTATCGGCCTGATCATCATCAACGCTATTATCCTGGGGCTGGAAACCTCGCCCCGGGTGATGGCGTCCATGGGCACTTTCCTGGTCACCACCAACACCCTGATTCTGGCTGTGTTCGTGGTCGAGATTCTGCTCAAGCTGGCCGCTTTCGGTCCGCGCTTTTTTCGCTCGGGCTGGAATATCTTCGATTTCCTGATTGTCAGCATTTCCCTGATTCCTGCCTCGGGGCCGCTGGAAATCCTGCGCGCGCTGCGCATTCTGCGCGTGCTGCGTCTGCTCAGCCAGGTGCCCAAGCTACGCATCATCATCGAATCCCTGCTGCGAGCCTTGCCGGGAATGGGCTGGACGGCGCTGCTGCTGGTGCTGGTGTTCTATGTGTTTGCCGTCATGGGCACCATGTTGTTCGGTGAATCCTTCCCCGAATACTGGGGCAACCTGGCTTTAAGCCTGTTTTCGCTTTTTCAGATCATGACGCTGGAATCCTGGTCCAGCGGGGTGGCCAGGCCGATGATGGAGGAGTACCCACTGATCTGGCTGTACTTCGTGCCGTTCATTCTGGTTTCCTCGTTCATGGTCTTGAACCTGTTCATCGCGATCATTGTCACCGCAACGCAGTCGATTCATGCTGACGAGGAAGAGGAGCAGCGTCGCGAACTGATGGCTCAGCTTAAGAGCATCAACGAACGTCTGGGGCGCC
>SKKV01000307.1 GCA_007123575.1 Wenzhouxiangella sp.
CAACGAGATTGAAACCAGTCCGGCGATCTCGCCTCGACGACCCTTGAAAGGCGCCGTGGAACTGACCCCCACACCTGGTCCGGACTCGGAGCCAAGGAGCGACCGATGAAACTGATCCAATTCCCACGCGCATTGACTGCACTCTCTCTGCTGGCCGGCCTGATCCTGGCCGCACCGCTGGCCCTGGCCGATGATTTCGAGCTCAAGGGAGACCCGGAAGCGGGCAAGCAGCCCTACCAGCAGCAGTGCGCCTCCTGCCATGGCAATAGCGGCAAGGGCGATGGTCCAGCCGCGCGCGCTTTCAATCCACCACCGGCGAGTTTGCTGCGCGACGAGCTGACCGCAGAACATCTGTTCCTGGTCACCCGTGACGGCGGCATGGCCCACGGTCTGGCCCCAACCATGCCCGCATTCAACCGCTCTCTGAACGAGCAGCAGATTCACGATGTCGTCGCCTACCTGGTTTCATTGCGCGACGAATAAATCGGTTTCAAGACAGCACCGGCCTGCGCCGGTAAGGAAAAAACACCATGTTCAAGCTCAATTCAAAACACCGGAGCCCGCCGGCAGCCAGGCTGCTCGGCCTAGCCGCAGGCGCCGTCGTCCTGCTGCTTTCTGCTGCGGCGCTGGCCTGTCCGGCCTGCAACGATAGCTTCATGCACGAGATAAAAACTGATCGGGCGAACACCGTGACCGGGCAGGACATCCTGGCCGCGGTGTCCAACCAGCGCGGCCTGCCCCTAGGCGCGGCCGATTCCATCACCGCGGCCCAGGTAGCGGCAGCCCGAACCGAGCGCGGGCTCGATCCCATCTTCGAAGGCGCCGAATTCATCGAAATCATCAAGCGCGATGAAGGTCTGGACATTCCGGCAACCAGCTTCGTACCGCAGGATGCCGAGCCCGACGTGGAGTTCACCATCAGCCTGGACGAAGGACAGACCTATATCGGCCAGGGCGTGATCTACGATGGGTTCGTCTCCAACGGCAAGATTCCTGGCCCCACCCTGCGGGTGACCGAAGGCGACATCGTTCGCATGACCATCGTCAACACTGGCACGGTCCCTCACGGTGCCTCGATTCACGCCGCCGACACCCAGACCTCGAAGTACGTCGGCCAGATTGGCCCCGGTGAAAGCAAGAGTGTGACCTTCCGGGCCAACATGCCAGGCGTTTACATGTGGCACTGCGCCCCGGGCGGGCATGCAATCCCAATGCACGTTCTGTTCGGCCAGTATGGAATGATCGTGGTCGAACCGAAGGAAACCAAATACAAGCTGGAAGAGAAGCTGGGCCACGGGCCCGATCTAACCCTGTACCTGATCCAGCACGAGTTTTATGCCAGCGGCAAGGATGCCGTCGAAGGCAAGGCCCTGTACACCGCCTTCAACGGCCGCGTATTCCGCTATGTCGAAGAACCGATCACCGCCAAGCCGGGCGACTACGTGCGCGTCTACTTCCTCAACATCGGCCCCAACCTGCTCTCGACCTTCCACCTGGTCGGCATTGTCTGGGATTATGTCTATTGGCAGGGTCACCCCGAAGCCTATTTGCCGGGTGGCCAGACAGTCACCGCCGGCCCGTCGGATTCATGGGTGATCGAATTCCGCGTGCCGCCGGATGAAGGCGTCTACCTGATGCTGTCGCACGCGGTGGGCTCAACCAGCCGTGGCGCCATCGGTGCCCTGGTTGCCACGGCCGATGCCGACACGCCCAAGACCATACTGGCCGAGGGACCCAAGTTCAGCGACGAAGAACTGGCCGAGATCCGCGAAACCGCGATGCGGGCCATCTCTCCCTTCGCCCCGGCAGAGCGCCTCAACGGTGCCCCGGCGGCGGCTGACCGGACGGTGAGCTACGGCCCCGAAGTCGAAGAGGTGTTCGTCGAAATCATCGGCAATTCCTATTACCCGAAGGTGATCGAGATCGAGCCGGGCACCAAGGTGACCTGGATCAACGAGGACGTGTTCACCTACATGGCCGGCGAGTTCTCAGGCATTCACAATGCCGTCGGCACGCGCGGCCCGGAAATGTTCGCCACCCGCATGCTCGGGCACGCCGAAAGCGACAGCTTCACCTTTACGAAACCGGGCGAGTACAACTACATCTGTACCCCGCATCCCTACATGCAGGGGCGGATCATCGTTCGGGAAGCTGCCGAGTAGTCATTAACCCGGCAACCAAACAGGTTGCCGGGTTAATGCCCGGCCGGAACGGCCGGGGCCGCGAAGCGAAGGCATTTGCGGACATGCGCCGCAAATGCCGCGCAACGAATACCGTAGGTATTTCGTTGCCGGTTTAATAGCCCGGCCGGATTGCGGATGTTCCGGCTGACGGTCGCGGAGCCTTCGGGCTCCGCGATTTTTTCATCTCTTTCTCATCTCTTGCCCCGCGCGCGGTTATCCTTTTACGGCATGATTGGAATCGCGAGTTCAGTTGCCTTGTAATCAGCGGGGAAGTCAGATGAACCAGGAACAATTGATCGACGCCTTGTTCAAGGAGTTCGACCGTAACGGCGACGGTGTGCTGTCGCGCGGCGAGTTTCGCGAGCTGGTCCGTTACCTGCTCGGGGAGCATGGCATCAAGACCAGCTCCAAGATTTTTGAGCGCTTCGACGCCGACCACGACAACGCGATCTCGCGCGACGAGCTGGTCGAGCTGATCATCGAATACCAGCTGTAGGTCATGAAACTCCACACCTGCACTGGCGCCCCCAGCCCGCGCCGGGTGACGCTCTACCTGGAGCTGAAGGGCATCGCTCTGGACCAGGTCGAGGTTGACCTGCGTGCCGGCGAGCACATGAACCCGGCTTTTTCGGCCCTGTCACCGAATCAGACCGTGCCGGTCCTGGAGCTCGAAGACGGCACCTGCATCTGGGAAAGCAGCGCCATCCGCCGCTATCTGGAAAACCTGAACCCCGAGCCACCGCTGTTTGGGTCCGATCCCATTGAGCGGGCCACTGTCGACTGCTGGTCCGACTGGGTGTTCATGCGCGGCCTGATCCCGGTCATGGAGGCCTTCCGCAATCACTTCCCCGGTTTTCGCGATCATGCCCTGCCCGGGCCGCGGCCGGTTGCCCAGATTCCCGCCCTGGCCGAGCGCGGTCAGACGCTGTTCAGTTATTTTCTCGAGGACCTCGAGCAGCGCCTGCAAGCTGCAGACTGGCTAGCCGGAGATCAGTTGAGCGTGGCTGATATCGACGCACTGGTTACTATCGAGTTCGCCGAACGCGGCATCAAGGCCGGTCCGGCGGCCGCGCAGGCGGCCATTGCCGCTTGGCGCGATCGCTTTCAGAGAAGGCTGAACGGCGCAGCCTGAATCGGCCCCAATGACCATCCCCGCCGAGTTACTGCCGCTGTGGCTGGCGCTTCCCGCCATTGCCGTGTTTCTGGCTTTCTTCATCTGGAACCTGATCGGCGCGCCCTGGCAACTGCTCAAGCATAACCAATTGCACAGTCTGTTCAGCCTGGCCACGGTGCTGCTGGCCGGCCTGTGGTGGCTGAAAGCCGGCGCTCATCCGGGGCTGGAATTCCACCTGCTGGGGCTGACTACCATGGTGCTGATCTTCGGCTGGCGCCTGGCCTTGGTGGCCGGCGGTACCGCCGTGATCCTGGTCAGCGGATTTGCCGGTGAATGGCTGGCCTCGGGTGTCAATGGCCTGATCGGCGTGGTCGTGCCGGTGTTTCTTGCCAAGGTGTTGCATCGGCTGATCTACCTGCGCCTGCCGCGGCATTTCTTCGTCTACGTGCTGGTCGCCGCCCACTTCTCGTCCATGGCTGTGATCGGCAGCGTGATTGTGGCCGGGGGTTTTATGCTCTGGCTGCTGGGCGTCTACCCGTGGAGCCTCGTCTGGAGCGACTTTCTGATCTTCCTGCCGCTGGTATTGATTCCGGAAGGCTTCCTCAACGGCGCGATCATGACCACCCTGATCCTGTTGCGGCCCGAGTGGGTCAGAAGCTTCGACGACCGGGACTATATCGACGGCAAATAGGCCAAGTTTTGATTCAACGCTCCTGCGGCGGCATTGCCACCGGCGATTCGGTGTAAGGCGTGCTGTCCGATTCGAACAAGGCATTGAGTCCCGCGGCCAGGCGGGCACCAGCGCGCGCCAGCTGGCGCTCGGCTACGGGCAACCAGACCTCGCGGTAGCTCTCGTCCAACACCATGGTCGGGCCCTCTTCATCGGCGCCGTGGTCGCTGCGCGGCATCGGGTACAGGCCGTTGAACAGGTACGCCCGGGCCTCGACTACCCAAACCCGGACGTCGAACTCAGCCGCCCACTCGGCGCGTTCTGCATCGGAAAAGTGATGGTGAAGGATGGCGGCCAGGCCTGATGCATCGAAGCGCTCGCGGTGTGGGTCCAGGATCTCGACATCCCAGTAACGGTGCAGGTTCAGCCATTCGCCGCGGTACAGCACCGGGATGCGATTGCCGCCGCGATCTTCGGCAAAGCCCGCGTGCAATGGCTGGTGCAGGTCGCCGATGAAATGAACCAGGAATTTAAGCGCCTCGCGGCGTTCAGCGTCCGACAGATCGGCATCCACTATGCGCGGCGCAAAACCGAGTACGGCCGAGTAGACATTGCCCTGGGCCAAGGCGAAATCTTCCTCGCCCGGCATCAGCGCATCAACTGGCCCGTTGACGAAATGCAGCGGCCCGGTTTCCGGGCGTTCCGGCCGCACCTCGTCTGCCCATGAACCGATTCGGGCGAGATTGTCATCGCCCAGCAAAGCCACCACCCCGGCCCGCGCTTCGGCCGACAAGTCCTGCATGGCCAGATAGCCGATCACCTCATGCCCATAGCGCCCCCAAGGCCAGGCCAGGGCGGGAAGGAGCAGCAGGATCAAGGTGAACAGGCGGAGTCGGGTTTTCGAAGTCAAGGGCATCTTTCCAGGGTTCCGTTGGGGGCTTCGGTCATCTTAAACAGAAGGCTTCGGAAAAGGGGGTGTCGGTTTCCGGTTTACGGTTTACGGTTGGGAGACCATGTCGCAAAACAAAAACTTCCGTGTTTTCCGTGGTTACCGGTTTTCCCTCTTCCCATCTTCCCCTCTCCCCATTCAAATCAACCGCCCCTGCCGTGGATCCGCCTTCACGCTGGGGGTCTTGCGGCGCGTGCTGCCACGGCGTGAGCCCAGGGCCTGGTGGACTGCCCTGGCTTGTTCCCGAAAGCCGGGCTGCTTGCGGTATTCGCCCAGTCTTGCCTTGGCTTCGCGGGCGGCCTGCTGGTAGTCGACGACGGGTTCGGGATAAGCGGTGGCGCCGAACTGCTCGCGCTCGCTCTGGCCCAGCCGCCAGGGCTCGAAGATATGGCTGTCGGGCACCCTGGCCAGCTCGGGAACCCAGCGCCGGACGAATCGCCCCTCTGGATCCTGGTCCTGGGCTTGCTTGACCGGGTTGTAGATGCGCGGGGTGTTGATGCCGGTTGTACCGGACTGCATCTGGCATTGATTGAAATGGATGCCCGGCTCGTAGTCGGTAAACAGCCGAGCCAGGTGCAGGGCGGGCTCGCGCCAGTGCAGCCACAGGTGGTAGGCGGCAAAGCTCATCAACATGGCGCGCATGCGAAAGTTCAGCCAGCCGTGGTGGATCAAGAAGCGCATGCAGGCATCAACCAGCGGGTAGCCGGTCTGGCCCGTGGCCCAGGCCTGGAATTGGTCCTGGTCGAAGTCGTCTTCGCGCATGCCGTCAAATCCGCGATGAACATTGTGAAATTCGATCACCGGCCGCTGCTCCAGCTTCTGGATGAAATGGCAATGCCAGTGCAAGCGCTGATCGAAGGCGTTCAGAGAGCTGGCTAAACGAGTGTCATTGGCCGCTCGGGCATCCGACCGCGCCGCGCGGGTACGCTGAACAATGCGACGCAGGCTCAAATTCCCCCAGGCAATGTAGGGGCTTAAGCGGGATCCGGCGACCTCGGCACTCAGCGGTGACGAGATACCGCCGCGATAGGCCCGGCCTCGCCCGGCCAGAAAGCTTTCGAGCACGGATTCACCGGCACCGATCCCGCCGGGCTGGCGGCTGGGGCAAGGCGTAGTGCCAAAGGCTGGCGAGTCAGCAAAGGGATTGTCTGGCAGTTCGCATTCCACCACCGGAACAAGCCGGGTCGGCGGCTCAAGCGCCGATTCAGCCATGAACGCCTCCCAGTGGCGCGACCAGCCGTCTCTTTCGCGCAGGCCGCGCTTGACGCCGAACTGCGGATATTCATGCAGGTCGACCCCGGCATCCCGACACCATCCGCGGACCGCGCGGTCGCGAACAAAGGTCCAGTCGTTACCGGTTTCCTCATGGCAGAAGATGGCCCGAAAACCGTGGCGACGATGCAGGCTGGCAAGCACTTCAGTCGCATCGCCCACCTGCACGATCAATCCTTGGCCGAGTCGACCCAGCTGCCGATCCAGTTCGATCAGGCTGTCGGCAACAAAGGCCTGCTGACGCTGGCTGCTGTCGGGCAATTGCCAGTAATCGGGCTCTACAACGTACAGCGGCAGCACCGGGCCGAGCCTGGCCGCCTCGACCAGCGGCCGATGGTCGTCAATGCGAAGATCGCGCTTGAACCAGACCAGGCTTGGCGCGCTCATCGCGCATTCCGCTGTCGACGACAACGCTCCGAACAGTAGCGCACCTCGTCCCAGCAATCACGCCATTTCTTGCGCCAGGCGAACGGGCGCTGGCAGACGGGGCAGGTTTTGGTGGGGAGGTCGGATTTTTTCACCACGCCATTGTCGGCGGGGGGGTGTCATGGCGGGGTAGAGGGCTTAGAAATATCGGTTTCAGGTTTCAGGTTTCAGGTTTCAGGTTTCAGGCTGGGAGACCAGGTTGCAAAAACAAGCATTTCCGTGTCTTCCGTGTTTTCCGTGGTTAGATGGTTTTTCTTATCCCCTCGTCCCTTCTATCGCGACGCTGCCACGAACTGATCGATATCCACGTTGCCGCCGGTCAGGATGATCCCGACCTTCTTGCCGCGGGCGTCAAACTTGCCTTCCAGCAAAGCCGCCAGAGGCACGGCGCAGGAGGGCTCGATGATGATTTTCATTCTGGACCAGACTTCGCGAGTGGTATTGATAATGACCTGCTCGGAGACGGTGACGATGTCGTCGACGTGGCGCTGGATGACAGCGAAGTTGAGCACGCCCAGGGTGGTGCGCAGGCCATCGGCAATGGTCTGGGTCGATGCCGCCGGCTCGATCTTGCCGGAGCGGAACGAGCGGGCAGCATCATCGGCGTTGGCGGGCTCGGCACCAACAACCCGTATGGCCGGTTTGAGATGGCGTGCAGCAATGGCCGTGCCGGCCAGCAAGCCGCCGCCGCCCACCGGGGCCATGATGACGTCCAGATCGGGTACGTCCTCAAGCAGCTCCAGCGCAGCCGTGCCCTGGCCGGCGATGATATCGGGATGGTCGTAAGGGGGGATCTCGTGGTAACCATGCTGCTCAATCAGTTTCCGCACGGCCGCATCACGGGTAGCGATACCGGGGTCGCATAGCACCACTTCTGCTCCGTAACCACGTACCGCTTCCAGCTTTACCCGGGCCGAGTCTTTCGGCATCACCACCACGGCCTTCAACCCATTCATTGCCGCGGCCAGGGCCACAGCCTGACCGTGGTTGCCGGACGAGTGAGTCACAATGCCACGCCGTGCCTGATCCGGCGTCAATGCTCGGATGGCGTTGCACGCGCCGCGAAACTTGAACGCGCCTACCTTCTGAAAGTTCTCGGATTTGAAATGGAGCTCGGCGCCAGTGCGGTGGTTGAAATGGCTTGAGGTCAGCACCGGCGTGCGATGGGCCAGACCAGCTATTCGTTTCGCTGCAGCGTGGATGGCCGCAAGATCCGGCAGACCGGTTTCCTGGTCCAGGTTCGTTTCTGAGTTTGTGTCGGGCTTCATGGCTTCAGCATATCGGATTGCCATAAACCAGGGAACCATACCTATCTTCGAGTCCACGCATTGAGTTACTTGACATCTACTAATTTTATCGTACTATTTGTTTAGTAGAAATCACGTGCCTTAACGAGGGAGCTTGCCATGCCAGCCCTGATCAATCGCTCGTTCTTTATCCTGTTGCCCTGCCTGATTCTCCACTTTTGCAGCCTGGAAACTGCGCTCGCCCACCCCACGGAAGATGATGATCATCACCATGGCGGCTCGGTAATCAGTATTGGCCACACCGCCCACTGGTACGATCCAGAACGCGCGGGTGAGGGCTGGTCTCTTGAAATCCTCCAGGATCAGGGCGCGTTCGTCTACTGGTTTACCTACGATGAATTTGGCCAGCAGCGCTGGCTGGTTGCCCACGGCAATATCATCAATGGCCAAACGATAGAGTTCCCGGAGTTGCTGGCGGGCTCGGGCGGGCAGTTTGGGCCCGATTTCGATCCCGACCAGGTGGTGCTCGACGTCGTTGGCTCGGCCAGCTTCCACTTTGAAGATTGCGATCATGGCCACGCCGAGTTCGACGTCTACGGCGATCAGTTCGAGGTCGCGCTCAGGCGCGTCAATCGCAGCATGCTGATCGACTGTAATCCCCCTGAGGATGCCATTGACGACGAACGCGGTCTGCAAACGGGCAGCTGGGTTGATCCGTCACAGGCCGGCCAGGGTTACACCATGCAGTGGATGACCAACGGACTGGCCCTGGTTACCTGGTTCAGCTATGACAGTGTCGGCAACCCGTACTGGATGCAGGGCATCGGTGAAAAGATCGATGGTGAGCTGTTCTTCGACGACATCTACAGCACCATCGGGCCACGCTTCGGCCCGGATTTCGATACCAGCGAGCTTGAGCTCGTACCCTGGGGTACGCTGAGCATGCAGCTGGAATGCCTTGACGGCGAGGCCGTCTATGATTCGACGATAGAAGAGTTCGGCTTCGGCGACTTCACGCTTGAGCGACTGACCATTCCGGTCGGATTGAACTGCCCGGATGAAGAAGAGCCGCCGCCATCTATCATGTCCGAGGCACGCTGGGATGTTCGAACATCCACGGGCGGACCGACCATTTCTGAGATGCCCGGGGCGGCACTTGGCGACTACATTTATCTGGCCGGCGGATTGAACGGGCCCGGCAATTTCAGTCCTCGAACCTGGCGTTTTCATCCGGGCAGTGGCCAATGGACTCAGTTGGCGAATCTGCCCGGCACCCGCGATCACGGCATGATGGTGGCGCACGGTGGCCACCTGTACAAGTTCGGGGGATACTTCAACTTCACCTTGGCAGGCTCAACCAACACCGCCTGGCGGTTTGATCCAGGGGTAAATGCCTGGACCTCGGTCGCCAGAATGCCGGGAAATCGCTCGGCAGGAGCCGCCGTTTCCCTGGGTGAGCACATTTACGTCACCGGTGGGATCAACACCAGCGGCGAAACCATCTACCGTTATACACCGGCCAGCGATAGCTGGACGGTGCTACCCATTTCCGATCCCTGGCCTCGCGACCACTCGCATGCCGTTGCTTACCAGGGCGAAATCTGGATCATGGGAGGTCGGCGGTTGAACCAGGGCGGCCACGGACTCGTCACCATTTTCAACCCGGAGACGGGAGAAAGCCGCCCGGGCCCGGAAATGCGCGCACCGCGCAGCGGCTTCGCCTCGGGGGTGTACAAAGACCACATTATCGTGGCTGGCGGCGAGCTGTTTACCCCAATGATGGTAGTGGGTTCAGCCGAGGCCTATTCCCCCGAGACCGGCTGGCAGTTTCTGCCTGATCTGCCTGTACCGGTACACGGACCGGGCAGCGCCAGCAGGGATGACGGTTTTTATGTCATGGCAGGATCAGGCATCGTCAACGAAGTTTATGGCATCGATGTCATCCAAAAACTTTACGTGCCGGGTCACGAACACGACTGACGCGATGCTGATACAGTGACCACCCTTTCCATGACGGGTAGTCAAAGCGGATGCAATCGATCAAGGCACAGTACGAGGAACGCGGCAGCGAGCCACATAAACTGATCAAAGCCGTCTCTTTCGACACGCCGGAACCAGGCCAAGGCGAGGTATTGGTAGAGCTGCTGGCAGCACCCATCAACCCTTCCGACCTGCTGACGCTGACCGGTGACTACGGTGTGCTGCCGGACCTGCCAGCCACCGGCGGCAACGAAGGCGTCGGCAAGGTCAGCAAGCTGGGCGCGGAAGTCAGCGGCCTGGAAGTCGGTCAGATGGTGTTGCTGCCGATTGGCTGCGGCACCTGGTGCTCACACCTGGTTGCCTCGGCGAAAGACCTGATTCCCCTGCCCGGACAAGCCGACCCGCTGCAGCTGTCCATGCTCACCATCAATCCGCCAACGGCCTCCTTGCTGCTCAGTGAAGTGGTCGACTTGCAGCGCGGCGAATGGGTGATCCAGAACGCGGCTAATTCCGCGGTTGGTGGATACCTGGTCCAGCTGGCCGCCGAGCGCGGCCTGAAGACGGTCAATGTCGTGCGCCGGGAGGCCGCAAGGGCCGCAGTCGAGAAACAGGGCGCTGATGTTGTTCTGGTCGATGGGCCGGACTTGGCCGACCAGGTCGCAGCGGCGACAGGCAAGGCCAAGATTCGCTTGGGCATTGATGCCATTGGCGGCGAAGCGACCGAGCGCCTGGCCGCCTGCCTGGCTTTCGGCGGCACGGTGGTCAACTACGGCATGATGAGCGGCGAGCCCTGCCAGGTGTCACCCGGGCAGCTGATCTTTCGCGGCATCACGCTGACCGGCTTCTGGCTGGCGAGCTGGTTCCGCCAGGCATCACCTGAAGCCCAGCAGCAGCTGTTCGGCGAGCTGATCGGCAAGATCGCCGCCGGCAAGCTCAGCGCGCCAGTGGCCAAAACATACCCCTTGTCCCAGGTCAGCGAAGCCGTGCACGCCGCCAGCCTGGGCGAGCGCGAAGGCAAGATCCTGTTGACCCCCGGGTGAATCGGGATGGCACGATGAAAACCCTGCTCGTGATACTCGCTGGCGGGCTGCTGATTTTTTCCGAGGCGATGGCAGATGATTGTCCGACGCCATCTATCGGCCTGGCGCTTGGCTCTGGCGGCGCCGCCGGGCTGGCCCATATCGCCATGCTGGGGGTTTTCGAAGAGCTTGATCTGCAACCGAAACAATTGGCCGGCACCAGTATCGGCGCCATCATTGCCGTCATGCACGCGGCCGAACTGGACTCGGCCGCCATCCGCGACTTTTTCAAGGAGTTCGGCGGATCGGCGCTGGACCCCCTGTCCGGTTTGGGCGATGGCGACAATGGGCCGGATTGGCGCGACCTGCTGGATATCAACTTCAATGAAGGTGGGCTGTTCGATGCCGGGCCCTTCCTGGAGTTCCTTGGCGAGCAGTTCGATGCCCGCGAATTCGAAGCGCTGGCCGTGCCAGTCAAGGTCGTGGCAACCGATTACTACAGCGGCCAATCCCATGTTTTCGACAGCGGCGAACTGATGCCTGCGATCCGCGCCAGCATGGCAGTTCCTGGCCTGTTCAAGCCGGTCAAGATGGACGGCAAGCTGCTGATCGACGGCGGCACATCCAATCCCCTGCCGCATGACCTGCTTGAAGACGTGGACCTGGTGGTGGCCGTCGACGTGACCGGCTCGCGACCCAAAAGCGATGACGACCAGCCCGGCTTGACCGACCTGCTGTTCAAGAGTTTCGAAATCATGCAGCAGTCCATCATTCGCGCCCGCAACGCCATTCAATCGCCGGATATCTTCATCGAGGTAGCAGCCGAGGATATTCGGCTGATGCATTTCGACCGAGTTGACGAGGTCATCGAACAAAGTCAGGCGGCTGCCGATGAGCTGCGTGAAGCGCTGCGCGAGCACCTGTCGTGCGACTGAACCGGCATGGCTGAAATGAGGTGGTAAACGCGCGCTTGAACTGGCGGTTTGTACCGGTTCTGTTGCTGCTGGGCTGGATCTTAATGGCTATTTGGCACCTGGCCAAGCCGGTGCCGGAAGGTCTGGATCTGACCGGCCCGGTACGGGCGGTCAATTCCGTCGATTTCATCGCCGATGAAACCTGGGTGGACGCCAACGGCAAAAGCCAACTGGACCATCGCATTTTCGACAAGAAGCTGGCCCTGATTGCCCAGGCCGAGCGGTTTATTCTGGTCGATTTCTTTCTATTCAATGATTTCGCCGGCGATCCCGATGGCGAGGACATGCGCGCACTATCCCGGGAGCTGGCCGAGGCCCTGATCCAGCGCAAACAAGCCCGGCCGGAGCTGGAAATC
>SKKV01000269.1 GCA_007123575.1 Wenzhouxiangella sp.
CGAACAGCTGCGGATGCTGCCATCGGCCACCAGCACATCGAGCTCCAGCACGTCATCGTGGACCAGGCCATGGCGAAAACCGCCGGACTCGATGCCGACACCGGTCGTGGCACCGCCGACAGTAATGCTTTTCAGCTCCGGCACGATGGCAGGCGCTAGGCCATGCGGCAGCGTGGCATCGACCAGGTCAGCGTAGGTGGTCATGCCTTCCACATCGACAAAGCGGCGCTCAACATCAATTTCGATGACATGGTCAAGCGCGCTTACATCCAGCGCGGTGCGCTCGGCCTGCTCGCGGGCGCGGAACAGGTTACTGGTGGACTTTTTCAGCCGCACCGGCCCGTCGGTCTCGGCCAGTGCACGACTCAGTTTCTCGACGCGAGCGCGGTGAGCCTGCCAGGCGGCTTCACTCATCGCACTGGCTCGTAGCGGGCAATATCGCCGTGGCTCAGCACCAGCTGCCAGAGCTGCAGCCCTCTGGCCCGGAAAGCGCCAGCGCAGGAGCCCAGGTAGTACAGCCACATGCGGTAGAAGCGTTCATCCAGCTTTTCGCTAACCTTAAGCTCCGGCCAGGCCTTGAGGAAGTTGTCCTGCCAGCCCATCAGCGTGCGGTCATAGTCGGGGCCGAAGTTGTGCCAGTCTTCCAGCACAACCTGGCCTTCCATCGCAGCGGTAAGCTGCGCCGCTGAAGGAATAACGCCGCCGGGAAAAATGTACTTGCTGATCCAGGCATCGGCACGTTGGCGACTGACATTGCCGCCAATAGTATGGATCAGCGCAAGGCTGCCGGCCTTCAGGCGCCTAGCAACCAGCTTGAAAAAATCACGGTAGTTTTTCGGACCGACATGCTCCATCAGGCCCACGCTGACCACGCGATCGTAGTCCGAAGCGTCGTCTGCAGCATCGCGGTAATCCTGAAGCCGAATCTCGACCGGCAACCCCTCGCAGCGCTCACGGCCAAATGCTACCTGCTGCCGGCTGATATTGTAGCTGACCACTTCACAACCATGGTCTGCAGCCAGGTAGCGCGCCAGCTCACCGAAGCCGCCGCCCAATTCCAGCACGCGCATGCCCGGCGACAGGTGAAGCTTGCGCGCAATCAGCTCAAGCTTGGCACGCTGCGCCTCGTCCAGATCGCTCAGCGAACCATCCGCACCGTAGTAGGCGCAGGTGTACTGCATGGTCGGGCCCAGCATGGCCCGGTAGAGTTCATTGGAAAGATCGTAGTGCTGCTCGGCCACGCGCCTCGAGCGCTGCCGATTCTGGGCGTTGTCGAGGCGACTGACCAACGCCTGCAGCACAAGTCCGGGGCTCTTGATCTTGCTGTCCAGCCGAGCACGAATCAGATGAAGAAACAGCTCATCGATGCTTTCGACGTCCCACCAGCCGTCCATGTAGGCCTCGCCAGCACCCAGCGAGCCCTCGGCCAGGACTCGGTCATAAAAGCGCTCATCATTGACCCGAATATCATGTGCCCGGGGACCACCCATCTCGATATCGGCGGCTGCGAGGAGCCTGGTTACCTGTTCACGCGCTGACAAGCTGACAATCCCTTTCGGATATGTGCAAGGCACAAAAGACTAAGCGCGACCCCCAAAATCGTCAAGCCACCTGACTTCTCTTGCTCCTTGCTCCCTGTTCCTTGTTCCTTCTCAATCCGCGCCTTTTCACAACCACCCATTCTGCCGCGCAATCCGGGCCGCCTCGATGCGATTGCTCGCCTGCAGCTTGCCGATCGCTTCCGACAGGTAGTTACGGACCGTGCCTTCCGACAAGTGCATCTTCTCGGCGATAACAGCGCTGCTCAAGCCCTCGCCGGCCAGGCGCAGGGCTTCGCGTTCGCGGGCGGTCAGCGGGCTTTCGGCCGACCAGGCTTCGGCGGCCAGCTCAGGCGCAATTTCGCGACCGCCGCGGTGGACGTTGCGGATGGCGCGAGCCAGGTCTTCGGCCGGTGCGTCCTTTAGCAGATAGCCGCGCACGCCCGCATCCAGGGCTCGCCGCAGGTAACCCGGCCGGGCAAATGTGGTGACGATAATGACTCGGACCTGCGGGCAGTGCGCGCGAATCCAGCAAGCCAGGTCCAGGCCGCTCATTTCCGGCATTTCGATATCGGTCAGGACCACGTCCGGCGCCTGGGACTCGATCTGTGCTTTTGCCTCGCGACCGTTGCTGGCCCGGGCAATGACCTGGATGTCTTCTTCCATGTCCAACAGAGCGGCCAGCGCCCCTAACACCATGGCCTGGTCTTCGGCTACCAGCACCCGAATCATGCCGCCTTCTCCCTGATTTCCCGCGGCACCGTGGCCAGCAAGCTGCAGCCCGGTTGGAATTCAAGGCTGAGTTCTCCACCAATGGCGGCCAGGCGCTCACGCATGCCGGTAATGCCGTGACCTTCGGCGCCCGGCTTGCCACTGCCATTGTCAACTATCCGCATGAGCCAGCCCCGGTTGGCGCGTTCGAACTCAATCCGGCAGCTGCTGGCGTTGGCATGGCGAATGACGTTGGTCACCGCCTCGCGCAGCACCATGGCCAGAACCTGGCCGACCTCGCGCTGGATATCAGGGATATCGTCAACTTCAGCGCTGATGCCGCTGGACTCCAATACCAGGCGCGCGCTGGCGGCCTCGGCGGCCAGTTCCGGCGCGCGCCAGCCTGAAACCGCCTCGCGGACCTGGGCCAGGGCATTGCGGCCAACCTCTTCGACCGCTTTCATTTCCATGGCTGCCTGCTCTGGATTACTGACGACCAGGCGCCGGGCCAATTCGGCCCTGCGCACTATCACCGACAAGGTGTGGCCGAGCAGGTCATGCATGTCGCGGGCGATTCGCTCGCGCTCTGCCTTGCCGGCCAGGCGCCTGACCTCCTGCTGGTTAAGCTTGATCTCGGCGTTCTTCTTTTGCACTTCAGTAAAGAAAACGTTGCTCAAGCCGACCAGCAGCGGCATCAATATGCCCATGACGAAAAACGGCGTCGGCAGCGCGTAGAACCAGAAAATCCCGGCAATGGCAACGATGACGGCGGCCAGATGGATCAACCCGGCACGGGCGGAACCGAAGCCCGGCGCGAACGCGGCGGCATACACTGCGTAGGTCAATGCCGCCGGGTTGTACGGGGTCAGCAGAGCACAGAGCATGACCATCGGGACCGTCGCGAACAAGAGCCGCCAGCCATTCAGGCGCAGCGTCCAGAAGTACAGCGGCAGGAAGACCGCGATACTGGCCAGCGTTGGCAGCCAGAACTCGCGGCCACCGGCCCCCAGCGTCAGGGGAAAGAACAGGAAGCCCAGGTAGACCAGCCAGGCATAAGGCAATCGTCCCAGTTCTTCGTCCTGCGGCAGCAGAA
>SKKV01000196.1 GCA_007123575.1 Wenzhouxiangella sp.
TCGCCCTTTTAATTGCCTGGGGCGGGACTCGAGTGGATCAAAAAACAAATTAAACCACGGAAAACACGGAAGACACGGAAACTTCTTTTTTCAAAATCCGTGTGTTCCGTGTCTTCCGTGGTTATAGGTTTTAGTTATTCAGCCTTGTCGTCGCCTGACTTGTTTGAGCTGCGCTTCGAGTCGGCCTGGGGCGGACGTTTCGGCTTGGCTTTGGCGTCAGCTTCCGGCTTGTTTGGTGCGGCCTTTTTGCTTGACTCCTTCTGCGCAACCAGGCCATTCAAATCGGCGAGGTCGCTGAGGCCGACCTCGTTGAGCAGGGAGTCAACCAACGGCCGCTGGGCGCGATAGCGCAGGGCCTGATCGACCACGGAGCGGGCCAGGTTGCCATCGCCGCCGTTGCCGCCGCCGCTGCCGGCGCCATCGCCGCCCGATCCGCTCTGGTGCATGCCGCGCACATCGATGATCTTGATGCCGTCGATGCGCTCCATAGGCTTGACCGACTGCTCGATGATATCGGGCAGGTTCTTCAGCAGTTCCAGCTTGATTTCCAGGGCAATCTGCTCAGGGCTCAGGGCGTTGCGGGCCTCGTTGATTGCCCTGCGACCGTCGGCATCGACGCGGTAGCGTTCTTCATCGGCCTGGGCGCGAATGCGAATGGCCTCGGCTTCACCCGTTGCCGCCACGCGCATGGCCTCGGCGCGATCCTGCGAAGCACGCTTCTCGGCCTCGGCCGCAACGGTGATGCCGATCGCATCCTGTTCGGCCTGCTCGCGGGCCTGGACCAGACGAACCTGCTTGGCGCGCTCGGCGGTCGCGGTGTCGCGCACCGTTTTGACTTGCTCTTCTGCTTCAACGGCCTTGGCTCGGGCAAGATCAGCTTCGCCTCGTGCTGCCGACTCTTCGCGTGACTTCTCAGAGATGGCAATCTCGCGTTCCTGCTCGGCGATCTGCACCACCCGGCGGCGTTCGATCTCGCGCTGTTCGACCTGGCGCTCTTTCTCGATTTCTGATTCGCGAATGGCACGGTCGGCTTCAATCCGGGCCTGCTCGGCCTCTCTGCGTCGCTCGGACTCTTCGCGGGCAACCGTGGCCTGGGTCTCGGCCCCGCGTACCTTCACTTCCTGGTCCTGCATCAGGCGCGCATATTCCTGGTCCCTGGCAATCTGCAGCGACTGCTGCTCGGTTTCCAGATCTTTCAGTTCAATCTGAATCTTGGTATCGCGCTCAATGTCGTTACGCTCCTTGCGGCGGCGCTCGATTTCCTGGGTCAGCTTGGTCAGACCCTGGGCGTCAAAGGCATTCTGCGGATTGAAGAAGTCCGATGGCGTCTGGTCGAGTCCGGTCAGCGACACCGATTCCAACTCCAGGCCGTTTTTGTGGAGATCTTCGGCCACGGCCACCTGCACCTTCTGGGCGAAGTCGACCCGATTTTCGTGCAGCTCCTCCATGCTCATGCCTGCAGCCACGGCCCGCAGAGCGTCGACGAACTTGCCCTCGACCAGCTCTTTCAGCAGGGTAGGTTCCATGGTCCGGCGCCCAAGCGTCTGGGCCGCAGTCGAAATCGCCTCGGCATCCGGCTTGACCCGGACATAGAATTCAGCCTGGACGTCGACGCGCATGCGGTCGCGAGTAATCAGTGCACCTTCGCGCTGACGTACCACTTCCAGTTTGAGGGTATTCATGTTGACCGGGATGATGTCGTGCAGCACCGGGAACACCAGTGCGCCGCCGTCCCGAACCACTTTCTCGCCTCCCATGCCGGTGCGCACGAAGCCCACTTCCTTGCTTGCCCGGTGGTAGAGGCGAGCGAAGATCATGCCCAGCACGAACAGGCCGACCAGTACGCCGATGACCGGCACTGCCAAAGCCGTGATATTCATATCCATGTCGATTGCAAAGCTCCCTGATTGGTGTTTGATGGAAAAATTCGCTGCCGCAAGTTGCGACCTTTCAGTTCAATACTCGGAATCAATCCGGCCCTTCTGCCACCAGTGCAGCATTCGGGTTGGGTATGGCGCTGAATTTGCCGTTGATTCGCCGAACCAGCAGCACGAGACTGCCTTGTTCCAGCACGTCTTCCTCTTCCTCTGGCTCTACGAGCACGTAGTGGGTGGTCCGAAATCGGTCGCTGAGGCGGGCCTGGGCCGGCATGCCGTGGCGGGCATTGCCACCCACAACGACCGCCGTCTTGCCAACGAACGTGGCTGTCGAAACGGCGCTGGTCTCTTCCTTGGGCAGTATTTTTGCCAGGGCGCCGGTGCTCCAGCGCACCAGCGGCAAGGTCAGGAAAAACACTGCTGGAACAGCAATCACGCCGGGCACGGCCATGCCGATACTCTGACGCAGCATCGACTGGATGATCAGGCCGGCCAGCCCGAAGACGGTTAGGAAAACGACCAGCACCATCAGCACCGGCACCCGGCCGATATACAGCCAGGCCAGCAGACGGCCGATCACGCTGCCGCCCTCAGGCGTGCCACTGCCTTCAATGCCGCTGGTCGTATCGCCCGTGGTCAACTCGCCGATATCAAAGACATCTTCAGGTAGATCGACGCTGGAAACCACGAAGTCGTCGATCGCCTCGTTGATGCCCAGGCCCTTGAATAAGGCCAGCAGTTCGAACACAAACAAACCGGCCATGATCATCAGGGCCGCGGTGAACGGCACGCTGCCCGGGGCGAGGAAATACTCCGTCACGAGTCGTCAGACTTGAGGCGGGCCAGTCGCTCCTGAATCCGGTTCTTGCGCGACAGCTCTTCCAGCTCGGCCAGCTTGGCTTCCTCGCTGGTGCTGGCGCCGCTGGCACCGGCAAGCCCAGTCTGGCGGCTGAATACTCGATCAAAGGCTGCAGAGGCGCGCTCGGCACGGTTGTCAGAACCGGCAGAACCCCCGTTTTCGCCGGACCCTGCAGCCTGGCTGGCCTGGCGCTGCGACTGTCGATAGCTGTCCAGGGCATCGCGCATTTCCCGCTTTTTAGCCTTCAGTGCGTTGATGTAACCCTCGAGCCGAGCTTTTTCATCGGCCAGGTCGGCCAGGCGCGATTCCAGCACCGGAATCTGGGCTTCCAGGTCTATCTGGCGCGACACGGCGGTTTCGGCCAGGTCATCGCGTCCCTCTTTCATGGCCAGACGGGCCTGGTCGGAAAGCTCGTCGTGGCGCTTGTTGTCTTCGGCCAGACGTTTTGCGGTCAGATGGCGCTGGGCCTCGACCACACCCAATTCCTTCCGGACCTCGGAAGTTGCAGTATCGATTTCGCGAATGGCCTGCTCCATCACGGCCTCGGGGGCCGCGTTCTCGACCGCGTCGACCAGGGCATTGAAGCCGCCGGCAACCAGTCGGCCAACACGCTGTTTCAAGGACTCACTCATGCTGTTCTCCTCCAGTTGAAAGTCAGTATCCAATCGAAATGTTCAAACCTCTCTAAACAACAAAAGCAGTCGATACGGAATTCAGCCTTCCCCCGTATCGCTTTTTACCTCAAAACCGGCCCGGCTGGCCAGTGCATCGGGCCGATAACAGCCTCGAAAACCACCTTGGCCGAGCTGCCTGATCGATTCACTCAGGCTGAAGCTGCGCTCGGCCAGGCCTGTTTCCAGACGCTCGAGGCTGGCCCGGGCGTCTTTCGGGTTGGCTTTGCCGCGGCAGGCCGACAGCGCAAACGCGGTGATGTCGGGCAGCCAACCCATCACGCGATGGACCAGCTCGGAGCGCAAACCCTGTTCCATTTCCGACGCGTGCACCTGGCGGTCGACGCGGGCAAACAGGCGCCGAGCGAAGTCGTGCGCGGCGGCGGGGTCTTCCATGCCCTCGCGCTGCGCCCTGGCCTCGTTGATCAGCGTTCGGATCTTTTCGCTCAGGTTGGCCGCGCCGGAAATCTCCACCTGGCTCAAGAAAGTCAGGTCATCTTCATCCAGTCTCAAAGTGACGGTTTGTTTGGGCACGATGTTGATCCTGTGGCGACAATGATGGCAGTCTAACACAAAAAATTACAAACGCAATACATTTGTGTTCGATAGTCGATTCAAGGCGTCTCCGGTGCCTGGCAGCAGGCGGCTGAGCAGGGGTTTGCGTACCTTCTTGCTGACCAGGTAAAGCTCGGTTTTTTCGCTGGATTCCAGCAGAAACTCATCGCTGGTCAGTACTTGATCGGCCAGGTTGTGGGCCATCGCCTGGGTGCCGTACCAGTACTCGCCGGTGGCAACTTCGTTGAGGTCGATCTGCGGCCGGTAGCGACCAACGAAGTCCTTGAACAAGCGGTGCGCCTGCTCGATTTCCTGCTGAAATTTTTGCCGGCCCTGGTCGGTGTTCTCGCCGAACAGGGTGACGGTGCGCTTGTGTTCGCCAGCCATGAATTGTTCAAAGTCGATATCGTGTTTTTTCAGCATCCGGTTGAAGTTCGGCAGTTGGGCGATAACGCCAATCGAACCGACTATGGCGAAGGGTGCCACCAGGATGCGGTCGGCAATGCAGGCCATCATGTAGCCGCCACTGGCAGCAACGCGATCGACGGCCACGGTCAGGCGCAGACCGCGCTCGCGCAGGCGCAACAGCTGGGCCGCGGCCAGGCCATAGGCGGGGATCATGCCGCCACCGCTTTCCAGCCGGACCAGCACTTCATCCTTGTCCTCGGCAACGGTGAGAACGGCCGTGATTTCCTCACGCAGGGATTCGGTGGCGCTGGCCCGAATGTCACCGTGAAAGTCGAGCACGAACAGGCGCGGCTTGTCGCTGTCACCGTGCTGCTTGCGGGCTGCCTTCAGCGCCTTCTTCTCGGTCTTTAGCGCCTTGGCCGGCAGCATCGCCGCCTTCATGGTCAGGCTGGCCTGGCGATACTCATCATTCAAATGTCTGACTTCCAGTCGAGCAGGCAGCTGGTCGTGCTGACGTGTGCTGCGCATGGCGTTGACGACGGCCGTTACCAGCACCAGGGCGACCAGCAGCACGGTCAGAGACTTGGCCAGAAACAGGCCGAATTCGATCAAGAACTCCATGAGGTTTATCCAATCTCTTAAGAAAAGCGGCTCGCCAGTCTACTCCGGTCAATGGCCCGGATGATGAAGTGACGCTTGTGTGGGTTAAACTCAGGCCTTCCCCGTTCCACCTATCCTCAAGAGGTGCTCTTGCATGACCCTGTCTCGCTTTTGCTTTCTCTCTGTGCCGGTATTGTGCCTGCTGGCCACCGTGGCCGCGGCCGACACGCCGCGTCCAATCACCCATGAAGACTTGTGGCTGATGCCGCGAGTAGGTGCGCCCGTGGTCAGCCCGGATGGGCAGCGCGCGGTAGTCGCGGTCAGCCGGCCGGCCTACGACAGCGATGACCAGGCCAGCCACCTGTGGTTGATCAAGACCGATAACAGTTCGCCGCCGCGTCAGATTACCTTTGCCTCTGGCAGCGAGTCGCAAGTGACCTGGAGCCCGGACAGCCAGAAAATCGCGTTTACCGCACGGCGCGATGAGGACGTAGCCAGCCAGATCTACCTGCTGGACCTGGACGCGGGCGGAGAGGCTCGCCGACTGACTGATATCAGCACCGGCGCGCGTCACGCCCGGTTTTCCCCCGATGGCAGCCGGATTGCTTTCACCAGCAATGTGCATCCGGAAAGCCAGAGCGACGAGGACTCGCGCCGGATCCGCAAGGAGCTGGACGATCGCCCTTACCATGTGCTCACCTACACCGGCTTCCCGATCCGCAACTGGAATACTTGGGAAGACGAGTTCCAACCGCGGCCTTTCGTGCAGCACCTGGCCAGTGATGAAGTCGTTGACCTGCTGGCCGGCACGGAGCTGGTGACCAGCTCCGGATTTGACGGCAGGCGCACCGCCGGCGGCAGCGAGCTGGATCTGACCTGGACGCCCGACGGTGAGGCGCTGGTGTTTGTCGCCAGCCGCAACCGGGATCGGTTTGCCTTCGACAGCACCCACAACGACCTTTGGCTGGTTTCTGCCGATGGCGGCGAACCACGACGTCTCACCGGTACGGACGACGCGGCGGGCTCCGACAACTGGGGTAGCCCTCGTTTCAGCGCTGATGGTGCCCACCTGCTGGCCCAGTTCATTCCGCGTACCGAATGGGTTTACAACGCGGCGCGGCTTGCAATCCTTGACTGGCCCGGGGCGGCCAAACAGGCTGAAATCACACTGCCCGATCATCGCTCGGTGGCCGAGTTTGCCCTTGCACCCGATAACGAAACGGTATTCGTGTTCAGCGAAGATGGAGGGCTGGTCCGGTTGTTCGAGGCAAATATCCGCGGCGGTGAGGCCACACCTTCCTTCGATCAGACCAAGGGAATTTACACCGGCATGGATCTGGGCGGCAGCGAAGGGCAGGGCATGTTGCTGGCCCGCTATGAGTCAGCCGCCGAACCGGCCGAAGTGGTGCGCCTGTTGCCGGGGCAAGGGCATGAACGACTGACGACCTTCAGCGAAGACGCAGTGGCCGATCTGGACCTGCCGCCGCTGGAACATTTCTGGTTTGATAACGACGACGGCGTGCCCATTCACAGCATGCTGGTGCGACCGGCCGGCTTCGACTCGGAGCGTCGCTATCCGCTGCTGGTGCTGATGCACGGTGGGCCACACATCATGTACCGCGACTACTTCTTCCTGCGTTGGAATTACCACCTGCTGGCGGGTACCGACTATGTGCTGGTGCTGACCAACTATTCGGGATCAACCGGCTTCGGCGAAGAGTTTGCCCGGCGCATCCAGGGCGATCCACTGCGCGGGCCGGCCCTTGAAATCAACCAGGCCGCCGATGTGGCCATCGAGCGTTTCGGATTTATCGACGGCGACCGTCAGTGCGCAGGGGGTGCCAGCTACGGCGGCCACCTGGCCAACTGGATGCAGGGTGCGACCGATCGCTACCGCTGTCTGATCAGCCATGCCGGCCTGGTCAACCTGATTACCCAGTGGGGCACTAGCGATGCCGTTTTCCATCGCGAAGCCAATCTGGGCGCGCCGCCGTGGGAGGATCCCGATGTCTGGCTGGATCAGAACCCGCTGATGTATGCCCAAAACTGGCAGACGCCCGTGTTGGTCACCATGGGCAAGAAGGACGAGCGTGTTCCACTGGCCAACGTGCTGGAATACTGGACGGCTCTGCAGCGCCAGCAGGTCGAAAGCCGGCTGCTGGTTTACCCGGACGAAGATCACTGGATCATGTCCGGCCACAACAGCCGCCATTTCTACGGCGAAATCGCTGACTGGCTGGCGCGCTGGCTCAAGGATTGAGCCAGCGGACGAGTGATCAGTCCTTGCCGTTGAACAATGCCTGGGTGCCCAGGGCTTCGGCCGCGGCACCCAGGCGCTTCAGGGCCAGGCAATAAGCGGCTTCTCGGAACGAAACATCCAGTTCCTTGGCCAGGTCCATGACCGCAGCGAACTGCTTGCGCATCCGTTTTTCCAGGCGCTGATCGACCTCGTCCTCGGTCCAGTAGTCGCCGCTGCGGTTCTGGACCCACTCGTAGTAGCTCACGGTCACGCCGCCGGCGTTGGCCAGAATGTCCGGAATTACGGTTACCTCGCGTTCCTCCAGCAGCTTGTCGGCCTCCAGCGTGGTCGGCCCGTTGGCCAGCTCCAGAATCACGCGGGCGCGAATATCCTCGGCGTTGTCTTCGGTGATCACATCATCCAGGGCCGCTGGAATCAACACGTCCACATCCAGCGTTAGCAGTTCGTCGTTTGAAATGACCTCGACGTCTTCCAGGTCACACACCGAGTCTTTGCAGTAAACCTGCTCAACCGAGTTACCGGCGCGCTTGCCCTTGATGACCTCGGGAATATCGAGGCCGGAGTCGTTGTAAATTCCACCGCCGGAATCGCTGACTGCCACGACCTTGAAACCATCTTCGTGCAATAAGTGAGCAATCGACTGGCCCGCGTTGCCGAAACCGTGAATGGCGATGGTGGTCTGTTCAGGGTCCCAGTCAAATTCTTGAGCAAGCTCCTGCAGGCAGAAATAGCCGCCGCGTCCGGTAGCCCCGGATCGGCCCAGGCTGCCACCGAGGGCCAGCGGCTTGCCGGTTATCACATCCGGGCTGCGACGCCGGACAACGTCGGAATATTCATCCATCATCCAGCCCATGATGCGTTCGTTGGTGTAGACATCCGGGGCCGGGATGTCGACTTCCGGACCGATGAAGTCGGCAATCCGGCGAATGAAGCCGCGGCTGAGCCGTTCCAGTTCCAGCATGCTCAGCTGCTTGGGGTCGACTGCAACACCCCCTTTGGCTCCGCCGTAGGGCAGATCCATGATCGCGCCCTTGCAGGTCATCCAGAACGCCAGAGCCTTGACCTCGTCCAAGTCCACTTCGGGGTGATAACGCAGCCCGCCTTTGCCGGGGCCCAGCAAGTCGGAATGATGGACCCGGTAGCCCTCAAAGATCTCCAGGCTGCCGTCATCACGGCGGACCGGAATCGAAACACTCAGCACCGCTTTGGGAAAGTGCAGGCGCTTGAGGGTCTCGGGCGGAATGTCCACCCGCTCAGCTGCCTTGTCCAGTCGCGCCAGCGCGCGCTCGAATGCGTTGTTGGCCATGCTGCTCCAGTTAGTAGTTCATCACTACTGGAGAATCATACCGACAACACCGCCATCTAAATGACAAAGGCGTTCCCGTTCGCCGAGTCGCGTAGCTTGTCAGCGCCCCAGCAGATTGCCCGTGGCGAGCATGATTCGCATGCCAACGCCAAAGATGGTCTCACTGCCGCTCTCGTCCCGGTCATTGTGACGAACACCGCCGTGGATGGAAAATCGCCTGTCCATCTGATAGCGCACGCCAACGGCCGCGTATTGGCCGTCGTCACTGCCGCTTCGGTCGTTGAACAGACTGGCCCCAGCCATGATTTGCCAGGTGCTGGATAGGCGATAGCTGGCATTCGCATGGAATATGTCAGCGTCTTCCAGGCCGCTTCCACGACGTTCCCAATGAGAGGATAGGGTCCAGGCGTCGTGTGACCATCTCAATCCCAGTTTTGTGCCGGTACGATTGTCCGGGCCTTGCTGAAATTCGCTGGCATCGATATGAGCGGCCATCAGCTCAACGGGCCCGACCGGCAGACTCATTGACAAACCCCAGGCATGGTTGCCCGAGGTGCTGCCCGAACCGAGGTCGGAAAGATCATCGACCGCAGCAAACAGGGTGAAGCGCAGGCCACGGAAGCCATGGCTGTAGCTGAGCGCATTGTCGACATAGCCACCATGGCCAAAGGCACCGCCCGAACGCCCCAGGTTGGCGCGGGCCTGCATGAAAGTCGCGTTCAAGGGATCCCAGCCCAAACCGGCCGTCTTGTAAGGAGTTTCAAGTCTGCCGACCATCAATCGGCCCCAGGGGCCATCCAGCCCGACTTCAACTTCACGCTCACGAGCGTCGCCGTCTTTAAGCCCTTCCATATCCACATTAAAGCCAAGACGGCCAACAACACGCGTACGCTCGGTAAGCTGAAATCCACCGTCGATGAATAGCGCACCCCAGTTGTGGCTGTTCTTGTTGCCTCCACCCCAACCATCGGTCAAATACCAGCCCTTGCGGTCGCGGGCTTCGGCAGCGCTACCAGAGACATGAACCAGTTCCGGCTGTAGTCGCAGCAGGATACTGAAGTGGTTGTCGTCGGCAACAGCCGGTGGTGCAGCGAGGGCTAGAGCCAACAGCAGAAGAGGGGAGAGAAGACGCACACCTCCTGTCATGAGTGCACCGTTTTGCCAAACAGCGCGGTGGTCAGTGGCCAGAGCAGAACCGCCGCCACCAGGGCGGCAGCGATTGAACCACCGAGAATGGACATCCAGTCCAGCAATCCGCTGAGATCGGAGAAGCGGGCCGATGTGATCAAGGGAGCCAGGAAGAATGCGAGCACGCCGATAATCGCCCCGCCCAGCAGCGCCGGGCGGCGACCGTTTGACCAGGATCGGCCCCGGCTGGCGAGCAGCCAGGCGGTGATGGCTACGTCGATGGCCAGCACAATGATAATCAGCGGCAACCAGGGCCGGATGACTTCAAGCAAGACGGCCAAAATGCCAGCGATGGAAAATGCCATACGTTCAGACTCCCAATGTTTTGTTCGGTGCCGTATCGAATTTCTTAAGGCTAGATTCGCCCGCGCAGCATCGCGTTGTAAGCAGGTTGCAGCATCCGGTCTTTCATCACCCAGGGTACCCAGTGCTCCCGGTAGGGACTGATGAAAGGAAATGACGGCACCATGTTCAAGGCGTAGTCGAATTCGACCAAAATGCCACGGCCCCGGCCGGTAATCAGTGGGCAAGATGTGTATCCGTTGAATCGCTGTACTGCTTCCCTTTCCGCCAGCACGCTGATCAGGTTGTCGACCGCGACCGGCACCTGGGCCTTGACACTGGCGGCCGTTTTGCCGATCGGTGTACCGACACAATCGCCGGCTCCGAACACGTTGCCGTAGCGACGGTGCCGCATGCTGTACTGGTCAACTTCCATCCAGTTGCCGTCAGCCGCAAACGGTCCGTCTTGCCAGGCCAGTGGGCTGTTGCCCAGTGCATCCGGAGCGCGCATGGGCGGAACGACATGGATGAAATCATAATCAAGACGAACGTCGCCCTGCGGGGTCGCAAACGTGGCTCGGCGCGCCTCGGGCTCAATGCCCTTGAGCCGATGATGCCAATTGATGCCGATGTCGCGGCTGGGAAATTCGCCCTTGAGGAACTCGTTGGTGTCTGGCTGTGAAAACAGTCCTCCACTTGGCGAGTTGTAAATCATCTCAAGAGAAGCCCGCGTACCACGCCGACGAGCAAGATCCTCGGTCAGCATCGTTACTTTCAACGGTGCCCCGGCGCACTTGATGCCGCCCGGGCCGCGGGTGAACAGGCCAACGCCGCCGGCGGTGACGTAGTGGTCGATCATTCGCCAGGTGCGCTCGGCATGTTCAGGGTTGTCATAAACGCAACCAATCCCTTCACGACCAATCAGGTCCCGGCTCATGCCTTCAATGGCGGCGTAGTCCACGGTCAGGCCGGTTGTGACCAGGAGATAGTCGTAGTCTATGTTCTGCCCGCCGGTTGTCACCACACGGTTGGCGTCCGGGTCAATCTCGGCGACGTGATCCTGGATCCAGTTAACCGACCGGGGCAGGTAGCGTTCATTGCTGTCGACGACCTTGCCGGGCCTCCAGATACCAGTGGCCACCAGCGTCAGTCCAGGCTGATACAGATGGCGTTGGCGACGATCAATGATCGTAATGCGGGCACCGTCCAAGGCGCTATCCAGGCGGTTGGCAGCGGCAATGCCGGCGGCACCTGCACCGATGATTACGATCCGGGCGCTGGTAGGCAGGGCATTGGCAGGAGCGCTTAGCAGCGTTGACCCGCCGACAGCAACGAACGCGCCGCCTAAGCCGGCCGCCTTGAGCAGGGCTCGGCGCCGGGCACTAACCGGACCAAAGGTTGAATCATCAGTCATGACGGGGCTTCCTGTAGACGCTCCGCCTATCGTATTAGATCACCCTTATGTATTCAAGCTCGACCTTGGTCGAATGCCGGACAAGTCAACCGGTCAGCGGGGACCCGGCGGTGCATGTCGACGAATGAAGTCATTCAAACGGCCAAAGGTATAGCGAGCATAGTGATCGGTGGCCGCCCACCAGTGGCCGGAGTCATGGACGATATCGAGCTCAAACTGCTTGCCGAGCAGCTTCAACTTCTCGGCCATCATCAAGGTAGTCTTCAGCGGCACGATGTCGTCATGCACACCGTGGATGATCAGCAGGGGATCAACCAGGTCTTCACCGAGATCGAGCAAGCTGCCTGCCTCGAAGATATGGGGATGGGTGTCCGGCCGACGGGTCAGGTGCTGGTCGAAGCCGGTGAAGTGATGAATATCAACCGCCGGGGCGCCAGCGACACCAACGGCGAATAAACCCGGCTTGCGGAACAGCCCAGTCAGCACCAGCAGCCCGCCATAGCTGTTGCCCCAGATCGCGATCCGATCGGGATCGACGTAGGGCAGGGTGTTCAGATATTCAACCGCGCTGTGCAGATCGTCGAGGTCATCCCTGCCCCAGTCGCCTTGAAAGGCCTCGCGGAAATCTACACCGTAGCCGACACTGCCGCGCACATCGACCAGCACGGTAATGTAGTCACCGGTAAGCGCCATTTGCTGCTGCAGGAATGAGGTTGGCCGATCAGCGTTCCACTGATTAAGCACGGTATTGGAATAAATGCTGCCGAA
>SKKV01000184.1 GCA_007123575.1 Wenzhouxiangella sp.
GCGGTCGTGATGAGAAGTTGTAGCCCGGCCCAACGCGGCGGGTATGAGAAGTTGTAGCCCGGCCCAACGCGGCCGGGGGCGATGTTTGGAAAGCCGCTGGGCTCGGAGGATTAGCACTCCTGCCTGACCATTCCACCAAGCCCAGGCCAGACCCTGTCGAGGGCGTCCACTTCGGCCCCGGCCACGTTGGACCGGGTTACATGAATAAGCCAGAGAATCCGGGGCAGTCCCCGGCCACGTCTGGACCGAGTTGCATGATCGAACCAGGGTAGTCGTAGCCCGCCCCAATGCGGTCGTGATGAGAAGTTGTAGCCCGGCCCAACGCGGCGGGTATGAGAAGTTGTAGCCCGGCCCAACGCGGCCGGGGGCGATGTTTGGAAAGCCGCTGCGGTTGGAGGACTGGCACCCCTGCCTGACCATTCCACCAAGCCCAGGCCAGACCGTGTCGAAAGCGTCAACATCGGCCCCGGCCACGTTGGACCGGGCTACATGGTCAAGCCAGAGAATCCGGGGGCAGGAGAACGGGGCCCTGGCGCGCCGTGTCAACACTGCACGTTGTCACACCACTCGCTGTCTCAAGCTACCATAGTGGGTTCGATACTCAACCATGCCTGATACGGCAAGTAGACCCGATCAATGTATTACGCCGCCGCCTGCCAGACTGACTTTCCCGCGCCGAAAACCCGCAAGGAAATTGCCGCGCGCGTTGAGCGCATGTGCAGCATTATCGAGCAGACCATCGTTGGCTATGAGCCATTTCACGATGTGCGTTTGCTGGTGTTTCCAGAGTTTGCGCACACGGTGCCGATTTTCGACCAGCCGGAAAAGCTGCTGGCTGAGCTGGCGGTGGAAATTCCCAACGAACATACCGACCGCTACCACGCAATCGCACGCAAGTACGGCTGCTTCATTCAAACCGGCAGCTTCCTGGAAAGCGATCCCGACTACCCGGGTGCCGTATTCAACACCACTGTCCTGATCGGGCCCGAGGGCATTCTGTCCAAGTACAGGAAGGTCAATACCTGGATCCCGTGGGAGGTTCACACCAGTCCGCACGACCTGCCCGACTATCAGCCTGACCCCTTTCCGGTCGTCGAAACGGAGATCGGCCGCCTGGGCGTGGCGATCTGCTACGACTGGCTGTTTCCGGAAACGATCCGCGAACTGGCCTTTCGCGGCGCCGAGGTGCTGATCCGCGTATCGGCCTACATGGATCCCTGGGGAACCCAGAAACCGACGGACTGGTGGACGCTGGTCAATCGCACCCGGGCCCTGGAAAACATGGCCTATGTCGTGGCCGCCAACCAGGGTGCGGAGATGCGCAACTATCCGCCTTTTTCCTGGCCGGGCGGGTCGATGCTGGTTGACTACGACGGGCGAATTCTGGCCCAGGTCGATCCCGGGCCGGGAGAAAAAGTGGTGGTGGGTCCGATTGACATCGAGGGCTTGCGCCATGAACGCGAGCGCCGTCGTGGGCATGACACGCGCGCCCACTATCGCGCCGAAATCCATCGCTACCCGGCCATGGGGCGGCTGCCGCCGGCAGGCGTCGATCCGATTTCGATTGACGACAACAACCGCCGCATCCTGGCGGCCAAGAAGGAATTGCCATGAGCTTCGAACCCCCGGCGCGCAGCGCTCGCTGGCTAGTCTGTTTGCTGTTTGCCGGCCTGGTCGCCTGTTCCCAGCCCGAGGCCCCGCTGACCGACAGCGAAATCGAGCTCAACAATCGCGGCGTTGGCCTGATGGGCCAATACCGAAACGAGGAGGCCCGGGTCATTTTCGCGCAACTGGCCGAGGAGCGTCCCGACTGGCTGGAAGCGCGGGTCAACGAAGCCATTGCCACCCTGAACCGCCAGGAAGAGGGCGATGAGCTGCGCGCCCTGGCCATCGTTACCGAGGTGCTGGAGCAGGATCCACAGCATCATCGGGCCTTGTACGTGGCCGGCCTGATGTACTTCTACCTGGGCGATAGCGAATCGGCCCAGCGGTTTTTCCAGCGTTTGCTCGACGACGGGGTCAGCAACGCCCACGTGCATTACTTCGCCGCCGAAGTCCTGTCGCAGACCGGCCAGCTGGAGCAGGCAGTGGCCGAATACCAGCAGGCCATCGCGATCGATCCGTACTTGCGCAGCGCCTACTATGGCGCAGCTCTCATCCTGCGTCAGCTAGGCCGGATGGACGAAGCCAGAGAACACATCGCCACCTATCAGCGATTCGCCAACAACCCCAGGGCTCACTTGGCCGAATTCCGCTACACGCGGATGGGCGTGCTGGCCGAGGCCCTGGCCGTGGGCCGCGACGAGCCGGACCGGCCGAAGACCGAGACCGAAGGGCCTTTGTTTGCCGAGTCGCGGCGAATCATGGCGCTGGATCTCGACGCCGGTCAGCTGAGCCTGACCACGGCAGATTTGAATGACAACGGCCTGCAGGACCTGTTCCTGGCCGGTGGGCCGGGCCAGGCCAATGTCGTCCTGGTTCAGGACAATGGTGGTTTCGTTGCCATCGAAGATCATCCGCTGGCCGGAATCGATGACGTCACCGCCGCCGGCTGGGCCGATTTCGACAATAGCGGCGCGACTGGCGTTTACTTGTGTCGCAGCGGCCGCAACCTGCTGCTCGACGGTCACCAGAACCAGTGGTCAGCGGCGGCGGGAAGCGAGGATGTCGATGACGCCGGTCGCTGTGCCGACCTGGCCATCTTCGATGCCGATCATGATGGCGATGTCGACATTTTTGTCGTTAACGCGGACGCTGACAACGAGCTGTTCAACAACAACCTGAACGGCACCTGGCGGCGGTTGAGCGAGGAAGGCGAGTTGGATCTTTCCGGGCCGGCTGGCGGCAGCCGCCAGGTTCTGGCCGTGGATCTGGACGGCAATCGCATCGTCGATATCCTGGTTCTGAACCAGAGGCCGCCGCACCAGGCGTGGATCAACGACCGCCTGTGGCAATACCGCCCGGCTGAGGGTCTTGATAGCCTGCTCCAGACACCGGTCATCGCCATCGGCAGCGCCGACTTCAATGCCGATGGCCGCAGCGAGTTGGTGAGCCTGGAGGCCGATGGCAGCTTGCGGCTGTGGCGGTTCCAGGCCGACGGCCAGTGGCGGGATCAAAAGCTGGCACGGATTGATCTGGCCGCGCCCGATTCGGCGGCACTGGCCACCCTCGACCTCGACGGCAACGGCCGAGCCGACATCCTGGCTCATCATGCAGACGGTTTCGAGGTCTGGCAGTTGGCGCCCGAGGATGATTTCAGTGCGTCGCGGCTGCATGCCGAGTCAGTTCCCTTGCTGGCGATGACGCCGATCATCATCGATCCTGCCCAAGGCCCGGCGTTGGCCGCGGTCGTGCGCGAAGACGAGGGCACTGCGCTGGCCATCTGGCCCGCCGGCCAGGGCCGCCATGCCTTCATGGCCATTCGGCCATCGGGTCGATCAGATCGCGGCGAGGGCATGCGCTCCAATGCCTCGGGGATTGGCACGCATATGCTGGTTCGGTCGGCGAGCCGCTGGAGCATCTTCGAGGCCTACGATCAGCACTCCGCGCCCGGTCAAAGTCTGCAGCCGGTCGCGATTGGTCTCGGCCAGCATGGCCGCGCCGACTTCGTCCGGTTTCACTGGACTGACGGGGTGTTGCAAACCGAAATGGACCTGGTAGCCGGCAAGACCCATGATGTTGCCGAAGTACAGCGCCAGTTGGCCAGCTGTCCGGTGTTGTTTGCCTGGAACGGCGAGCGCTACGATTTCGTCAGCGATCTGCTCGGCGTGGCAGGCATCGGCTTTTTCCTCGAACCCGGCGTTTATTCCGAGCCCCGGCCCTGGGAGTACTTCAAGTTTCCGCCGGGATCGATTGCGCCCCGAGACGGTCGCTACAAGATCAAGATTGCCGAGCCGATGGAGGAAATCGCCTATATCGACACCGCCCGCCTGCACATTCATGACCTGCCTCCGGGCTGGTCGATGAGCGTTGATGAACGCATGCATACCGGTGGCGGGCCCGAGCCGACCGGTGACCCGATTTTCTACCGGCAAAGCGACGTGCTTCATCCCGCGCGAGCGATGAGTCAGTATTCGGGCGATGTCACCGACATTCTCGCCGAGGCCAACCTGAGCGCCGTGCCGCCCGGGGAGCGTCATCCGCATTTTCTCGGTCGCCTGGTCGACGAGCATGTGCTGACCCTGGAATTCGATCAGATTGTCAACCCCGACGGGCGCCAGCCGGTGCTGGTGGCCAACGGCTGGGTCGAATACCCCTACTCGCAGACCCTGTTTTCGGCCTGGCAGGCCGATGCCAGCTACACGCCGCCGAGCCTGGAGGCCTTTGCCGACGGCCAGTGGGTGATGGTTTACAAACAGTTCGGATACCCGGCCGGCATGCCGCGGGAAATGGCGCTGCCGCTGGCCGACCTGCCGCCTGAGACCACCCGGCTGCGCCTGCGCGGCAACTGGGAGGTGTATTGGGATCACATCCGGCTGGTGTACCCGGAAGCGCCGCCGGAAAACCTGGTCAGTCACTCGCTCGCCATCGACAAGGCGCGCCTGGCCAAGACCGGCTTCGCTCGCCGCGACACGCTTGATCAGCGTCTGCCCTACTACGATTACAACGACCGCTCCCCGTTCTGGGATACCAAGTATCCGCGCGGCTTTTACACCGCGTTGGGGCCGGTAGAAGCCCTGGTCGAGAGGGCCAACAACGCCTTTGCCATCGTCGGTCCCGGCGAGGAACTGCACCTGGAATTTGCAGCACCGGCTTCAGCCCCGGACAACTTCAAGCGGGTCGTGGTGCTGGAAGTCCGCGGTTTTGCCAAGGACATGGATCTTTACACCCGCGACGGGGAGACCGTTGAGCCCATGCCCTATGCGGAGTCGATCGGCAATCGGGAGCAGCGCGAGCAGCTGCATCGCCAATTCAATACCCGTTACCAGGGGGGCTTTTAATGCTGGCCTTGCAAAGAACCGTGCTTTTACTGGTTGCGTTGGTCTGGGCAGCCCAGCCCACGGCTGCTGCCTGGTTTGAAGACGTCAGTGCTGCCGTTGGTGTTGACTTTACCTACGACAACGGCATGCAGGGCGAATTTTATTTCGCTGAGATCATGGGCGGCGGCGCTGCCCTGTTCGATTTCAACGGCAACGGCAAGCTCGACTTGTACCTGGTGCAGGGCGGGGCGATCGGCCCGGGCATCGGGCCCGAAGATCGTGAGCTCGGCGACCGGCTGTTTCGCAACGACTCCTACCGCGATGACAATGGCCAATGGGTCGTCCGCTTTTCCGATGTCACGGAGGCATCGGGCATCGATGCCCGTGGCTACGGCATGGGTGTTGCAGTGGGCGACTACTCCGGCAATGGTTATCCGGACATCTACGTGCTCAATTTCGGCGCCAACCAGCTTTGGCACAACAACGGCGATGGCACCTTCACCGATGTCACTGAACGGGCCGGGGTCAATGACTCGCGCTGGAGTGTGAGTGCCAGTTTCGCCGATCTGACCGGCAATGGCCTGCTCGACCTGGTCGTGGTCAACTACGTGGACTACAGCTTTGAAAATCACAAGCGCTGCCGTTCGACAACCACGGGCGAAACCGCATACTGCTCACCGTCGGCTTACGAGGGCGTGCCCGACAGCCTGTTTATCAACAACGGTGATGGCAGCTTCCGTGATGCCAGTCAGCAGTCCGGACTGGCCGACGCGCCCGGGCCGGGACTGGGCGTGGTCGTGCTCGATCTGACCGGCAATGACAAGCCGGATATTTTTGTCGCCAACGACGGTGGCCCCAACTTTCTCTGGGTCAACGAAGGTGACGGGCGCTTTACCGAAAACGGTTTCCTGGCCGGCGTGGCGGTCAATGCCAGCGGCGGCATGGAGGCCGGCATGGGCGTTGACGCGGCCGACTTCAACCGCACCGGTCTGGAGGATTTGTTCCTGACCCACATGCGCACTGAAACCAATACCTTGTACGTCAATCTCGGCGATGGCTGGTTCGAGGACCGCACCAACCGGGCCGGACTGGGAACGCCGAGCTTTCCCTACACCGGTTTCGGCACCGCCTGGCTGGATATCGATAACAACGGCTGGCTCGATCTGATCGCGGTCAACGGCGCGGTGATTCCCGAGCCCGCGCAGGAGCTGGCCGGGGCACCGTTCCCCTACGATCAACGCAACCAGATTTTTATAAACCGCGGCCAGGCCGGGCCGGCGGCCGGTTTTGACGAGAAAACCGACCAGGGCGGGCCCGCTTTCGATGTGATGAACGTCAGCCGCGGCGCGGCCTTCGGCGACATCAACAACAACGGCCTGGTCGACGTCGTCATCGCCAACATCAACGGGCCGGTGCAGGTGTTGCTGAACCAGAGCAAGGCGCGGCACAACTGGCTGGGTCTGAAGCTGCTGGCCGAACGCGACGGGCGCGATCAGACCGGTGCCAGGGCGTGGCTGATGCAGAACGGGCAGAAGGGCCTTCTGCGCCGGTCGCGCAGCGACGGGTCTTACGCCTCGGCCAACGACCCGCGCGTGATTTTCGGCCTGGCCGACAGCGACGACGAACAAGCCGTCGTGGTGCAATGGCCCGACGGACAAAGCGAATTTTTCCCGAACCTGGCAGTCAATCGTTATCACACGTTAATCAAGGGAACGGGCGATGCCTATCCAGACAAGGAAGGAGAGGCCGAGAATGACCAGTAATTTCAAAGCTGTCGTGCTCGGCTGGCTGGCAGCGCTGATGGTTGCCACGCTGCTGCTAACGGTTCATTCCGGGGCCAGGGCAGCCGAAGTTCAGCCAATACCGCGGATCAATCTGGACAACCTGGATGCCAGCGTGCGCGATGCACTGCAGGCGGCGATCCAGGAGTTCGAGCGCTTTTCCGCGCAAACGGATGATCCTGACAGCCTCGGCCGGGCCTACGGCGTACTCGGGCGCTGGTTTCATGCTCACGGCCAGATTGAACCGGCACTGGTCAGCTATCGCAACGCCCTGGCGCTGGCTGGAGACGATCCCGACTGGCTCTATCTGGTCGGCATACTGAAGCAGGGGCAGGGTCAGTTCGATCAGGCCCGGACCTACTTCTCGCGCTCACTCGAGCGCAATCCCCTGTACGTACCGGCCCTGATCCGGCGGGCCCGGATCAATCTTGATGCCGGCGACCTGGAGGCGGCCGAGCAAGACCTGGAGCAGGCCTTGATCGTGCGACCCGTGTCGGCCGCGGCCATCGCCGAAATGGGCCGCCTGGCCCTGGAGCAAGGTGATGCCGGCCAGGCCGTGCAGCGCCTGACGCGAGCACTGGAGCTTGATCCGGGCGCCAACCAGCTGCATGCACCGCTGGCAATCGCCTATCGCAACCTTGGCAACATGGACAAGGCCAGTGAACATCGCGAGCGCAGTGGCTCAATAGCACCGGCCATCGCCGATCCCGTGCTGGCCGAAGTTCGTGCTTTGTCGCGCAGCTCACAGCTGTATTTTGAAAGCGGCATCGAGGCAGTCAATCGCGGCAATGTCGAACAGGGGCTTGAGCTGTTGCGCCGTGCCGTTGAGCTGAATCCCGAGGATGATCACTATCTCGAAGTGCTGGCCCGGCAGCTCTTTGAAGCATCGGAATACGAGCAGGCGGAAGCGCATTTCGAGCAGCTACTTGAGCTGGATCCGGACAAGGCCGTCGCGCACTACTACCTTGGCCGCATTGCGATGCTGGATGGCAGAGGGGCTGAAGCCCAGGGCCGTTTCGAGCAGGCGCTGATGATCGTGCCCGATAATGGGAACCTGGAAAACTGGCGGGCACGGTCGCTGATGGCGCAAGGCGATTTCGATCGCGCGGCTGACCATTACCGGGCGCTGGCCGCTGCCCGGACCGGAGAAGATCGGGTCTACGCGCTTTACTGGCAGGGCATGGCCCTGATCGGGGCTGGTCATTGCGGCGCAGCAACCGGGCCGCTGGAATCTGCCCTGCGTGAGTCGGAGCAGCTGCATGGCTGGGCGTTGCTGGCCCTGGCCCGGGTCCATGCAGCCTGCCCGGAGTACGGCCAGGCCGACCCAGAACAGGCCCTGGCCTGGGCCGCGCGCCTGTACGACATCAACCACGGGGTTGAAACCGCCGCCACCATGGCGATGGTGTACGCGGCCCTCGGCGATTTTGAGGAAGCCATCGGGCTGCAAGCCGAGGCCTTGTTTGCGGCCACCGGACAGGAGCATACCGAGACCTGGTCGGAGCTCAACCGGAACATGGCCAGGTACCGGGAAGACGAGCCGGCGCCGCGCCCCTATTCCCCTGACGACCCTGTCTTCACTGGCCAGCGCTGAGCACAACTGAATCGAAGAGGTCGTTCTGACTACGTCATCAAAGGATTCCGGCCGCCGTCATATCGCGGTGGTCAGCACATCGCGGGCCGACTACGGCCATCTCTACTGGGTGTTGCGTGAACTTCAGCGGCATCCGGGCATTCGCCTGAGCATCTTGCCGATGGCAGCCCACCTGGCACCGCGATTCGGTCGCACGGTGCAAGAGTTTTCAGCCGACGGTTTCGACGTTGAGCAGCCGCTGGAGTGTCTGCTCGATTCCGACACTGACCTGGGCATGGCCAAGACCATCGGTCTCGGGGTGCTTGGCATGGCCGAACGGCTGGCCGCCCTCCGGCCCGACCTGCTGCTGTTGATTGCCGACCGTTACGAAATGCTGGCGCCCGCCTCGGCCGCGCTTGCCCTGCGCATCCCGATTGCCCATATCGAGGGCGGTGAAATCAGCGAGGGGGCGATCGATGATGCCGTTCGCAATGCGCTGACCAAGATGTCGCACCTGCATTTCGTATCGACCGAGCTGGCACGGCGGCGGGTGCTGGCGATGGGGGAAGAGGCATGGCGCGTTACCCGTGCCGGGGCGCCGTCGCTGGATCATTTCCAGCGCAGCGCCCTGCCGCAAGGCGAAAAGCTTGAAGCAGCCCTGGGCAGGCCGCTGCCGGCATCACCCTGGCTGGTGTCGATCCACCCGACCACGCTGGCCGCGGATCCGACGGCCGACGCCCGGGCCTTGTTTGGCGCGCTTGATGGCTGCAACGAACCCATCGTCATCAGTTTTCCCAACGCCGATGCCGGCTACCAGGAGATCATCGAACTGGCCACCGATTTCTGTCGCCATCACGCGCAGGCCAGCCTGCACGTCAATCTCGGCATCTTCAATTACCTCGGCCTGCTCAAGCAGGCGGCCTTGATGGTGGGGAACTCCAGCAGCGGCATCATGGAAAGCCCATCGTTGGCCATGCCATGCGTCAACGTCGGCATGCGCCAGCAAGGCCGTGAACGAGCGCCCAATATCATCGATGCGCCGGGCCAGGTCGAGGCTATCCGGGCAGCGATCGAGCAGGCGAAGAAACCGGTGTTTCGAGACTCACTGGCCGGCATGACCAACCCCTACGGCGATGGCCAGGCCGGCCAGCGAATCGCCAAGATCTTGTCTGATTGTCCACTGGGCCCTGACTTGCTGATCAAGCGTGCCTTGCCGCTAAACGCCAACGCCGATGCGTTTGTCCAGCAACCCGATTGACCGGATTTGGTCCATGCTGACGCGACTGCTGATATCAAGGTTTTGCCTTTACCAATCATTCACTACAGTGCCAGCTACTGCAGTTAGCATAGAGGCTGGCTTGTGGTGCCCGTTTTCCATTTGACTCGTTATCTACTGATCGTCCTGCTGTTGGCCGCAAGCGCCGTGGTGCGAGCCGGCCCCGTGGTCGTCGACATCAGCGGTGTCGACGGCGAGATGCTGGCCAATGTGCGGGCCCATCTCGGGCTGGTAAGGGCCGAGCGGCTGGAGGATGTGTCGCAGTGGCGGCTGCGCCAGTTTGCCAATGATGCGCGCGGCGAGATTCGCGAGGCGCTGCGACCGTTCGGCTATTACCGGCCGCGCATCGAGGTCCGTCTGGACGAACCGGAGCGCGAAGGGCGGCCCTGGCGAGCACGGATTCGAATCGAGCCAGGCCAGCCGACACGTATCGATCAGGTCATCATCGAGTTTCAAGGCGACGGTCAGGACGATGCAGAACTGCTGGAATGGCGCGAGGAATGGCCGCTGCCGTCGGGCAGCGTGCTGCGACATGCGCAATACGAAAGTGCCTGGCGCGAGCTCGACAGCCTGGCCCGCGCCCGCGGCTATTTCGAGGCCAGCTTTCGCGAACGCCGCGTGACGGTTGACCCGGATCGCGGCACGGCCGAGGTCAGGATTCGCTTCGACACCGGCCCGCGCTATCGATTCGGCAGCTACGAGGCGCCGGAATCCATCTTCGCCGAGCGCCTGATGAATCGCCTGACCATCATCGAACCCGGCGAACCGTTTACCAGCGCGCGTCTGGACGAGCAGCGCGAAACCCTGGTCCGGTCAGGGCTGTTCTCGCGCGTGATCGTTGAAGAGCAGCGCGACCGCGACGATGATCGCGTGGATCTCCTCTATCGGCTTGAGCCGCGGCCGCCGAACTCGTACAGGGTTACTGCCGGCGTCGGCACCGACACCGGTGCCCGGGTGCAGCTTGGCTGGCAGCGGCACTACCTTTCATCGCGCGGCAATCGCCTGGACTCCGGCTTCGGCGCCCAGCAGCGCAACAGCGAATACGTGTTGCGCAGCGAATACCAGCATCCGCGTGGCAGCAAGCCGTCGGATTTCCTCACCCTGGGCGGTGTGCTCCGGCGCGAACAGGACAACTTCCGCTTCAATGACGAAGACCGGCGCGAGGCGATTTTCGATTCCTACAGCGGCCGCCGCGAGCAGGCCGAGCTGACCATCGGCCGCCTGCAGGAACGACGCCCATTCGGCTTCTGGAGTGCACGTATCAAGGAACGGATCGGGCTTTCCTTCCTCAACGAATCCTTCGACGCCTTCCGCGAGGCCAGCTTCAGCGAAGAAAATGAAGCCTTGCTGGAGAGTAACCCTGATCTGGTCGAATTTCTTCAGACCACCACCAACACCCTGGCCCTGGGCGCGCGCTGGCGCTTGCACAACACCAGCGGCAGCGGCTTTTTCGCCCAGGGACAGATCGTCGAGGCCCGGGTTCTGGCCGCCCATGAGTCGGTGGGATCGGATGTCAGCTTTGCCCAAGCTTACTTGAGCGGCCGCTGGCATCAGATTTTTGGAGATCGACACAAGCTGCTGCTGAGCGGAGAAATCGGCTTTACCGATGCCGCTACCGAAACTATCGAGCTTGGCCTGGATGACCGCACGCTGACCCTGAGTATCACCGAGTTGCCCGAGCGCTACCGCTTCAAGACCGGTGGTGACCGGACCGTGCGTGGCTACGCTTTTGAAACCCTCAGCACCAACCGCAACGGCGGCAATCACATTCTCACTGCCTCGTTGGAATACGAGTACCGGGTCGGGCGGGACTGGACCCTGGCGGCTTTCTACGATATGGGCAATGCCTTCAACGACTGGAATCAGCGCAAACTAAAGCGTGGCGTCGGTGTCGGATTCCGCTGGTACACGATCATCGGCCCGATCCAGGTCGACGTCGCCCAGGCCCTGGATGACATAGACAAGCCCTGGCGATTGCACTTTTCCATCGGGACCCGCCTACTGTGAAAAAACTGCTGCTGATCACCGCGATTGTTGTTGCTTTCCTGGTCGTCCTGCTGTCCTCGACATGGTGGTGGCTGACATCCACCCGTTCGGGCGCCCAATGGGGCCTGGAGCGGGCGCAGGGCCAGCTCGAGCTGCTGGCGTGGTCCAGCCTGGAAGGCAGCCTGCGCCGCGGCCTGGTTGCGCGCGATGTGGTCCTGGAGCAGGCCGGTGCCCGGGTCACGGTTGAGCGCTTGGAGCTGGCCGCAGTCGTGCGCCTGCCGCCGGGTATTTCGGCCGAGGTTGACTGGGTGCGCGCTTTCGGTGTTGACGTTTACCTGCCCGAACCGGAACCCGATCCGCCCGAGCCCGAGCCGTTCACCCTGCCCGACCTGGCCAGCCCGGTGCCAGTGCGGGTGCGCGAGCTGCGGGTCGAGCGCCTGGCCATCCATCCTTATGCCGAGGAGCCCACCGATCCGTTCGAAATCCAGCGCATTGAGCTGGCCGGTGAGTATCACCAGCGCCTGGACCTGGACGATCTGCGGGTTGCCATGGACGAATCGCGCCTGTCAGCCAGTGGTCACTGGCAGC
>SKKV01000212.1 GCA_007123575.1 Wenzhouxiangella sp.
ATCGCGGCCATGACCAGGTACTCGGCGGCCAGTTCCAGCTTCATGCCGGCCATCATCTCGATATAGCCGGTGTACTGCCGGGTGATTTCGGCGATAGGAATGTCCAGGATGTCCAGGTTCTGGCGCCGAATCAGGTACAGCAGTAGATCCAATGGACCCTCGAAGGCTTCGAGAAACACCTCCAGCGCATCGGGCGGGATGTAAAGGTCGTCCGGCAGTTTCAGCAGCGGCTGACCCTGCACAACGGCGAACGGCATTTCCGCCTGGGCGCCCTGGATTTGGATGGTTTCTGCCATAGGGAGGGCAGTGTAGCGGAAATGGCCGCAGCCATGAGCCTGGAGATGGCACCCTTTTTGGCTATGCCTGCGTACAATAGAGGATCGAAAATTACCCACTTGAGTTGTCATGCTTTACATGATTGTCGGAAAGGATGCCGAGGACAGCCTGCCGCGGCGCCAGACCGCGCGCGAGGCCCACCTGGCCCGGCTCAGGGCGCTGGCCGACGAGGGCCGCCTGGTCCTGGCCGGGCCGCTACCCAAGATCGATGCCGAAGATCCCGGCCCCGCCGGCTTTTCTGGTTCACTGGTCGTGGCCGAGTTTGCCAGCTGGGACGAGGCCAGGGCCTGGGCAAACGCCGATCCCTACATTCATGCCGGCGCCTGGCTGGATGCCGACGTGCGCCCGTTCAAGGCCGTGCTGCCATGACTGCCGAGCGAGTTGAACTGATCCGGGAGCGCCTGCAGCAGAGCCTGTCGCCCAGCGCCCTCGATATCATCGATGAGTCGCACTTGCACGCCGGTCACCCTGGGGCTCGCGATGGACGCGGTCACTTCCGGGTCAAGATTGTTTCCGACGTTTTTCACGGTCTGCCGCGCCTGGCCAGGCACCGACGTATCTACGCGGCCTTGGGCGACCTGATGCAAACCGATATCCATGCACTCTCCATCGAGGCACATTCCAGCAATGAAATTTAAATTTCCGCTCGCCCTGTTGCTAGCCCTATTTCTGGTCGGCTGCGGCGACAGCCGCGACGAACACACCTTGGTTGATGACGATGACGTCATCCTGGTTCTGGTTGACGGCCAGCCGGTTACCCTGCCCATGCTTGAATTCATGATGGCTTCGCGCGGCCTGTCCGAAGACGATCATGAAGCCATGCGCGAGGTGCTCGAGGAGCTGATCCGGCTGCAGGCCGTCGCTAACGCTGCTCGGGCGGAAGGCTTCGACCGCGAGCCACAGGTGCGTGCACGGCGCATTCTGCGTGATCTTGAAGTCCTGCAACTGCGCTACTTCGACCATGTCTACAATGAGCACCCGCCCACGGACGAGGATATTGCCGCCGTTTACCAGGCCCAGGTTGATCGCACAGGTGGCTTGCAGTACCAGATCGAAACCCTGACCTTCCCGTCCCAGGCTGAGGCCTTGAGCGCGCTGGCCCGGATTGACGATGGCGATGCGAGCTTTGACGAGCTGGCCGAGGCCAGCCGCGCCGCCGGCGAGGTATTGGATGCGCCGTTCTGGATCAGCGCCTCGCAGGTGCCTGAAGACGTTTCCGGGCTGTTGGAGCTGTCAGAAATTGGCGACACGATAGGTTTGCCACTGCAGACCCCAAGCGGCTGGCGCGTGCTGCGGGTGACTGATACGCGCGCGGCTGATGTGCCGGACCTGGAGGAAGTGCGCGAGGGCATTGCCCGGCACCTGGTTCGCCAGCGCCTGGAGGCGCTGGTCGAAGACCTCTACGAACGTTCGGAAATCACGCCGATGCTGCCGCTGGAGGACGTAGAGTAAGTCTCTGCTATAGATTCCTCAGGGCAGGGAAACCGGGGGCGGGGGCTGCCAGCCTTCGGCCCTGTGCTCGGCGACAACCGTGGTGTATATGCCGCCGCGAACGTTGAAATCAGCGGTCAGGCGCATGAAGCGCGGTTGGAGGGCATCCACCAGGTCGCCGAGAATGCGGTTGGTCACGGCCTCGTGGAAAGCACCCTCGTCGCGGAAGCTCCAGACGTAGTTTTTCAGCGCCTTGAGTTCAACGCACAGCTTGTCGGCGACATACTCCAGAGTCAGCTCTGCAAAGTCGGGCTGGCCCGTTTTCGGGCACAGGCAAGTAAACTCGGGAATCCGAATGCGAATGGTATAATCGCGCGCCGGATGTGGGTTGGGGAAAACTTCCAGATCCCTGCTGGGCTGGCTTGGCATGTTCGGGAGTCCTCGGTTTCGATGCTTGGAAGCCGCAAGATTAAAACAAAAAAGCGCTGATCAATACGTCAATGCGACTGACCGCCATCAAATTGTCGGGCTTCAAATCTTTTGTCGAGCCCACCACCGTCAAATTCCCATCCAATCTGATGGGAATCGTGGGCCCGAATGGCTGCGGAAAATCCAACATCATTGATGCGGTGCGCTGGGTGATGGGCGAAAGCTCGGCTCGTCAGCTGCGCGGCGAATCGATGAGCGATGTGATTTTCTCCGGCTCCAGCGCCCGCAAGCCGGTGGCCACGGCCACGGTCGAGCTGATGTTTGACAACGCCGACGGCCGCGCCGGTGGCGAATATGCCGGCTACAACGAGATCTCGGTCAAGCGCCAGGTCAGCCGCGACGGCCAGTCGGTTTACTTCCTCAACGGCACGCGCTGCCGCCGCAAGGACATCACCGACCTGTTCCTGGGCACCGGCCTGGGTCCGCGCAGCTACGCCATCATCGAGCAGGGCATGATCTCGCAGATTGTCGAGGCCCGGCCGGAAGAACTGCGCGGATTCCTCGAAGAGGCGGCCGGAATTTCGCGCTACAAGGAGCGCCGGCGCGAGACCGAGAATCGAATTCGCCACACCCGCGAAAACCTGGAGCGACTGCGCGACCTGCGCGAAGAAGTCAGCAAGCAGCTCGACAAGCTGCGCCGCCAGGCGCGTGCGGCTGAGCGTTACCGCGAGTTGAAGGGCCGCTATCGGCGCGATGAGGCGCGCCTGCTTGCGCTGCGTTGGCGGACGCTGAAGCAGCGAAGCGAAAATGAAAGCAAGGCCTTGAAAGCCGTTGAAAACCGGCTACAGGAGTCACTGGCTCGCCAGCGTGCCGCTGAAAAGGAGCTGGAAAGCCTGCGCCAGCAGCAGCACCAGGCTGGCGAACTGGCGGCCGGCATCCAGGGCGAGCTCTATGAGGTGGCTGGTGAAATTGCCCGCCTGGAGCAGGCGATCGAGCACCAGCGCGAGCTGCGTCAGCGCAGGGCCGCCGAGCACGCCGAAACCGAAACCCAGCTCAACGAACTCAAACAGCACTTGGTCCTGGACAAGGCCCAGGTCAAGGAGACCTCGGAACTGGTGGCCGAGCTGTCGCCGCGACTGGATCAGGCCAGGGAAGCCGAGATCGAGGCTGCTGATGCGCTGGAGCAGGCTGAAAACGCGCTCAGCCAGTGGCAGCAACAGTGGCAGGAGCATCAGAACCAGGCTGCCCAGGCCCGCGGGCGGGCCGATCTGCTGCGCCAGCGTATCGAACACCTGGACGATCGCATGAACCGCGCGGCCGCCCGCCTGGAGGCCTTGTCGGCCCAATCCGGAGAGCAGGCCCGCGACGGCCTGGCCGAGGAAAAGGAACAGGCCGAAGCGGCCCTGGCCGCGGCCGACCGGCAGCTTGAAGGCGCGCGCGAGCGGGTCGAGAGCCTGACTGAGGCCATCGAGGAAAAGCGCGCCACCATCGAGAGCTTGCGCAACGAACTGGAACAGGCCCGAGCGCGCCGCCATGAGCGCAAGGGTCGGCTGGAGTCGCTGCGCGTGCTCAACCGGAAACGTGATGATGACGGCAAGCTGGCGCGCTGGCTGCAAGGGCGCGGTATCGATCCGAAGCAGCGCCTGCTCGAGCAGATCAAGGTGGTTGATTCGCGCTGGCTGCCGGCCGTGGAAACCGTGTTGGCGAACTGGCTGAAAGCGGTTCAGGTCGATAACAGTGACGATCTGCTGAGCGAAAAACTGCCCAGCGCCGGCCTGGCCGTTGCCGACAAGCGCGAACACGCTGCCGTGCCAGGCACCCTGGCGGAGCTGGTCGAAGGTGCCGGTGCGCTGGCCGAAATGCTGTCGCGCGTGCACCGGGCAGACAGCCCGGAACAGGCCCGGGAAATCCTGGCGGGACTGGACAAGGCCGATTCCGTAGTGACCGCAGACGGTCTCTGGGTTGGTCACGGCTGGATACGTCAGCCATCGGCCCAGGCCGGCGAGGCCGGGCTGCTCAAGCGAGAACAGGAAATCCGCGAGCTTGATCAGGCCATCAATGCCGATGGCACGGCGATTGCCGCGATCGAGAAACAGCTGGGCGAGGCCCGGCAGGCGCTGGCCGAGGCCGAACAGCAGGCGCGTGCCGAGCAGGTCTCAGTCAATGAGCTGCAGCGCGAGCGGGCCCAGGTTCACGGCCAGCTGACCGGGATCAACAGCCGCTTGGAGAACCTGGAGCGGCAGCGCAAGGCCGCCGCAGTTGAGACCGCTGAACTGAAGCAGCGCCAGCAGGAAGACGGCGAGGCCGTCGGCCAGGCACGCAGCAGCATGCAGGAGGCCTTGGCGGCCATGGAAACGGCCGAGTCCGGGCGCGAGCCGCTCAGGGCCGAGAAGCAGCGCCTGGACGAGGCCCGCGAAAGCGCCCGGCGACAGCTGCGCGAGTGCCGCGAGTCGCGCGAGTCCCTGTCGCTGAAGCTGGAATCCAGCCGGGCCGGACTGGAATCACTGCGCCAGTCGATCGAGCGCATGGATAACCAGGTCGGGCAACTGCAAAGCCGCTACCTGGAACTGTCGCAGGCGCTGGCCGAGGGCGACGGGCCGGTCAAGAAGCAGCAGGCCGAACGCGACGCACTCCTCGACAAGCGTTTGAACGTGGAAGAGCGGCTCCGAGAGGCCCGCTCAAACCTGGATCAGCTCGAAGCGAGCTGGCGCGAGCAAGATGGTCAACGGCAGCAGGCCGCGGCCGAGGCAGAGGAGGTTCGCAACGAACAGTCAAGCCGCCAGCTTGCGCTGAAAGAAACCGATCTCAAGGCCGAGTCGCTGGCCGCTCGAATCGAGGAGCTTGACGCCAGCCTGGACGAGCTTTTACAGGAGCTGCCGGAAAGCGCCGAAACCGAGCGCTACCAGGCCGAGCTTGAGAAGCTGGAAGAGAAAATCCGCCGCCTGGAGCCGGTCAACCTGGCCGCCATCGAGGAGGCCGAAACCGAGGCCGAGCGCAAGGAATACCTGGATCGTCAGCACGAGGACCTGGAAGAAGCGCTGGCCACGCTGGAAAAAGCGATCGAGCGTATCGATCGGGAGTCGCGAACCAAGTTTCGCGAGACCTTCGAGAAGGTCAACAAGAACATGGAGACGTTGTTCCCGCGCCTGTTTGGCGGCGGTCACGGCCACCTGGAGATGGTCGGCGATGACTGGCTGACCGCGGGCGTGGCGATCATGGCCAGGCCGCCGGGCAAGCGTATCGCCCGCATTCACCTGATGTCAGGCGGTGAAAAAGCACTCACGGCTGTCTCTTTCGTGTTTTCCATTTTCAATCTCAACCCGGCACCTTTCTGCTTGCTCGACGAGGTCGATGCTCCGCTGGATGACGCCAATGTGGGTCGCTTTTCCGAGATGGTCCGGGAAATGTCCGAGCAGGTACAGTTCCTGATCGTCACCCACAACAAGGTCACCATGGAAGTGACTCACCAGATGCTGGGCGTGACCATGCGCGAGCCGGGCGTGTCGCGTCTGGTCAGCGTTGACCTGGACAAGGCTGTCGCCTTGGCCGAAACATGAGTAGCGGTCAATGCAACTCGCCAGACGCCGCAGTCAGTTAAAATTAAGATCAATCTGCCATAGCAATGAATGTCCGTGGATAACCTGCGCCTGATTCTGATCGTGATCGGCCTGATCATCCTGGCTGCCATGGTGCTGTTGCACAAGCCCAGCGGCCAGAGCCAGCGTAACCATGCCCGCTGGCTGTCGCGCCGGCGCGAGCCGAGGCTTGGCGATGCTGATCGACCGGCCAATCGTAGCCAGGAGCCGGTGCTGCGACCGGAAACGCCGGCTTCGCCGTCCAATCTTGCCGCCGGGCTGGCCTCGGCGCGCCTGGTCGCAGCTGATCATGACCTGGAGACCGACGGAGATGAGGCTGACTCCGCCGCCCGTCGCCGTCAATCTGCCCCGGACAAGATCGTCACCCTCTATGTCAAGCGCAAGGAAGAGCGCAGGATCAAGGGCACCGAGCTGCATGGTGCCGCCACGAAGGCGGGCTTGACTTTCGGCGAAATGAATATTTTTCATCGCCTGCACGAAGGAGCCAGCGATCCGGTTTTCAGCATGGCCAACCTGACCGCGCCCGGGCATTTTGATCCGACCAGCTGGGATGTCTTTGATACCTCCGGGGTCACCTTCTTTACTACCCTGCCGGCCCCGGTCAGTGCCCTGGACGCGTGGGATGCCATGCTGGCCACGGCACGGCGCATGGCCGAGCTGCTCGAAGCCGAGGTGCTGGACGATAACCGCTGCCTGGTGACCCGGCAGCGCATTGCCCAGGTGCGCGACGAAATGCGTGACTACGATCGCAAGCACGGCATTGGACGGTCTGACTAGCCGACATGGCAGACCAGGCAACGCGCCAACGCGTCGACGTACTGCGGCGTGAACTCAACGACCACAACTATCGCTACTACGTGCTCGACGATCCGACGATCCCGGACGCCGAGTACGACCGGCTGCTCTCTGAGCTGGAGACGCTGGAAGAAAAGCATCCTGACCTGGTTACCTCTGATTCACCCACCCAGCGGGTGGGCGCGGCACCGGCTGCCGGCTTTGAAACCGTGGCCCACCAAGTGCCCATGCTGTCGCTGGCCAACGCTTTTGCAGACGACGATGTGCGCGAGTTCGATCGCCGCATTCGCGAGCAGCTTGATCGGGAAGTGATTGAGTATGCCGCCGAGCCCAAGCTCGACGGTGTGGCCATTGCCCTGCGCTATGAGCGCGGTGAGCTGGTGTTGGGTGCGACCCGGGGCGATGGTCGCAGCGGCGAGAATGTCACCTCCAACGTGCGCACCATTCGCGCCATCCCTTTACGCCTGCGCGGCGCTGATGTCCCGTCTGTGCTGGAGGTACGGGGAGAGATCTTCATGACCCGTTCGGGCTTTGCCGCGCTGAACCAGGGGCTGACCGAGGCCGGAGACAAGACCTTTGTCAATCCCCGCAACGCAGCAGCCGGCAGCCTGCGCCAGCTCGACCCGGATGTGACCGCACGCCGTCCGCTGCATTTCTATTGCTACGGTGCTGCAACCAGCGACGGCTTGCCGCAGCGTCACAGCGACATTCTCGACGCGCTGCGCGAGTTCGGCTTCCCCGTCAGCAACCAGGTTGAGCGCGTGCAAGGTGCCGACGGACTACTTGACTACCACCGGCGCACGCTGGCCGACAGGGACGGGCTTGACTACGACATCGACGGAGTCGTGTACAAGCTCGATGACCTGGACCAGCAGCGCGAAATGGGCTTTGTCAGCCGCGCGCCGCGCTGGGCCCTGGCGCACAAATTTCCGGCCCAGGAGGAGATCACCCGCCTGCTGGACATCGAGGTTCAGGTCGGACGCACCGGTGCATTGACCCCGGTTGCGCGCCTGAAGCCCGTGTTCGTCGGCGGCGTGACCGTGACCAATGCCACCTTGCACAATCTTGACGAGATTCGCCGCAAGGATGTGCGTCCGGGTGACCAGGTGGTGGTCAGGCGGGCCGGTGATGTGATCCCGGAAGTCGTGCGTTCCATGGTTGAGCAGCGCCCGGCTGACAGCCGGCCCTGGACCATGCCTGAACAGTGCCCCGCCTGTGGCTCGGCGGTAGAGCAAGTGGAAGGCGAGGCAGTCGCTCGCTGCACCGGCGGCCTGGTTTGTCCGGCCCAGCGCATGCGTGCCCTGGAGCATTTTGCCAGCCGTACGGCCATGGATATTGATGGTCTGGGGACGCGTTTGATTGAGCAACTGGTCGAGCGCGACCTGGTCAAGAGCCCGGCCGATCTGTTTCGGCTCGACGTGCCGACCCTGGCCGGCCTGGAGCGCATGGCCGAGAAGTCAGCCAGCAACCTGGTCGAGGCGCTGGACAAGGCTCGGCAGCCCAGCCTGGCGCGACTGCTGTTTGCCTTGGGCATTCGCGAGGTTGGAGGGGTGACCGCAGCCAACCTGGCGCGCTACTTCGGTTCACTGGAGCGCCTGGCCGAGGCCAGCATCGAGGACTTGACCGCGGTACCTGATGTGGGCCCGGTGGTGGCCGAGCATGTCCACAATTTTTTCAATGAGCCGCACAATCTTGAGGTTATCCGGGCGCTTAGCGAGGCGGGCGTGAAGTATCGGCCTGAGCAGGTGCAGCAAGGCGGCGAGCTGCCGCTGACTGGCAAGACCTACGTGCTGACCGGCGCCCTGGAAAGCCGCACCCGCTCCGAGGCCAAGGCCGCGCTGGAAGCGCTGGGCGCGAAGGTGACCTCCAGCGTATCGAAAAAGACCACGACCGTGATCGCCGGCAGCGATCCGGGATCGAAACTGGAAAAGGCGGAGAGCCTTGGCGTGCCGGTCCTGGATGAGTCGGGGCTGGATGAATTGCTGGGGAGCGTCTGACCAGGGTTTGCCCTGGATCAAACTCTGGTTTGTCCCAGCGTTCTAAAATGTTACGGTGACAACTAGTTTCAAGAGTGCATTTGCCATTCTTTGCCGGATTAATTTTGGGGTTAACAGGAGTAGCTCATGAGTGAGAACATCAAGGAAATTCTGGTCCCGGTGGACGGCTCGGTGAATTCGATTCGGGCGGCGCGCTTCGCTATGGATATGGCGTCTTCCATGGGCGTGGGAGTTCGCCTGTTTTACGTTTTTCCGGCGGCGTCGGTGGAAATCATCGGCATGGCAGGAATGTCGCGTGCCGATATTGACCAGGCGGCCCAGGCTGCGGCCCAGCGTGCCTTTGACGAAACGCGCGAGGCTTTGGGGTCGGACATGATCGAGCAGGTCGAGCAGGAGACTTCGATCGGGGATCCCGCCGAGGAAATCATTCGCTACACCGAAGACGATCAGACCGTCATGGTGGTCCTGGGCCGGCGCGGCCTGTCGCGGATGAAGTCCCTGATGCTGGGCAGCGTCAGCGACAAGGTGATCCGCCACGCGCGCAGCCCGGTCACGGTCATCACCTGATGCTGAGCGGCCCGGTGCCCGGGCCGTTCTGACCTTCGCTCGATCAATCCGTGTGACGCTCGTCACAACGTGGCTATTTGCATTTGAACATACGCAGGCGTATGCTAAGTGTTCGTTCGCTGCAGGGATAGGGCAGCGGGCTTGCTGCAACATTGCATTCGAGGGAATGAGATTATGCCAAGGTATTTTTTGATCGCCGCGCTTGTCCTGACGCTGGCAGTTTTGCCAAGCCAGTCTGAAGCCAGCTACACCCGAACCGAACATCCCATCGTGCTGGTCCACGGTTTGATGGGCTTTGACAGTCTGCTCGGCATTTACGACTACTTCTTTCTTATTCCCAACAACCTGCGCGCGGGCGGTGCCACGGTCTACGTGGCCAACTTGTCGGCGAGCAATTTCTCGGAGGTGCGAGGCGAGCAGTTGATTGACCAGCTGGATACCTTGCGAGCCTTGCACGGCCACCAGCGCTTCAACCTGATCGGTCACAGCCATGGCGGGCCGACGATTCGCTACGTGGCCTCGGTCCGTCCTGACCTGGTCGCTTCGGTCACCTCCGTTGGCAGCCCGCATACGGGTAGCGCGGTGGCCGATGCAATTGCTGCCAGCGCGCCGCCCGGATCGCTCACCGAGTCGCTGCTGGCCGGCCTGGTCGACGCCCTGGGCACGTTCATCGACCTCTTGTCCGGCAGCATCCACCCGCAGGATTCGCTGGGCGCGTTGGAATCCCTGAACTCGGCAGGGGCAGCCCAGTTCAACGCCCAGCACCCGCAGGGTTTGCCCAGTCAGCAATGTGGTCATGGCCCGGCCGTGGTCAACGGTATCCGCTACTACTCGTTTAGCGGCACGAGCGTGTTCACCAACGCGTTCGATGCTTCCGACTACATGCTCAGTGCCAGCAGCCTGTTTTTCGGCTGGGGAGTGCGCAACGATGGCCTGGTCGAGCGCTGCTCTTCGCACCTGGGCGTGGTCTTGCGCAGCAACTATCCCTGGAACCATCTTGACCAGGTCAACCAGGTGCTGGGTCTGCGCGGACTGTTTACGCCCAACCCCGTGAGCGTCTATCGTGCCCACGCCAATCGTCTGAAAAATGCGGGTCTATAGCCTGCTTGCCGCCCTGATCATGGCCGCGCTGCTGCTCGGCGCGGCCATGATCCTCCGACCGGCGTCGGACGAGATAGTCCGGGCAGCACCAACCGAAGCTCAACAAGAATCGGGACAGGAACTGGTCGACCGAAGGAAGTTCGCCGGATCGACCGGGATAATTGACCGCGGCGCAATGCCGCGCGAATCCCAGACCGCAGCGAGCATGGATCCACAACAGGATACGGTGCCGGGATCTCTGGCCGGGTCAGAGGCTGACGGCCGGATTGGGTTCGATGACAGCGGCCGTTTGATCGTGGATGCAGAGCTCCGTCGCCGCTTTGATTACCTGTTGAGTGCAGTCGGGGAGTGGGACCTGGATCGGATTCGCAGCACTTTCGAGTCGCAGCTGTCGACCAGGTTTTCAGCCGACCGGGTCGAGTCGGTCATGGCCGACTTCGATCTCTACCTGGCCTACCTGGAAGCGCTTGACCTGTTGCTGCCGGACCATGTCGAGCTGGCCGATCAGATGGCCGCCATGTTCGAGCTGCAGCGGAAACTGCTCGGGCCTGAGCGCACGGAGGCCATGTTCGGCGAGGAAAACCGCTATCTCGAGCGCACCCTCGACATCCTGGCCGGCGAGATGCGTCCGGGCGACCCCGACCTCGATCCCTGGGCTGATGAAGTACAGGCCGCGACTGGACACCTGCTGGCCGCGGAGATGAACCGCCAGTACGAGCTCAAGCGGATAGATCCGTCGCTTCGGCATGCCGAACGTGAAGTATTGTTTGGGTCCGATGCAGCTGATCGGCTGGCGGAGCTTGATGCCGAGCGGGCAGCATGGCAGCTTCGCGTGGCCGAATATACGCAGGTTCGAAGGGAGCTCGCGCACCAGCTTGGCAGCGAAACGGCGGCGTTCGAGCAGGCTTTGGAAGACTATCGCGCACAACATTTCAGCCCGGCCGAGGGTCGTCGGATCCAAGGGATGGAGCGTGCAGGCCTGATCGATGGCGGTGACTAGATCACGCCGCCGATAGCTGAAGATGACAGTTGTCCGGGCTGATCAGGTACGCTTGGACACAGAACCACCGTCAGGAACCCCTGAATGACTCAGTTCGCAATCAATGGCGTGCAGCTGCATGTCGAACAACAGGGCAGGGGCAAGGAGACCGTGCTGTTCTGCCACGGCCTGTTGTTCAGCGGCAGGATGTTCGACGATCAAGTTGAATACTTCGATGACCGGTTTCACTGCGTGCGCATGGATTTCCGCGGTCAGGGTCAAAGCGAGGTCGCCAGCGCTGGCTACGGTCTGGAAACTCTGGCTGGTGACGTTATCGGACTGATCGAGCAGTTGGATCTTGCGCCCTGCCACCTGGTCGGATTCTCCATGGGCGGCATGGTCGGCATGCGGGTTGCGCTGGCAAGGCCTGATTTGCTCAAGTCGCTGGTGCTGATGAATACCTCGGCCGAAGCAGAAAACTGGCGGAAACGGCCGCGTTTCGCTGCCTTGAACCTTGTCGCTCGCTGGTTTGGTATCGACAAGGTGGCACCCCGTATTCTCGATCTGCTGTTTTCTCCCCGTTTTGCCACCGAACCCAAGTTGGCCGAAGCACGGCAGCGCTGGATGGCCTATGTGTTGAGCAACGACCGCATCGGCGTGACCCGCGCGGTACGCGGCGTCACCTCCCGAGGCAGCGTGCTGGAAGCACTTGACCGGATCAAGCTGCCGACCCTCATCGTTACCTCTGATCAGGACATCACCACGCCGCCGGAGAAAGCCGAGCGGATGCAGGCCCGAATTGCCGGTGCCGAGCTGGCTACCATTGCCG
>SKKV01000217.1 GCA_007123575.1 Wenzhouxiangella sp.
CACCAGGCCCAGCACATCAACCACTACCGGATCCGGATCGGGTGTGGCGACATCGCCGTAGTCTTCGATCGGTGCACCACCGGGGCCAATTCGCGTCACAAAGGCTGGTGCGATCGACCCCACTGGTGGCCCGGTATCGCGACCGGCAAACAAGGTGCCATCCGGCGCAAATGACAGAAACACCGGCCCGACCACCGGCTCTGCATACGTTGTCACGGTAAAGCCCGGCACCGTCTGCGCCATTGCCGGCAATGCCACCGCAAGCAGCATGGGAACCGAGATGCCGGATATTGCCTGTCGGGCGAATTTCAAAAAACGTTTTCTCGCAAAGGCGCAGAGACGCCAAGAAGTGCTCTGTACAGGCCAATAAAGTGTCTTGAATTCCCTCTTGGTGCCTTCGCGCCTTCGCGAGAGCAATAACCCATGCCGAATCAGCACGGAGATCTGGAATAACAGAGGGGAAAACCTGGCGTGGCCTGGAGCGGCCCGATCCTGCTTCATGAACATGCGCTTTCCTTTGTGAATGGCGACTGGTTAACAAGCTTTAACGCCAACGCCAGGCGGCCGGGGTCAAGCAAAAGTAAATGATCCCTGCCAGCTCGAGTTCGCGTTCAGTAGGAGTAGACATAGCAATCGAGGATTCCCGCAATGACCGGCCACGACACTCCGTCCAGCGATTCCCGGCCCAGCAAGCGCTTTCAGCTGTTTATGATCTCAGCACTGGTATTGCTGGTACTCGTGGCAGTACTGCGCTCGCAGCTCGGCACCCGGCTGGACAGTTTCACCATCGATGAGCCCTGGCATATCGTTGCCGGCGCCAGCTACGTGCAAACCGGCGACTGGCGCCTCAATCCGGAACATCCGCCCTTGACCAAGCTCTGGGTCGGCGCCTGGGTGCCCGAGACGCTGCTCGCACTACCGCCGCTGCAGCCGCTGATCGACAAGGCCCAGGAACGCGACTATGTCGAGCGCATCGTCTACCTCGACAACGACTCGCTGGCCGTGCAGCAACGGGCAAGGCTGGCGATGTTCGCCTTCAACGGCCTGCTGCTGTTGCTGCTCGGGCTGCTGACCTGGCGCATCTTCGGTCCGCTGGCCGCGACTGCCCTGGTCGGACTGGCGGCGCTGGAGCCGACCCTGTCGGCGCACATGCCGCTGGTGATGACCGACCTGCCGATGGGCTTGACCCTGATGCTCGCCGCCGGTTGCGCCGGGCTGCTGGCCAGCGATTGGCGCTGGCGCTGGGTACTGCTGACCGGCCTGGCGATGGGGCTGGCGCTGGCCAGCAAGCACTCGGCACTGGCCGGACTGGCCGCGCTGGGACTGGGCCTGATTCTGGTAATGGTCTGGCAGTCGCGCGCGGCCGGCGGGCGTGAATCGCTCAAGCGTCTGGGCCAGCTGCTGGTCGTGGCCCTGCTCGCCGTGGCCGTGCTCTGGGCCCACTATGGCCTGCGCTTCCATACCAGCCCGGACGGCAGCGACCCGTTCAACCGCGAGATCAGCGCCAAGATCGATGATCTGCAACGGCCCTTGTTCCGAAGCTTGTTGAGCACCGCCGACCAGTATCGCCTGCTGCCGCGGCCCTACCTGTGGGGGCTGGCCGATACCTTGCGCGCCGGCGTCGACGGGCGCGGTCAGGTCACCCATCTGCTGTGGGGCCGGCAGTATATTGACGAAAGCCCCTGGCATGTCTGGCCCAGCCAGATCATCTCCAAGCTGCCGCTGGCTACCCTGGCGATGCTGGCCCTGGCGCTGGTGGTGCTGCTCAGGGGACGACTGAGCCGGGCTGAAAGCCTCTGCCTGCTGATGGTAATGATCATGGCCGGCGGCCACTTCGCCGCCCTGGCCGGATCACAGGGCACTTACGGTGGCATTCGCCACGCCTTGCCGGTGGTCCTGGCCATGCTGCTGCTGATCGCCCTGGCCCTGCGCCGGGTCATCAGCGGATTGCGCGATCCGGCCACCGCGCGCTGGGCTCAGGTCCAGGCTGGTGCCTTTGGCTTGATGCTGGTTGCCTTGCTGGTCGCCACCCTGCCGGAACCGCGGCTGTTCGAATTTCATAATCGCCTGGCCGGCGGCAGCGAAAACGCCTGGCGCTTCTTCGGCAATGAAAGCCTGCACATGGGCCAGCGCTTCCATGAAATCCGCGCTTTCCACGACGAAGTCATCCTTGCCGGCGAACTGCCGTTCTTCGGCGGTCGCTCGCGCCAGAGCGAAGGAGCCGGCTTGCGCAACCGCAACCTGGTGGAGTCGCTTGACGACGACAACGTCGACGGCATTTACGAGGGCTATTTTCTGGTAGGGATGGGCGCGCTGGTGCCATGGCCCGCCTGGAACTGGGACCCCGATACCTTCTACGCCGAAACTGAAGAAGTGTTTCGCGCCGGATACATGCACGTGCGCAAGGGTCGGATTACTGACCCGCGCGCACGCGCCAACAGCATCGCCGGCCGGCTGTTCGACTACATCTACAAGGAAAATGGCGACGATTGGGAATTGGTGATACAGCGGGGCAACGAGGTCCTGGCTGGCAATCCCAGAACGGTGCCCGGCTATATCGTGATCGGCAACGCCCACATCAGTCTGGGTCAGCGCGACGAGGCCCTTGCCGCCTACCAGGCCTTTGTCGACCAGACCCTTGTTCCGATGGACCCAGCCTTTATCGATCTGGTCCGCCAGCAGATTGCACGGATCGAGGCCAGCGACAACCTGAACGGCATCGGCCCGATGCGCCTGCCTTTTCTCGAATAGGCCTACTCCGACCAGCCCGCCCAATTGAACCGCGAATAGCGCGCTAAATCCTCCGGAGACTGAACATCGGGCAGACGACGATTACCGATGATCCAGGTTGGGTAGCTATCGATCTCTGCGGCAACGCACTCGAAGGCCACCGGCCCAGTACGCCCTTGCGGAGAACATTCCACATAAGGCAGATGCCGGTAGGCAGGGCCGAAAATCTGATTCTGCTCCTGGCAGGCCGGACACCATGAAGCACCGTAGTAGACCGCGCCAACCCGGTCCAGATGTTCTGCCAGGGCGCGCAGGCGCGGGTCCTCGGGCGGATCGAACCAGCCGGCATAGATCGCGTGCACACTCATCATCCGCACCACCAGAATGGCTCCCTGGCCGGCCAGAAACCCCAACCAGGGCATGCCGGGCGCGGCTTCCGGGCGCGCAAAGGTCAGCACGCCAAACAGCGCACCCAGCACCAGCAAAGAGGCGCTGCACCAGGCACAAAGCGCACCCAGCTCGAACCAGGCGAC
>SKKV01000230.1 GCA_007123575.1 Wenzhouxiangella sp.
AATCGGTACCACCGGCAAGCACAATGCGCCCGTCGGGCAAGGTCGTCATGGCATGACCGTAGCGGGCAGACCAGGCCGCGTTGCCCAGATTCTGGTAGATGCCCGAACCGGCGATCCAGCGCCAGACCTCGTTCGTGGACTGGCTACCGGCCTGCCCCCCAGCCAAAACCACGGCAGACCCGGTACGCGTGGCCGCCAGCCCGATGCGCCGAAGCGGTTGAGGGTTGGGTCCATGTGCGATCCAGACCTGGCCATCCAGGCTGCGCCGCGCCCGTGCCGGGAACTGACTCTGCTCGTCTTCGCCCCCGAACAGGTAGATGTAACCATCCGGGCCACGCGCGGCCGCATGACCTCGCAAGCCACCCAGCCCGCTGTCAACATCAAAATCATGCACCTGTTCCCACGCACCGGCACCGTCGAGCCCGGAACGCCAGACATCGGGCCGATGCTGTCCGCTTCCAGGGACTCGCCCACCGATAACCAGCAACTCATTGTTCTCGGTCAGCATCATCCTGTGCTGTTCGCGCGCGCTCCAGTCGGGTCCCGGCCAGCGCAGTTCCGGCTGCTCCTCGCCGGCCTGCCAGTCCACCACGATCACATCGTCCAGGGAACGCCCGTCGTCCAGGGCCGTGCCACCAATGATCAGAAGGCGCCCGTCGGACAGGATGGTCGCGCTGTGATCTCGGCGCGGCGGCCATTCACCGAAGCGGACATCGCGCTCCCAGCTTGACGCGGGTTCGTCGGATGACCAAACAAAACTGGTCTGGGTAGCGCCATCGACCTCACCCCCGGTCATCACCAGAGTCTTCTGGCCAGGCATTGGCCCGTCCAGGCGGGCCGCGGCAAAACCCCGGGCTGCAGGCCAGGTCGGCGAAGGATTGAAGTTCGACCAGGTCTGGCCGTCGTTTTCCGATATCCACAGATCGGTAAACACCTGGCTATCGAGATGGCCACCCATGAGATACAACTTGTCGCTTGAAGGGCCGGATCCTGAAGCAACTTGGTGCAGCAGACGCATCTCGCGCCGGGGGCCCCAGCCAGGCGAAGACATCTCGATCCAGGTAGCGCCGTTATCGTTGGACCGAAGGACCTGATTGAAAACCGTGCCACCTTGCTCGCCGTTGAACACCAGCAGTTCGCCATTGGCAAGGGCGGCAGCCTGGTTACTGTGGCGGGGCGAAAACGTAGCCGACATGGAAGGCGAGTCGAAGCGCTGCTGCCAGTTCTCACCGCCGTCTGATGACCGCCAAACGCTGTTGAGCGGCTCCAGGCCCAGCGGCCCACCCCGCCCCCCCATCACATAGATATCCCCACCAGGCTGCTGAACGGCAGCAAAGTCTCGCCGCGCCGGCCAGCCGGCGTCGGCGTTAAGCTCGGTCCAGGTCACGCCATCGTCGACCGATCTCCAGACATCGTTGCGAACCATGCCGTCACTTTCACCGCCAAGCAGCAGCAGGCTGTCATCATCCAGTGACAGAACCACATGCCCCGAGCGGTCGCCGAACGGGGTTGAGTGCAGCGCCTGCCAGTCGTCCACGGCAAACGCGTTTGTCATCAAACACAATAGAAACAGCAAGCAAGCCAGCCCGCTTCGGAATCTTCCGGCCATAGCCAGCCTGTCGTTGACGGCCAGCGCCCTTTTACGGCCTGGAGCTTCTTTGTCTGGCACTTTCTGGAACCCCTGTGGCCGATCCGGCCTGATTCATTCAATAAAGTAAGCAGCAAAATTGACCTTGCAGTCTCATCTTTTTCGGATAAGCCGCCAGATCAACTGCTCAATTCAGCATACGAACCCAAAGGACTGACTACACGGCTTGCCGAGAAGAGTCGCCACTCAAAAAACCCGGCCGCGTTGGGCCGGGCTACGAGCCGGATTACCCATGGCGGCGCTGACAGGCCGTTAGAATCCACGCATGGACTTCGATTCCCTGGTCAATCTGCGCGAGCGGCATGCCGGCTGGCGCCTGCTGCAGGCCGATCATGCGCCGATGATCGCCAGCTTTTTCCAGCGCTGCTTCATCGCCCCGAACGTGCGCGCCATGGCCGAGAGCGAACTGGTCGGCAAACTTGAAGATCACCTGGCCGGGCTGCGCGAAGTATTGGGCGAGGACAGCTACCCGCGCCAGGCCCTGGCCTATCTCAAAGACTGGTCTGACGATGGCCGCGCCTGGCTGCGGCGCTATTACACCACCGGCAGCGACGAGGCTCATTACGACCTGACCCCGGCCGCCGAGGGTGCCGTGCGCTGGCTGGCCGGGCTGGAGCAGCCGCAGTTCGTCGGTGCCGAGTCGCGGCTGATGACGGTGTTCGACCTGCTGCAACAGATCGTGCGCGGCACCGAAACCGACCCGGCAGCGCGCATCGCCGAACTGACTGCCCGGCGCGATGAGATCGATGCCGAAATCGAACGGGTACGAGCCGGCGAGCTGGCGCTGATGGACGATACCCGGCTGAAGGAACGCTTCCTGCAAATGGCCGACACTGCCCGCGCCCTGCTCGCCGATTTCCGCCAGGTCGAGCACAACTTCCGCCAGCTCGACCGCCAGGTGCGCGAGCGCATCACCTGGTTTGAAGGCGGCAAGGGCGAGGTGCTGGAAGAAGTCTTCGGCGAGCACGATGCAATCAGCGACTCCGACCAGGGCCGCAGCTTCCGCGCTTTCTGGGATTTTCTGATGTCCCCCTCGCGCCAGGAACAGCTGGGCGAGCTGCTGGAGCGCATTTTCGAACTGGAAGCCGTCGTCGAGCTCAAGCCCGACCGCCGCCTGAAACGCATTCACCACGACTGGCTGGAAGCCGGTGAAGTCACCCAGCGCACCGTGGCGAGACTCTCCGAACAGCTCAGGCGCTTTCTGGATGACCAGGCCTGGCTGGAAAACCGACGCATCATGGAGCTGATCCGCGACCTGGAGCGAAAGGCTGTCGCCGTGCGCGACAATCCGCCGCAGCAGCTGGGCATGAGCCTGGACATGCCAACGCCTGAGCTGAACCTGACCATGGATCGACCGCTGTTCAGCCCGCCGGTCAGGCCTTCGATCGACACCGACGCCGTGCTGGCCGATGACCAGGTCATCGATACCGATGCCCTGTTCGAGCAGGTCCATGTCGACCGCCAGGCCCTGGAAGCCGGCATACGCCGCGCCCTGCAGGATCGCGACCAGATCAGCCTGGCCGAACTGATTGACGCAGAACCCCTGGACCAGGGCCTGGCCGAACTGGTCACCTACCTGGCCATCGCCGCCGAGCAATCG
>SKKV01000260.1 GCA_007123575.1 Wenzhouxiangella sp.
CCACTTCGTCACCACCTGGCAGACCGACAACCCGGGCACATCCAGCGATAGCTCGATTACGGTGCCGATGGTCGGCGGGCCCTTTGATGTGGACTGGAACAACGACGGCACCTTCGATCAGCTCGGAATTACCGGACCGGTGACACATGATTTCGGTTCGCCGGGCACCTACACGATTCGTATCCGTGGAAACTACGACGCCATCCGCTTTTCCAATACCGGCGACAAGGACAAGATCCTGTCAATCAATCAGTGGGGCACGCGCGCCTGGCAAAGCATGGAAGATGCATTTTCCGGTGCCTCGAACCTGGAAGTTCCTGCCACCGACACACCCGATTTTTCCGAGGTGACCAGCATGAGTTTCATGTTCAATCGTGCGACGGTCGCAAACCCGGATACCCGCCATTGGGATACGTCATCTGTGGAGAGTATGCGGTTCATGTTCAACAGGGCAGAGTCCGCCGACCCGGACACGAGCCAGTGGGATACTTCGTCCGTTGAGGATATGCGGTCCATGTTCAGCAGGGCAGAGTCTGCCGATCCGGACACAAGCAGTTGGCATACCTCATCAGTGCGGGATATGCGGGGCATGTTCGACGGCGCAAGTTCGTCGAACCCGGACACCAGCAGCTGGAATACATCGTCTGTCGAAACCATGCAAGACATGTTCCGCGGTGCGATTGCTGCAGATCCTGACACGAGCAACTGGGATACTTCCTCCGTGGAGAGCATGTGGGGCATGTTCCAGGGCGCGGAAAACGCAAACCCGAATACCAGCCAATGGGAAACCGGGTCCGTAACCAACATGCGGCGCATGTTCCAGGACGCGATGACAGCGAACCCGGATACCAGCCAATGGAATACGGCTGCCGTAGCCCGAACGACTTCAATGTTCGAGGGAGCATCCGCCGCCAATCCGGACACCAGCAACTGGAACGTGGAGTCGCTGATCCTTGCCGGTGACATGTTCAAGTCCAGCGGCCTGACGACAGCGAACTATGAAGCGTTGCTGGAGGGCTGGAGTCTCCAGGCGGATGCGCAGACCGACGTAGCGTTCGGTGCACCCGACAACTTCTATTGTTCCGATTCGGCCGCAGTGGCCCGAGCGGTTCTGGTTGACGATAAGCAGTGGACCATTAGCGACTTAGGCCGAGGCTGTGCCATCGGCGGCGAAGTCGCCGGCCTGCAAGGCTCGGGCCTGATCCTGCAGCTTAACGGCGGCAACGACCTGGACATCAACGACAACGGCAGCTTTACCTTCCCCGGCTCGCTCGACAACCTGGCCGACTACACCGTAACGGTTGCCGCCCAGCCGGTCGATCCCGCCCAGATCTGCGTGGTGGCCAACGGCACCGGCACGGTGGAAGGGCCCAATGTCGCCAACGTGGAAGTGTCATGCCAGGCGGCCGAGGACAGCATCTTCTCCTCGCGCTTTGAGCAAGCTCGGTAGGCCTGGCGGCCGCGTGGCGGGTATCTGGCGTAGAATCTGGAGCGGTTCCCAAGGATACTGCCGGCGTCTTTCGACCGGAGTATCCCCATGAGCAAGGAAATGAAGATTGATCGTCACATGATTCGTAAGCTACGCGAGCTGCGCGGCTGGTCGCAGGAGCAGCTGGCCGAGGCTGCCGGGCTGGGCGTGCGGACCGTGCAGCGGGTGGAGTCCGAAGGTCGCGCCTCGGCTGAAACCCGCACCTGCCTGGCCGCTGCCTTCAATGTGCCGCAGTCGGCCTTGGCGGCCCCAGCCTCAGTGTCAGAGCGTGCCCGCGATTCGGCCGATCCGATCCTGGGTTTGATTGGTGTTTTTCTGGTTATTGTTGGTTTGCTGACTACGCAGGGTCAGGGCCTGGTGCTCGCTGGCACTGGCATCCTGATCGCAATGTTGGCGATGCAGGGCTTGGTGTTGGTTGACAATCAGCGCGCAGCGGCGGGTCGGGATCGTTTGCTGACGCCGGTCGGCAGCTCGGTTGTCGCCCTGCTGGTGGCCGGATTGTCCGCCGAAGCCCTGGGCTGGGCCGTGATCGGGGGACCTGTCTGGGCCGGGTTGGCGGTTGCGGCCTTTGGTCTGTTCCTGGCCGCTGGCCACTGGCTATTCAATCGGCTGGTGGGTGAAGAAGGTGCTTCAGGCAAGGCTGAGGACAAGCCGTCAGCCGGCAATGAAACTCGGCCTGTCTGATACGGAGGGTCTTATGCCGATTGAAGTGGTGACCGGCGACATTACCGAACAGCCGGATCTCGACGCGGTGGTCAACGCCGCCAATGGTTGCCTGTGAACGTAAAAATCCAAAATCATTGGAACGCAAAGAAGCCAAGCAGCACAAATTCATTAAAACTTTTGCTTCTTGGCTGCTTCGCTTCTTTGCGTCCTAAAAGGTTTTCTTTGTTCGCGCGCCGACAGCGGACCCGTTCCTGCCGCGCAGGCAGCTAATCGGACTGATCAGGAATCAGTCAAGGATGTACTCGATGGTGGTCACAACGCGGACCACCTTGACCTCCGGGGTTGAGGAGTCGCGTTCGTTGATCGAGAAGAAACCCTGGCGGGCAGAGCGAATGGCGCCAACCCGGGCTTCCGAGTCGGCGGCGAACTGGGCCGCGGCCTGGCGCGCATCGGCCGTCGCGTCGGCAATCATTTCCGGCTTGATCGCCTCCAGCCCGGTAAACAGGAACTGCGCAGACTGGCCCCAGCCCGGGGTCAGTACCACGCCCTGACTGATCAGTTCGGCCGCGTCTTCCAGCGCCGCTCGCGTGGCCTCCACCCGGGTGGTGCGCAGGGTGATGCCGCGCTCGGCCGTATAGCGATTGTCCGGGCGCTGCGGGCCGCTGGCGTAAATCCACTGATCATTGATGCGCGGCGGTGTGCGGCTGAGTTCTTCATCGCCAAAGCCGCGCAGCTTCAGATAGGCGATGACCGCCTCGTCGGCGGCATCCATGGCCTGGCGAATGTCTTCCAGAGAGTTGCCGGCGAGCTGATACTGGATCGGCCAGATCGCCAGGTCGGCCAGCACCTCGCGCTCGGCAAAACCCTTGACTTCGACATAGCGATCACTGATTCGGAAATCGCGAATTGCCGAGCCAACTACCACGGCCGCCACGATCATGCCAATGGCCAGGAGGCTTGCCGATACCCAGCTGAATCGGTCGTGCATAAGAAACAATCCTCTGTTCCGAAGCGACCTCTCCAATCTAGCGCAGAAATCGCGAGCTGTCCGCAATTATTTGCGGACCATTATCAGATTCAGAGTTGCCGAAATCCGATCCGTGAAAGCCGCGCCTTCAGGATACGGTTCGGGAAAGACAAAAACCTTGGAACCACCGAAGACACCGAAGGCACCGAAAAGCTTGTAAGTGGATTCGGTGCTTTCGGTGTATTCGGTGGTTATTTGGCGGTCAATGAAGCGACGCAACTACATTGGCGGACGTTGGCTGCTGGCTTGGATTTCCAGACGGAAATTGACGCCTTGGCGGTCGGTGGTTGCGATCGCGGCGGGCTCCTCGTGATCCAGGGGGAAGATCAGGCGCGGGGTCGCCACGGTTTCGCCGGCCATGCTCAGCGTCATGCTCATATCGATCAGGCCGTCATCGAGTTCCCGAAAGGTGAATGATTGCGACAGCTCGCCGTGCCGGCCGATCTCGCTGTCCATGCCAAAGGCCTGGCCGGGCCGCCCGGCGATCTGGTAGTGGTGCTCGTAGAGTGAGTCATCCTCGTCGACCCGGACCTGGGAGACGATAGTGAAATAGCGCGGTGCGTTTTCTGCCTGTTCGACCGAGCCTGCGCTCCAGACCAGGCCCGCCAGACAGGCGGCGACGATGCCAATGGCGGTCAGGCCAAGAAAACGGTGATGGGGCAGGCGACTGTGTCGATTAAGCATGGTAATTCTCTCTTTGAGTGTGTGTTGGCTGGACCAGCGGCAGGCCGTGCTTGCGCTGCCGGCCACCGGCACCAGCAGGGCTTCGGCATAGCTGCGCGGCCAGTGCGGGTGCTCGCGCAGCACGCGCGCATCGCAGGCGATCTCCTGGTCGGCGCGAAACCGCTTCAGGCCCAGCCAGCACAGGGGATGGAACCAGAAGATGGCGCACAGCAATGCGGCCAGGCCGTTGGCCCACGGGTCACCGCGCCTGGCATGGGCGCGTTCATGGGCCAGCACCAGTTCGCGCTGGCGCGAGTTCCAGCGCTGCTCGAAGTCTGGCGGAACGACGATGCGTGGCCGGAACAGCCCGATCAGGGCCGGGCTGGCCAGTGGGCGAACAGCGCGCCAGCAGCCGTCGCTACATGGCTTCAGCGGGCCAAGACTGGTCCGAAACCTGAGCTCCTGGACCAGCATCAGGACCAGGCTGGCGATTGCGCCCGTCAGCCATGCGTAAAGCAGCCAGTCTGGCCCGGCTGCTGCTGGCTGAATGACATCGCCGCTTGCCGTTTGCGCACCCGGCAGGATGCTGGCATCCAGGCTGATCAGCTCTAAACTGGGCTGGGAATTGGGCAGCAGGGTGGCGATAAGGGCAATTGGTACCAGCACCCAGAGGCCGTAGGCTGACCCGGCACCCAACCAGCGCCGCACGAAACGGCGCAGCACAAAGACCAAAACCAGGGCCAGGGTCAGCGAGATCAGCAGGTTCAAGGCCAGGCTCGGCCACTGGTCAGCACTCATCTTCCAGCTCCTTGATCAAAGCCTTGATCTCTTCCAGTTCCTGCGGGTTTATCTTGCGATGGTCGGAGAGATGGGCAACCAGCGGTGCCAGGCGGCCATCGAACCAGCGCGCGAGAAAACGCTGGCTGGCTTCACTGACGCAATCCTCGCGCGATACCCCCGGCGAATAACGGTAACCGCGACCAACCCGCTCGGCCTCGATCGCGCCCTTGTTCAATAGCCGATTGAGCAAGGCCTTGACCGTGCCCTGGCGCCAGCCCGTCGCGTTTTCCAGGCGCTCGGCCAGCTCGGTACTGGTTGCGGGGTGGGACTGCCACAAGCATTCCATGATTTTGCGTTCAGCGTCGGTGATGTGCATGAAGATTGTTTATGACTGTAATCGATTATATGATTACAGCGGTAAACGCAAGAGTCAAGCGACAGTTTTAATTCATTTGAACAGCTTACGTTGGCTGGTCCGGTTAGCCAGCGGATTGGTCGAAAGTCCAGTTTGCTGATTTGCTTGCTTGTGGCATTTTCAGCGGGCGATTTGAATCGAGGGATAAAAAATGAAAAGACTGATGTTTAGTCCGGTGCTGCTTTTCCTTATTTCGGTGTCGGGGCTGGCACTGGGGCAGTGCCGGGATGCGGTGGTATTGGTGCATGGCAATACGGGGTCGCCGTCCGACTGGGACAATACGGTGGTGGAACTGCTTGCTCGCGGTTGGTCGGCTGAAGAAGTTTTCGTGCCGGATTGGGGCAGCAAGCGCTGCGCGGCTTGTAACGATCACAACGGCAGCGAAGAGGTGCCGGTGTTGAACGCGATGATTGAAGCCCTGGCGGTTTCGTGCACGGGCAAGATCGATGTCATCGGCCATTCGATGGGTGCGACGCTGGCAGCCAAGCAAATTGCCGATTACCAGTTACAGGGCCAGGTCGATGCCTTCGTCGGCGTCGCCGGCGCCTTTCGTGGTTTATGGACTTGTGGAGTGTATCCCTGGAATGTCTGGAACTCGACCTGTGGCTTTTGGGGCCTGTCGGTCAATAGTCCATTTCTGAATAGCCTGGGCAATCAGACTTTTGGCCAGCGGGTGTTTTCGATCAAGTCGTGGTCGGACCAGGTGGTTTGTGCGACCGGCGTATGCACGGTAGGCGGCATGCACAGCTCGCGGGTGCCAAACGAGCAAGGCACCTTGACCTTCGCTCTGGGTCATTTCGGCTTGCAGTCGCAAACAGCAAGCGTGCAGGTTGATTTGATCGAGTAGCCTTCAGCGAGCAGCGAGCTACGCGCAACGCCGATTCCCGGTTACAGTGGGAAGCTTAGTAGTTAAGGAGGCTGTTATGCGTCTGTTACTGGTTGCACATGATCCCTCTCCAAATACTCGGGCAATGGCAGAAGCGGTGCTGGACGGTGCGCGCCAGGCGAGCTCCGGCCAGCTTTCAGTGGATCACATTCGACCGCTTGAGGCCTGCGCAGATGATGTCCTAGGCACTGATGTGCTGATCCTCGGCACCACTGAAAACCTGGGCTACATGAGCGGGGCGCTGAAGGACTTTTTCGACCGTAGCTATTACAGTCTTCTGGACCGGACTGATGCACTGCCTTTCGCCTTCTACGTGCGCGCCGGCCAGGACGGTACCGGCACGCGGCGGGCGATCGAGAGTATATGCGGCGGCCTGAAGTGGAAGCTGGCACAGCCGCCGCTGATCTGTCGCGGTGAGTGGCGCGATGAGTTTCTGGATCAGTGCAGGGAGTTGGGGGCGACCATGGCGGCGGGACTTGAGGCTGGAGTGTTATGAGGGAGGTAAACCGGGAGAGGGGACAGAAGGATTGCGGGTAGACTGTGCCGGTTTGTCGGGTACAGGAATCAAGACCATGAAGAGGGATCGTGGGCGTTGGGTGGTAGAGGCCATTCGTTCGATCGAGGCGGACTTTACCCGCTCGGCTGATACTCACCTGATTCGCCTGGACATGCCGCCAGCCTGGCAGGGCTGGCAGCTATATCTGAAGGATGAGTCGATCCATCCCACCGGCAGTCTCAAGCATCGCCTGGCCCGTTCGCTGTTCCTGTACGGGCTGTGCAACGGCTGGATCGGCCCTGATACCCCGATCATCGAAGCAAGTTCCGGTTCTACCGCGGTTTCCGAGGCCTACTTTGCGCGTCTGCTGGGCTTGCGCTTTATCGCCGTGATGCCGGCGACCACCTCGCGCGAAAAGATTGCCCAGATCGAGTTTTACGGTGGCGAATGTCGCCTGGTCGAGGCCGGCAGCATCAACGAGGAGTCACGGCACCTGGCCGATCAGATTGGCGGGCATTTCATGGACCAGTTCACCTATGCCGAACGGGCGACCGACTGGCGCGGCAACAACAACATCGCCGAGAGCCTGTTTTCGCAGATGGCGCGCGAGCCTGATCCGCACCCGCGCTGGGTGGTGGTCTCGGCTGGCACCGGCGGCACGGCCGCCACCTTGGGGCGCTACATGCGCATGCGCTGCTTTGCCGGCTGTCCGACTGAACTGTGCGTGGTCGACCCGGAACACTCGGTTTTTCACGAAGCCTACCGAAGCGGCCGTCGTGACCTGAGGCTGGCGCTGAGCTCGCGCATCGAAGGCATAGGCCGGCCCCGAGTCGAGCCCAGCTTCGTGCCCACGGTCATCGACCGCATGATCAGCGTCCCGGATGCAGCCAGCATGGCCGCGATTCGCTTTCTCGAAGGTTGGTTGGGGCGCAAGTGCGGCGGCTCGACGGGTACCAACCTGATCGGATCGGTGCAGTTGCTCAGCGAAATGCGGCGGCGCGGCGAGCGCGGAAGCGTGGTAACCCTGCTGTGCGACGGTGGCGAGCGCTACCGCGACAGCTACTACAACGATGCCTGGCTGGCCGAGCAGGGGCTGGACATTGAGCCTTGGCTGGTGGCTTTGCAGGCCTGGGCCGAGACCGGCGACTGGCAGCCACCGGCCGGGTAAGTCGGTCCTTCAGCCTTCGCGTCGGATCTGATCGCGGCGGCGCAGGTAGTTGAGCAGGTCGACGCGGGTGATCAGGCCCAGGAATCGCTCGCCGTCCATGACGATGGCGACATGGTCGCGGTTGAAAATCGGCAGCAGGGCGTCGATGGAGGCCTTGTAGTCGACCGATTCCAGTTCGCGGACCATGGCGTTGGCCACAGGCTCAGCGAAGCGCGAATCGTCCTCAAAGACGGCCAGCAGGATGTCGGATTCATCAACGATGCCGACAATCCGTTCGCCGTCCATCACCGGCAGCTGCGAAATATCGTAGAGCATCATCCGCTTGTAGGCGTTGGCCAGCGATTCCTGGTGGCCGACGGTGACCGCATCTCGGCTGGCCATGGGGCGGGCAATGAGGTCGCGCAGGTCGCCGTGATTGCTGGTTTCGAGCAGGCCGTGATCGCGCATCCAGTGGTCGTTGTAGACCTTGGACAGGTAGCGGTTGCCGGTGTCGCAGACCATGGACAGAACGCGCTTCGGCTCGCTCTGCTCGCGGCAGTAGCGCAGCGCAGCGGCGACCAGGGTGCCGGTTGACGAGCCGCCCATCAGCCCCTCGCGCTGCAGCAGTTCGCGTGCGGTGGCGAAGCTTTCGCGGTCGGAGATGCTGTAGGCCTTGGTAACCCGGGTGAAATCGCTGATCGAGGGCAGGAAATCTTCGCCGATGCCCTCGACCAGCCAGCCGCCGGCATCGTCCCTGACCTTGCCGGTGGCAATGTAGTCGGCCAGGATCGAGCCTTCCGGATCGGCCAGCACCAGCTCCAGGTCCGGCGCAGCCTCGGCAAAGTAGCGCGACAGGCCGGTGACCGTGCCGCTGGAGCCAACGCCAATGACCACGGCATCCAGCTTTCCATCCATCTGCTCGAGCATTTCCGGGCCGGTGGAGGTTTCGTGGGCAAGCGGGTTGTCCGGGTTGCCGAACTGGTTGATGAAGTAGCTGCCGGGCGTTTCGCCGGCGATGCGAGCGGCCAGATCCTGGTAGTACTCGGGGTGGCCCTTGCCGACATCGGAGCGGGTGATGACCACCTCGGCTCCCATGGCCTTGAGATTGGAGATTTTTTCCCGGCTCATCTTGTCCGGGATCACCAGAATCAGCCGGTAGCCCTTCTGGGCCGCGACCAGGGCGAGACCTAAACCGGTGTTGCCGGCCGTGCCCTCGACAATGGTCGCGCCGGGTTTGAGTTCGCCGCGGGTTTCAGCGGCTTCGATCATTTTCAAAGCGATTCGGTCCTTGATCGAGCCGCCAGGGTTATTGCTTTCCAGCTTCAGGTACAGCTCGCAGGGACCGGTATCGAGGTGGTTGACGCGCACGATCGGCGTATTGCCGATCAGCTCCAGTACGTTCTGGTAAACAGGCATTGTGTTGGCCGCTGACGGTTAAGCCGGCCACGATAGCCGATGGTGCGCGATCGGGCAAGTTTAGGTCTGCCAAATCGGTTTGGGGAAGAAAAAACCCCGGCCGGAGCCGGGGTTGGTTGCTTGGTTGGTCAGGCCGCCTGGGCCTGGTCCATGATGCGGGCGAGCTGGTCCTTGGTCTTGAGTTTTTCCCGCTTCATTTGCGTTAGCGCAAGGTCTTCCATCGGCGCCGTGCCGTTTTCTGCAGCGATGACGCGCTTTTCAAGTTGTTGGTGATGGTTGTACAAGCGACGGAACTCTTCGTTGACTTTCAGAAGTGCTTCCATCTGATCCTTGCGATGTTCGAACATGGGCTGACTCCTTGATTTTCTGGGTCAATGGTTAAAGCCTGACCGCGACCGACAGTGGGCGGTTGGCAGGGTTTCGGGCCGAGCCAAGCTGGCCCGCAATGAGGGGGAGAAGGGGGTGCCTTGGTCAGAATGCTTCCGGCATATTGGCAGGTGTGTGGGCCGGAAGCTTCGGTTGAGCCGCTGGGTTCTTCCACCATGATGACTCCTTTATACCCCTGCCGCGAGCTGACTGCAAGGGCTCAACCATGGATCAAGTTTCCTGATTCAGTCGTCGAGCAAAATGACATCGACGCGGCGGTTGCGGCTGCGCCCTTCGCTGCTGTCGTTGCTGGCAATCGGAAAATCTTCACCCATGCCGACCGTCTGCACCCGGTCGGAATCAATGCCCATGGCGACAAGCTCGTCGCGCACGGCATCGGCGCGCCGCTGCGAGATACGCAGGTTGACGCTGGCCGGCCCGGTTGAGTCGGTGTGACCTTCAATACGGATGCGCTTGTCCGGTTCGCTCTGCAACAGCTCTACCACGTCTTCCAGGTTGCTGCGCGCAGCCGCTGCCAGGTCAGTCTGGCCGGTCTCGAACAACACGTCGCCCAGGGTGACAACAACGCCACGATCGGTCTGGCGCAATTCCATCAGTTCCAGTCGCCGGCGCAGTGAATCGGCGGCCTGGGTGGCCAGCTCGGCTTCGCGCCGGGCCAGCTCGATTTCACTGGCCTGGGCTTCGGTCAGGCGCCGGGCAGCGTCGGCCTCCTCGCGAGCTTCGCGTTCACGCCGGGCCGCTTCCTCGCGCAGCTCTTCGGCGGTCATGGCCTGCAAGCGCGTGCGCTCGATCTCTTCCTGGGTCTGGGCGCTCAGGCGCCTGGCCTGCTCGGCCTCGGCGCGTGCCTGCTCGACTTCCATTCGGCTGGCGCGCAGCAGCAGGCGAGTCCGCTCCTCATCAATCTGTTCGATCTGGGTTCGGGCCTGGGCGCGAAAGCCTTCGGCGCGAGCAATCTCGATCCGCTTCTCAGCCAGGCGGACACGGTGATTGCGTTCTTCCTCGGTGAGTCCGTCGGCGCCGGCCTGGCGCACTGCGCGTTCCGCGTCGGCCACGGCCAGCGGCACGCGCTCGACCAGCTCGCTGTCTCCGCGCAGGCTGTCGAGGTCGGCGCGCAGGTTGTCCAGGGCGCCGTCGTCGCGGGTTTGAGCGGCACAGCCGATCAGGAACATGGCCGCAAGGCCAAGCGTCGTCAAGTTTCTCAGATTCATTCCAGAAACTCCGGGCCGAACAGCTCGACCAGATCGGATTTGAGTCGCTCCAGGTCGCGCTGGCGCTGGGCCAGGTCGGCACGGGTCAGGGCAGCCTGGGTGCGGGCCAGGGCGAGCTGAGCCTCGATTTCAGCCTCGTCCGCCAGGCGTCGAACGGCGGTGGCGTTGTTGCGTTCCATCTCGAAGCGGGCGCTGTCGAGTCGCTCGCGGGCGAAGCGCAGCTCCAGCGGCGCGTATTCGCTGGCCCCCGCGGCTTCGGCCTGGGCAATGGCGCTGCGGGCGTTGTCCAACAGGCCAGGGTCGGGCGGGGTGGTAGCGCATCCGGCCACCAGTATGGCGGCCAGGACGGCGAAAACGAACTTGTTTTTCAGTCGACGGATCATGTCTCGCGTTTCATCTTGATTCGGCAGACCCGGAGACGTTTCGCCCCGGGATTACTCAAGCGTCAGGCTGGTTTTCGGGGGCAGCCAGACGCACCGGATCCAGTGCTTCGAGATTGGTGCAAACACGGCTGATGGCCTCGAAACCGGATAGGTCACAGTTGAATCTGTGGGCATTATAGACCTGAGGCAACAGACAGCAATCGGCAATGGTCGGTTCATCGCCGTGACAGAAATCGCCGGCGCCATCAGCCAGCAGTAGCTCCACTGCGCCCAGTCCGGACTCGGTCCAGTGCCGGTACCAGGACAGTTTGTCCTCGTCGCTGGCACCCATGTCCGTGACCAGGTATTTGAGTACGCGCAAGTTGTTGAGCGGGTGAATGTCACAGGCGATCGCCGATGCAATCGCACGTACCCTGGCCCGTCCGGCGGCATCGGCCGGCATCAGGGCAGGTGCGGGATGACGTTCTTCCAGATATTCGAGCATGGCCAGGGATTGGGTAATCACCGTTTCACCGTCTACCAGCGTTGGCAGCAGTCCCTGCGGATTCAGCTTCAGATATTCAGCTGAATGCTGCTGGCCGCCGTCCTTGACCAGGTGCACCGGGCGGATGTCGTAGTCCAGACCCTTGAGATTCAGCGCCATGCGGACACGGTAGCTGGCCGACGAGCGCCAGTAGGAATAAAGGACGAGTTTGGGCTTGGTAGTCATGGCGGAATTTTGGGTCAAGGGTTCAGGTTTCAGCGTTCAGGTTTCAGGGGGTCCGAGCCCGATTTTCCTGAAACCTGAACCCTGAACCCTGAAACCTTTCCCAGAACTCAACGCTGGTACTGCACTACGCGCTGTTCAATCGCCCCGAAGATCGAGTCCCCATCCTTGGCCTTCATCTCGATCTTGACCGTGTCGCCGAACTGCATGAACGGGGTTTCCGGCTTGCCGTTGGCGATGATTTCGAGCATCCGCTTTTC
>SKKV01000237.1 GCA_007123575.1 Wenzhouxiangella sp.
CACGCGCGCTGCTGGAATACGACCGCCAGAACGACGATGTGCGAGCCGAAATCGACCGCCGTATCGCCGGCTATGGCGACCCGGTCAGCTTCTACATCGACAAACTGGCCGAAGGTATCGCCACGATCGCCGCGCCGTTCGGACCGAATCCGGTCATCGTGCGTCTATCGGACTTCAAGAGCAACGAGTACGCCAACCTGATCGGCGGCGAACCTTACGAGCCCGACGAGGAAAACCCGATGATCGGCTGGCGCGGCGCTTCTCGTTACGTTGACGACAAGTTCAAGGCCGCCTTCGAACTGGAGTGCAAGGCGCTGAAAAAGGTGCGCGAAGAGATGGGCCTGACCCACGTCTGGGCGATGGTGCCGTTCGTGCGTACCGTCGACGAAGCGCGCGACGTAGTGGCCGTACTGGAAGAATTCGGCCTCAAGCGCGGCGAAAACGGGCTCAAGCTGATCATGATGTGCGAGCTGCCTTCGAACGCGCTGCTGGCCGAGCAGTTCCTCGAGCATTTCGACGGCTTCTCGATCGGCTCCAACGACATGACCCAGCTCACCCTGGGCCTGGACCGTGATTCGGCCCTGGTCGCCCACCGCTTCGATGAGCGCGACGGTGCCGTCAAGGCGCTGTTGAGCATGGCGATCAAGACCTGTCGCGAGCAGGGCAAGTACATCGGCATTTGCGGCCAGGGGCCGTCAGACTATCCGGACCTGGCCCAGTGGCTGATGGATCAGGGTATCGAGAGCATGTCTTTGAACCCGGACACGGTGGTCGACACCTGGCGCCGACTGGCCGCCAGTCAGGATTGATCGAGACCGGACAGTGCGCCCATGTGGCGCCGGTAGTAGCGAAGCTCGTCGATCGAGTCGCGAATATCGGCCAGCGCCTGATGGCTGGAATCCTTGACCAGGCCCTCGGCGATGTCCGGTGCCCAGCGCCGGGCCAACTCCTTGACGGTGCTGACATCCAGGTTGCGATAGTGAAACCAGGCCTCCAGCCCCGGCATCCAGCGGGCCAGGAATCGGCGGTCCTGGCAGATCGAGTTGCCGCACATCGGCGAGGTACCCTCGGGGACGTAATCACTGAGAAAGGACAGGGTCAGGCGCTCGGCCTCGGCCATGTCAGTTCGGCTGTTCAGACAGCGTTCGATCAGGCCGGATTCGCCGTGGGTGCGCGTATTCCACTCATCCATCGCGTCCAGGCGCTCTTTCGCCGTGGCCACCGCAATTACCGGTCCCTCGGCCACTTCGTTGAGCTGGGCATCGGTGACGATGGTGGCAATTTCGATAATGGTGTCGCGCAGCGGATCAAGGCCGGTCATCTCCAGGTCGATCCAGACCAGGTTCTCTTCGTTCATCAAGCGGCTCGCTCGGTCGTTCAGGTCGCCGCACTATACCAACGAAGCAGCACCACATGACAAGCTCGGCGCTGGTGATCGAGGCCCACAGCAACCGCGGCGTCGCCACCACCGACTCGGGCGAGCTGACTGCCTTTCATTTCCCGCGCCGTCTTGGCCGGCCACTGCCCGGTGACCGAATCCATCTGGATCAATTCGGCACGCTGACGGCGATCGAGGACAGAACCAACGAATTCGGACGCGGTGACAACCGCGGTCGCTTCAAGCCGCTGGCCGCCAACCTGGACCGGGCTCTGATCGTGATTGCCGCCGAACCGGCACCAAGCCCGGACCTGCTGCACCGCTACGTGGCGGCCGCCCTGATTCGCGGTATTCGGCCAGTGATCGTGATCAACAAATCCGATCTACCAGTACCGCACCGCCCGCCATTCAATGAGTTGGCCAGCTTTTCTGACCTGGGCATCCCGGTCATCCCCTGTCGCTGCCAGCCAAAGCCCGAGCTCGGCGAGCTAGCGGATATCGTTGCCAGCGGGGTCAGCCTGCTCGCCGGCCAATCCGGCGTTGGCAAGACCTCCCTGCTCAACGCCCTGGTTCCCGACCTGGCCCGGCAGACCGGCGAGCTGTCGCGCGTCACCGGCAAGGGCACCCATACCACCACCAGCGCCACCCTGCACCGTCTACCCACCGGCGCCTGGCTAGTCGACACGCCAGGTGTATGGGAATACGGCCTTTGGACCATGGAAAGTGCAGAACTGGAACGCGGATTTCCCGAATTCGCCGCCCTGGACGCCAGCTGCCGCTTCCGCAACTGCCGCCACCTCACCGAACCCGGCTGCGCCATCCGCTCAGCCAGCGAAGACGGCCAGATCCCCCCTGCCCGCTACCAGGCCTGGGTACGCCTCCTGCGCGAGCAGGAGCGTTTGGGGCGATAATCGTTTCTTAGAAAATCGCTAACCGCAAAGAGCCAAGCCCAATTCGGTGCTCTCGGTCGGAGCGCGAAAAGAAAAAACCTTTCAGGACGCAAAGCAGCGAAGCAGCCAAGACGCAAAAGTTCTAATGGATTTACGCTGCTTGGCTTCTTGGCTGCTTCGCCCCTTTGCGTCCAAAAGATTTTCTCTGTTCGTACGCCGACAGCGGGCTCGGTAAAGGGTCTGTAGACTTTGCGGTTAGTCAGGTTTTTAGTCCGCAGGTACCATTTACCAGGGCAGTGCTTCGCCGTTGGCGTGGTGGAAGCTGCCGGTGGTTTCCAGGTTCAGCTCTTCGATCCGGGCGATCAGGCCGGCGGCGGCCTCATGGGGGTCAATATGGCCGGTGTTGCCGGTCATGCCGGTGCGCACATAGCCTGGATGGAGCAGGCCGACCGCGATGCCGCGTTCCTTGAGATCATGGGCCAGTGAAACCGTGGCCGCGTTGACGGCTGCCTTGGACATTCGATAAGCCATCTGGCCACCCGAGGTATTGTCGGCAATCGAGCCCATGCGCGAGGTAATGACAACGACCTTGGCACCGGAAGCAAGATTGTTGGCCAGGGCACTGGTGACCCGGATCGGCGCCAGGGAGTTGACTTCAAACTGGGCGCGCCAGTCATCAAGCTCATCTTCAATACCCGCCAGGCTGGAGCCTCTAAGCAGTCCGGCGTTGTTGACCAGCAGATCCAGCTGCGTATCGCCCAGCCGCCGCTTGAGCTCGGTGAGATCTTCACGGCGGGTTACATCGATGCCGCTTTCCACGCGCATGGACTCTGCATCGAGTTCGCTCGAGCTGTCGCGGCACACGGCGATCAGTTCAAAACCTTTTGCCTTCAGCTGTCGAACCAGCTCCAGGCCGATGCCGCGGTTGGCACCCGTAACCAGCGCAGTTTTCATGATGATTTCTCCTTCATGGGA
>SKKV01000047.1 GCA_007123575.1 Wenzhouxiangella sp.
ATTCATCGTCAAGGCTTGATTTTCGCTTGCGGATGCAGGATTCCCCGATGCCGTGTCCGCACCGATGGTGGTTCAACGCGCATGGTCCCCGGCCGCACGCACGGGCGGTTTCCGAGATAACGCTTCTTGCCTTCGGCAAGCCGCATCATCTCTCCAACCTGTGCTGGGCCGGGCTACAAAAAGAGGGTTGACGCGGGGTCTCGATGGTTCGGTGGGCATTTCTTGCCGCATCCTCCCAACTCTCGCAGCGGGGGGTATCTGCCAGATCGCGGCCTGACCGGGTGCGGAGGATGGCAACAGGCCCGCCCCTGGCCATCAGCAGGCAACCAGGCCCGATCGAAGCCCCGGCGATAAGAGACTCACCGAGTCAACCCTACCGGACCCAAGGCCACCAAAACCGACCCCATCGGCAAAGCCGCTCACCCGGTCAGGCCGTGACCTGGCGGATACCCGCCGATGCCCCTCCCAAACCCAAACCCAAAACCCAACCCGAACTGCTCAATTTCCAAACAACTGCTGTTGACCATTTGAGCAACAGCAAAAACCACCCGAAGCCAAGTCCCTGATTTTCATGCGCCGCACTATTGGCGCGATTCTTGCTCTGTTGTATCCGTGTCTCCACCCAAACCAAGGACGCGTACAACATGACGCCCAATGAAGTAATCAAGAAAATCCGCGACGAAGAGATCGAGTTCGTCGACTTTCGCTTTGCCAACACGCTTGGCAAGGAGCAGCACGTGACCGTGCCGGCCTCGGCAGTTGACGAAGAACTGCTGACCGATGGCAAGATGTTCGATGGCTCCTCCATCGTCGGCTGGAAAGGCATCAACGACTCCGACATGGTGCTGATGCCGGATACCGAAGCCACCTTTCTCGACCCCTTTGCCGAGCACAAGACGCTGAATGTCAACTGCGACATCCTCGAGCCTGCCACCATGCAGCCCTACACGCGCTGCCCACGCTCGCTGGCCAAACGCGCCGAGGCTTATCTGAAAGCCAGCGGCGTGGCCGACGCGGCCTACTTCGGCCCCGAGCCGGAATTCTTCGTGTTTGACAGCGTGCGCTGGAAAAACGACATCTCCGGCTCGTTCTTCTCGATCGACGCTGAAGAAGCTGCCTGGAACACCAGCAAGAAGTACGAAGACGGCAACCACGGCCATCGCCCGAAGGTCAAGGGTGGTTATTTTCCCGTGCCGCCAGTCGACGGGCTGAACGATCTGCGCAGTCTGATGTGCCTTACCCTGGAGTCGATCGGCATTCCCGTCGAAGTGCATCACCACGAGGTTGGCACCGCCGGCCAGTGCGAAATTGGCACCCGCTTCAACTCGCTCACCCGCAAGGCCGATGAGCTGCTGGCGTTGAAGTACGTGATTCAGAACGTGGCCCACATGCACGGTCGCACCGCCACCTTCATGCCCAAGCCGCTGGTCGGCGACAACGGGTCCGGCATGCACGTTCACCAGTCACTGTCCAAGGACGGCACCAACCTGTTTGCCGGCGACGGCTACGGCGGCTTGAGCGAAACCGCCCTGCACTACATCGGCGGCATCTTCAAGCACGCCCGCGCCATCAACGCGTTTTCCAACTCGACCACCAACAGCTACAAGCGCCTGGTACCGGGTTTCGAAGCGCCGGTGGTACTGGCCTACTCGGCCCGCAACCGCTCGGCCTCCTGCCGGGTGCCGTGGGTGGCCAGCGACAAGGCTCGCCGTATCGAAGTGCGCTTCGGTGACCCGGCTGGCAACCCCTACCTGACCTTCGCCGCGATGATGATGGCTGGCCTCGACGGCATCATCAACAAGATCGACCCGGGCGCGCCGATGGACAAAGACCTCTACGACCTGCCGCCGGAAGAAGAACGCGATCTGCCGCGCGTCTGCCACGCCCTGGACCAGGCTCTGGAAGCCCTGGATGCCGACCGCGACTTCCTCAAGGCCGGCGATGTTTTCTCCGACGATCTGATCGACGGCTACATCGCCCTGAAGATGCAGGAAGTCACCCGCTTCCGTATGTCCACCCACCCGGTGGAATTCGATATGTACTACTCCTCCTGACCCTCTACCCCGAAGCGTCTATCTTGGAGGATCTTTGGCCGGGCTCTTGCCCGGCCTTTTTTTGGGAAGAAGGGAAGAAGGGAAGAGGTGAGAGGAGGGGAGCTTTTGGCCGGCTTGGGCTGTCGAACCGGCGTTTGCTCTACAATGGCGTGTGCGACCTGCCTCTGGACCTGACCATGAGAATTTTGATTGTTTTGCTGGCCCTGCTTTTTGTCAGCCTGCCGCTGGCAGCTCAGCCCATTTACAAGATCGTCGACGAGCACGGCAACGTGACCTATACCGATCAGAAGCCCAGCGACGATGCTCGACCCATGAACCTGCCCGAGATCAACGTCATGGGTGAGGATGCAGAACCAATGCCGGTGCCCGAAGCTGAGGCAAGCGCGCAGGCACCCGGGCTTAATTTCCGTATCTTGTCTCCTGAAAACAATGCGCGCATCTTTACCGAGAGCGATTCGCTGGAGGTCGATCTGGGCAGCGACATCCAGATCCCGCCCACCGCCGTGATCATCCTCTACGTCAACGATCTGGAGCAGGCACCAATCCAGACCATGAACCCCAGCATCTCTGCGATAGAGCCCGGAGAAAACAGCCTCAGGGCCGAGCTGCAGACGGCCAGCGGGCGCGTGCTGGCGGAAACGGAAACGGTCACCTTCACGATCGAGCAGAACGCCAGATAATACCCGCATGGGGCCAGTGGACCCGGACGACCTCGTGACCGGCCTGATTCGGGTTGACCCAGACGGCCAGGTGAGCTGGCTGAACCGGGCTGCCGCTGGCCTGCTGGGCAAGCGCGTGCGCGACGTTGCCAGTCAGCAGCTGGGCGATCTGTCGCCATCGCTGGCCAGCTGGCGTCGCCAGGTCGCCGACCATGGGCGCACGATCCAGGTTTCGGAAGGCGGTCTGGAAGGCAGCGGGCAGCCGGTGGATGCAACCTTGCAGGCCAGCGGCGATGACGTACTGATTGAACTGCACCCGCTGACCGAACGACTGCGCCAGCGCGAAATGACCGAGCGGGCCGACCGCCAGCAGGCGATGACCCTGCTCAGCCGCGCCCTGGCCCACGAGCTGCGCAACCCGCTGGCCGGGGTGCGCGGCGCGGCCCAACTGATCACCAGCGCCAGCCGCGACCAAAGCCTTACGCGTCATGCCCAGATGATTCAGCG